>CAWUKV010000280.1:0-5312 GCA_963923025.1 uncultured bacterium
TAATTAATCAAAAAGAAAAAGAACAGCTTACGCCTGAGTATCTTGCCGTAAACCCGATGGGAAAAGTACCTGCGGTATTACATGGCGATTCACTGATTACCGAGCAGGTTGCCATTTTCATTTACCTGGCCGACCTGTATGCAGAAGTAGGACTAGCCCCAGCGTTGAATGCTCCGCTGCGGGGGCCTTACCTGCGGTGGATGGTGTTTTACGGCTCATGCTTTGAGCCTGCAATTGTGGACCGGGCAATGAAGCGGGAGCCTGCGCCTCGGGCCACATCGCCCTACGCTGACTATGAGACGACGATCGGCGCGATCTCAACTCAGCTCCAGACCGGTCCCTACTTCTTGGGCGGCACATTCACCGCCCTCGACATCCTCTGGGGCCGGGCCCTCACCTGGATTACCCAGTTCAACCTTGTGGAGAAAACCCCGCTGATTGAGCAGTACATTAACCGCATTAACACGCGCCCGTCAGTTCAATGGGTTGAGAAAAAAGATGCGGAACTGGCGGTCACTCAGGCACAGGAACCGTCTTAGACATTTACTGCTTCTCAGGCTCTTCGATATTCAACAGCACCAGTTCCTGATGGCGAATGGTTGTGATGGCGACTTCCCAAGGAAAGGTAAAGGACTGGAATGACTCGGGAGAAATGCGGTCAATATCCAGATCAACCACCACCTTTTTTAGAATGGAGAACAATTTTTGACGCAGATCTTGAAGTTCTTCTAAGGACTGTGCCCGATCGACCTGTTCAATCAGAGCAAGAATTTCTAAGTTGTAGGCATCGGCCCGATTTTTTTGACGACCCACCAACCATAGACGAAACTGCCAGATAGAGGAGGCTAGAAGAATACTGACCGATAGCAGTAGGCCCATCGGTTAGGCATATTCGACAAAAAAGCCCGGTTCGTCCTGGTTGTAGTAAGCGCTAGCGCCATCATGGAGCGGAAAACCCAGATTGCGGCTGATTTCAGGCGATTCAATCGCAGCAGTGCGGGGGTTTTGGCTGATCAGCTCGTTACGGTGCTCGTACAGCACGCGGGTGATAGCCCGAATTACCTCTGGATCTACGTCTTTATTGGCGACGAGCAAGGCGCTAACGGCGACGACCGGCAGATCATCAGGTGGTATTGGAGAACCACCGTCATAGGTGCCTCGGGCAATAATGGTGGACTGTAAGTAGGGTTGGTCGAGCTGCAAAGCACCGACCTGATCGATGGGAATGAGTTCAAACTGGTTGGTTCTGAGCAGATTGGCAACAGAGTCGTTGCCTAAACCAATGATGCGAAATACGGCATCGACCTGGTTGGATGCGATCGCAACATGGGCCTCTCTCGGTGTCATTTCTGACGTACGAAAATCCTGAGCAGCAAGCCCGTAGTGCTGAATCAGCGGCCAAAATAGATTGTACGACCCGCTGCCCCGAGGCATAATGGCAATGCGTTTGCCCCTAAGGTCTGCAACCGTTTCAAACCTGGCATCCTTGCGGGCGATAAAGTGAAACATCTCGGGGTAGAGCTGGGCCACGGCGCGAACGTCAGGCAAAACCTCGGTATCGTTCTGAACCAACGCTAGGTCAGCAGTCTTATCCTGCACGTCCTGCATGTTTTGGGTGGACCCAGCCGACTCAACCACCTCAACCCGTATTTTAGGCTCGTGGGCTTCGGTGACCTGAGCAATGGCCTGACCAAACTTGTAATACTCCCCCGTTGGCCCACCTGTGGCAATACGAATGGTGTAGACCCGACTGCGCTCGACGTAGATGGCGGCTAGGGAGGCAATGCCAACCATGACGCTGAGGGTCACAGCACCCAATAGTAAGACTCGCCCCCCTTTTGCCATGCGCCCCTTCTGCCATGTACTTGATGTATACCGATGCCTATACGGTACCATCCGCAAGTCAGTGAGGCAGCAGCAAGGACGTGCTGCTGTTTCACCCAACCACGTCCAAAATGAAACCCGTTGCTTTTCTTGCCGGAAAAACTACAGTTCTGGACATGGCCGAGGTTTAAATCACAGACTCAGTTCTGCCTGCAAGAAGTCAATAAACTGCTGGGCCGAGCGCCCCGAGCGGCCATTGTGTCGGGTGGCCCATTGTCGGGCTTTATAGTCCAGTGCTTCATTATCAATGGGGAGTTGGGCCTGTTGAGCTAGGTGTTTGACGATTTGCAAATAGGTTGGCTGATCTGTGGGTTCAAAAGTTAGCGTCAGGCCAAAGCGATCGCTAAAGGAGAGCTTCTCCTGTACGGTATCCCAAGCTTGAATTTCGCCTGCATCGCGGGGGGCAGGGCGCTCATCGAAGTACTCTCTAATCAGGTGCCGGCGATTAGAGGTGGCATAGACAACAACATTTTGCGGACGAGCGGTGACGCCGCCTTCTAGAACAACTTTGAGGGACTTAAAGGCGTCATTATCCTCTTCAAAGGAGAGATCATCCACGAAGAGAATGAATTTTTGAGGGTGCGATCGCACCTGCTCCACAATCAGCGGCAGGTCTCCTAGCGCGGCTTTGCTCACCTCAATGAGTCGCAGCCCCTGATTTCCGTAGGCATTGACCAGCGCCTTCACCACAGAAGACTTCCCAGTTCCTCTCGCTCCGTATAGCAATACATTCAAGGCACTGTAGCCTGCTAGCAGAAACTCTGTGTTCTTAATCAGCTGCTGCTTTGGGTGGTCATAACCCGTGAGCTGGTCTAACGTCACCGGGTCAGGATAGGGAATGCCCGCCAGACCTTGCTGCCAGCGAAAGGCGTAGAACTGCCCAAAGATGCCCGTGCCCTGCTGCTGGTAGTGGGTTGCCAGCTCTACTAGACCATCAGCCCAGTCTGGCAAGGTTGGAAAACGCACCGGTGGTTCTGGCGTGGGCAGGTTCCACACAACCGGCGCTTCGGGCATCTGGCAGACGGTCTGGACCCAGCGGCTCAGCTGCTCGGTATCGAAAGCGTACAGGTTTTGCAATACCCGCAGGTCGTGACGGACAGCGGCGGCGATGGGCTCCGCGACTTCCTGAACGGGGACCTGCTGTACCTGGTCAGTAAAGGCATTTTCTGCCAGTAGAATCTGGTCGATCAGGTACTGCTGCCAGCTCTTTTGAACGTTGGCTAGGGCCTGGAACCAGCGGCTGTAGGCGGGTAGGCAGGTTTCGGGGGAGTTGCGATCGCACAGCACCGCCAGCACCTGCAAAAACGCCTGCCCCACCTCATCGGATAGCACAGGCTGGTAGAGTAAAAGCGACGCGGCCTGTTGCCGATAGCGCAGAATTGCCGAGATTGCCTTCGCTGCTAGTCCGCTCATCAAGCCCTCTAGATAACACCGCTGATAGGAGCGTTCCCCATAATCATGTCTATGTCGCCTGGACTCATCATCGCACTGATCTACGGCATTCTAGCGATTGTCGGCGGCATCATTGGCTACGTCCAGGCTCGCAGCAAGCCGTCACTTATTTCTGGCATCGTCAGTGGACTACTGCTAATTGTGGGTGCCCTCCGAGCCAGCCAGGGTATTGCCAGTGGCCTATGGCTGGCTAGAGTTGTCGCACTATTGCTAGTAGTCGTGTTTGTTGTGCGCCTAGTCAAGACAAAGAAGTTTATGCCAGCCGGTCTCATGGTGATGGTTGGAACGGTTACAGTTGTGACGCTGTTTGGGCTGGCTTAGCTTTTGGGCAGGTACTGGCTGTCCATCATTGTTTTTTAATATCTGTCTGAAGGTATAAAAGCTGAATGCAATTTTCTCACAGTTGCTTTTGACTTATGCATTTAGCGAGCGCTTTACGTAGTGCCCGCTACCGTTCACAGCTAAAGACGCTTCTACGATTACAGGGCTCACGTATTCCTGAAATTGATGACCCTTGCCGCAGAAGACTTTGATGCTGTCGTGCCCTTGCAAGAGGCGACGACATCTACCCTAGACCTGCCCTATTTTCGTACGTTGTTCTATGCCGGGATTGTCGGCGTTACAGGTGGTCTGGTGGCCACTGTTTATTATTTTGTTCTAGAACAGTGCCTGGAGCTGGTTTGGGAAACGGGACGAGAGGCGATTGTGCCCTTCTTTCCGGCTTGGCTGCCCCACTGGCACTATACCTGGATCGTGGCCACGGTCGGCGGTCTGGGGGTGGGGCTGTGTTTATATTTTTTGGGCCTTCCAGGGGAAATGGCACTGGTCATTGACCGGGTGCATGATGCCGGACGACTGGACCCTAAGCAAACGCCAGGGATGGTCGCTACCTCTCTCGTCTCGATTACCGCAGGCGGCAGCCTCGGACCTGAAGCGCCGCTGGTGCAAATCAACGGCAGCTTGGGGAGCTGGATTGCCGACAAGCTTAACCTGTCCCTCAAAAATATGCGCGTAATGACGTTTTGTGGCATGGGGGCAGCACTGGCGGCCTTTTTCGGGGATCCCATTGGCGGGCCAATGTTTGCATTAGAAATTCCCCATCGACGCGGGCTGGAATATTACGAGGCGATTATTCCGGCGATGGTGGCCGGTATCTGTAGCTTTGCGGTGTTTCGTATGGGCACGGGGCTAGAGGTGGGCGGCATCTATAACTTTGGCCGGTTTGGGGCATTGCCTAACCTGAGCTGGTTAAACCTGATCGAAGGCGCTGGACTGGGTCTGATCGGTGCGCTAGCTGGCATTTTGTTCATTGGCATTTTTCGCGCCATCAAGTGGATGATTCAAAAGATTGAGCATCGACACATTGTGCTGGCGGTAATGGGCGGCTTAGGGATTGGCTGGATTGCTGTTCTGTTTCCTGCAACGTTGTTCTTTAGCGAGACTCAAATTGAAACGCAGCTACTGGCGCAGTCTGCTTCCTTGGGCATGTTGACCTTATTGGGCATCTGCCTAACCAAGATGGTGGCGATCTGCTTCACGATTCATGGCGGCTTTCGGGGTGGGTTTATCTTCCCTCTCTTTTTTACTGGGGCAAGTTTGGGACTGGCAATCGCCTTTGGCATTCCTGCCATACACCCCACGATTGCGGTCCTTTGCTGCATGGCCGCCATCAACGTTGCCATTACCAAAACGCCCATTAGCACCACCATCATCTTGACGGTGCTGTCAGACACGACGATATTGCCAGTGATTGCCATTGCTAGCTTCACAAGCTTCTTACTCACCAGCAATATTGGTCTGCTGAAAACCCAGCGCGCTCGGGCAACCGAAACGCTGTCAGGACTGGAAGCCCCAGATGCTATCCCTGCAGCTTAGTAGAATGCCAGCGGTGAGATAGCTAAGCTTTGGACTGGCACAGACTACTTTGGAAATCGCCTGCACAAGCGTGAAGCTTTGGCTGTCAGATATGCTTTTGG
>CAWUKV010000281.1:0-5307 GCA_963923025.1 uncultured bacterium
TTTGGTTACTGTTGAGGTCGAGCTGAGTGAGCTGGCTGAGGCGGGAGAGGTGCTCGGGTATCTCGGTGATTTGGTTACTGTTGAGGTCGAGCTGAGTGAGCTGGCTGAGGCGGGAGAGGTGCTCGGGTATCTCGGTGATTTGGTTACTGTTGAGGTCGAGCTGAGTGAGCTGGCTGAGGCGGGAGAGGTGCTCAGGAATCTCTGTGATCTGGTTATTGAAGAGGTTGAGCTGAGTGAGCTGACTCAGCTCACATACCGCCAACGGCAACTCCGTCAACCCCAACCCAGACAGGTCCAACTCCGTCAGCCCCTGCTCCGCCGCCGCAATCCGCTCTAGCGCAATTTCTTGACTCACGTTCAGCCCTCGCTACCGTTAGCTAGCCTAACCGCAGCCTCTGGCTGTAACCCAACCCAAACCGTTAAAACTTCAGGAAGTTTTGCAGTGCGCCAAACAATTTCAGTACAGAGCAAGTAACAAATCGCACACCATTTCCCATTCAATATTCTAATGTGCTAACACCCACAGGCCATTTTCAAGCTTTCCTTGCAGCGCCTAGCCTAACGCCTTCTCTGTATCAATAAACGCCTTCACGTTACTCCATAACGTCAACCCTGCATCAACAAACGTCTTCACGTTATTCGATTTTGCCAACCCTGTATCAATAAACGTTCACACGTTACTCGATAACGCGAACCCTGTATCAACAAACGTCTTCACGTTATCGAGTAACGTGAACCCTGTATCAACAAACGTTCACGCGTTACTCGATAACGTGAACCCTGTAGCAGAATTTGTTGATTTGTTTGTTCTGTAAGAGTACGCAACAACCCCAATGGTATACAACAAAAGTTCGTCAGAACCACTGATCGTTTTTTCTGTTGATACCCACACTCTAGAAATGTTCCATTCTACGGAATAGGAGTAGTATCTACCATCTAAGGAGACAACATCATGGCACGCGCAAAACGCAGCTCACGACCCCTGAAGAACGCTGAACGCCGAGAGGCCAGCGTTAAATCGATTGACGAGAACTTTGACCTGGGCAAAGGGCTCACGGCCAAAGCCTATGCAGACGCCATTGGCGACCTGCGTAAGCGGCTGGCGTCCTACAATACCGCCCTGTCAAAGCTCGACTCGCTGTACAACCAGCTCCAGGAGGCTGAGCGTACCGTCAACGACCTCTCAGAAAAAATTCTGCTGGCCGTCGCCGTCAAGTACGGTAAAGACAGCCGCGAATATGAGATGGCCGGTGGCGTGCGCAAGAGTGAGCGTCGGCGTCCGCGTCGCATTGGTGGTGTATCTCCGGCACCCGCATAGGTTCTAACCGAGGCATGATATAGGTTAGAAACATCCCCTAGTCCCTTGTGGACTGGGGGTTTTTTATTGCCTTAAACAATCTCCAATACGCCCATCATCCCCTGGTCCTCATGGTCGAGAATATGGCAGTGGTAAACCGTCAGCCCGGTAAAGTCTTCGAACCGTACGCGTAAAACAACAGACTCATAGCCCCTAATGCCGACCGTATCTTTCCAGGCTCGCAGCGGCTCGGGCTGGTCGTTACGGCTAATCACCTGAAAGCGGTTGGTGTGCAGGTGAAAGGGATGGTCGATGCTGGCTCTGTTGATGATGCGCCAGTCTTCCGTCTGGCCGAGCTGCGCGCGGGTGTTAACCTGGCCCATTCGAAAAGACTCGCCGTTGATAATGAACCCGGTGGCAGGGGCGTCCACATCTAAACCGTGGTCTAAGACAAACTCGCGGGTGACCTGGGGTTCGGGTAGGGGCTCGACCGGCAACAGCTGTTTGGGTAGCGGGACTTGGGTGGCGCGATCGCGATCTACACACCGCAGCGTCACCAATTCCCGTTCCCCCATCTCCTCAGCAATGCCCACTAGCCCCGCCGCCTCGGCCCCCATAGATGCCTTCACCTCACTAATGCCACGGTCATAGGGCAAACTCCAAATCATATAGTCCCCCGGCTCCCGCCCTCCCGGCACCAGCAGCTCCGCCCGCTCACCGGGGTTCAGCACCAGCTCATCCAGCTCCGTCGGTTCAGCAATCGCCCCACGGTCCGTTGCCATCAAATGCCAGGGGTGCTCCCGCAGTTGCAGCCGGTAAATGCGAGACGACGAGGCATTGATCAGCCGCAGCCGCAGCAGGCCGTTTTGGGGCACATCCACCACTGGGTTCTGTTGTCCGTTGACTAACAGCGTTGCCCCCTCGCGGCCCCACTTTTGCGCCAGCGGGTGCGGTGGCTGTAGGGCCTGCCCTGGGGCAAAGTCTTGCAGTACCAGCACCGTCTCCTTGGCCTGTTGAATCTCGGGAATCTCGTCTAGCTCACCCCGGACGACAAACGGACCCGCCAGCCCGCCAAACACCTGATCGGCCACCCGCAGGTGGTAGTGAGGGTGGTACCAGCCCGTCACCGCTGGGTGGTTCTGGGGAATCTCAAACTCGTAGGTGTACTGTTCGCCGGGGGGCACCTCTCGAAACACATCGTCCACAGCAGGCGGCAGGTGCAGCCCGTGATAGTGCAGATTGGTGGGCGTATCGAGCTGGTTGTGCAGCGTAATGCGAACGGCATCCCCCGCCTTAGCCTCTAGCAGGGGACCGGGCATTCCCCCGTTGTAGGTCAGCTGAGGTGAACCCAAGGGCCGACTGCGGCTAGCCGTCAGCGTCGCCGTCAATACCCCACCCTGGCTGGCAATATGAGGCTGGGCCGAACCGCTGCCCACCGTCCTACCACACTGGGCCAGCAGCGGTACCCCCACCGCCGCCATTCCATAGATAAATTGGCGACGTTTCATATCAAGCCCGTTCCTTAGATAGCTCGCGCCCCTCAACGCCGTAGACGCTTACAGGTGATCCGTTCACTGGTGTAGCACGTTGACGAACTCCTGGCACTAAACCCCAGGGTCAAGCTCAACCCATTTTCTGAGCCGCCAATCAAGCACCTTTTCTATTGATGCAACTCAATTGTTCGAGCCGGGGACACCCCCGAAAACCGCACAAAATATAAACCTGTGTTGCGATTTTGTTACAACTCGTGAGTCCTCGCTAATCCGGCTGAAGTGGCGTGATAGCATCCGTTTTATAGCTTTTGCACGAATTGGAGAAAAGTCCTTGGCACTTCGAGTCGCGGTTGTAGGAGCCGGTCCAGCGGGGTCATCTGCTGCTGAGATCCTGGTTAAAGCCGGTATTGAAACCTATCTTTTTGAGCGGAAGCTCGACAATGCAAAGCCCTGCGGTGGCGCAATTCCGCTGTGCATGGTCGATGAGTTTGATCTGCCCCCCGAAATCATTGACCGCCGCGTGCGCAAGATGAAGATGATCTCCCCCTCAAATGTTGAGGTCAACATCGGCAGCACCCTGAAAGACGACGAGTACATCGGCATGTGCCGCCGTGAGGTGCTAGATGGCTTCCTGCGCGATCGCGCCCACAAACTCGGCGCGAAGCTAATCAACGGCACCGTCCACAAGCTCGAAATCCCTGGTAACGACACCGACCCCTACACCCTGCACTACGCCGACCACTCCAACGGCACCCTGCAAGGCGAGGCCAAAACCCTCCAGGTCGACATGGTGATTGGCGCAGACGGCGCTAACTCCCGCGTTGCTCGTGCCATTGATGCGGGTGATTATAATTATGCGATCGCATTCCAAGAGCGCATTCGCCTGCCCGAAGACAAAATGGCCTACTACGAAGAGCTGGCCGAAATGTATGTGGGCGATGACGTCTCCCCCGACTTCTACGCCTGGGTCTTCCCCAAGTACGACCACGTTGCCGTCGGCACCGGCACCATGCGCGTCAACCAAGCCAAAATTAAGCAGCTGCAAAAGGGCATCCGTGCCCGTGCGGCTAACCGGCTCGAAGGCGGCGAAATCATCAAGGTCGAAGCACACCCCATCCCCGAGCATCCCAGACCGCGCCGCGTCGTGGGTCGGGTGGCCCTGGTTGGCGACGCTGCCGGTACCGTCACCAAGTCCTCCGGTGAAGGCATTTACTTTGCGGCCAAGTCTGCCCGCATGTGCGCCGAAACCATTGTGGAGCTGTCCAACAACGGTGAGCGTGCCCTAACCGAAAAAGAACTGAAGACCTACATCAAGAAGTGGGACAAGCAGTACGGTGCCACTTACCTGGTGCTCGACATCCTACAACGCGTCTTCTACCGCTCCGACGCCACCCGCGAAGCCTTCGTCGAAATGTGCTCTGACATCGACGTGCAGAAGCTGACCTTTGACAGCTACCTGTACAAGACGGTGGTACCCGCCAACCCCATCACCCAGCTCAAAATCACCGCCAAGACGGTAGGTAGCCTAATTCGCGGCAACGCCCTGGCACCAGCTGAGTACTTCCCCGTCGAAGTCGGCGCGAAGAAGTAGGGCCTACGCTAAAGCCGAACTAAACACCCAATGAAAAAGGGCGACAGAGTCTAGACTCTGTCGCCCTTTTTCTAGTCGCCCTTTTTCTAATAGAGGGAGTATTCAGGATTCTGTGTCAGCTATTGCGTTCGTCGAGTTGCTAAGGACAGTTCCTGACACTGAAGTCCTTGACGCTGGAGCCCCCCGACGCAGCCGAATGGGTCCACCAACCCTTCGACTGCTATAGATCTTCGAAACGCTTACTCTCTAGCACCGAACGTCCAGTGCGGTGGCCATCTTGTCCGCCCATAACCGGGCAGGCGAGGACGCCTACCCCACAAAAATTAGGACACTCTCGAACAGAGCAAAGCCCCGGCTTTCGCCGAGGCTTCAACTGCGCTTATGGATATGAATGCTAGGTAGCATGTGTGTTGAACTCCCCTGATCCCCCTAGACGAGTACGGTGAAATTAGCTGGCAACTCGAGCGCCCATAATGTCTGGACCCTCGTTAGGCAGTTCTAGACAGTAGCCCGCGCCGTAAACGGTTTTGATGTATTTGGGGTGCCGGGGATCGGGCTCTAGCTTAGTCCGCAGGTGGCGGATGTGAACGCGAATCGTTTCGATATCGTCGTTGGGATCGTAGCCCCAAACTTCCTTGAGGATTTCGCTCGGTGGCACGGTTTGACCGTGACGCTGTAGCAGACAGTGCAGCAGCTCAAACTCAAGGTGAGTGAGCTTAACCGTCTTGTCGAACCAAATGGCCTCAAACCGTTCGGGCACCAGCGTCAGACAACCGTAGTTGAGAATTTCGCTGTGCTTAGCGGCTTGGGGAATGCGGTCAGTACGACGCAGCAGCGCTCGCACGCGGGCCAGCATTTCCTCGAGTTCAAAGGGCTTGGTCAGGTAGTCGTCGGCTCCTGCATTGAAGCCATCTACCTTATCTTGG
>CAWUKV010000282.1:0-5292 GCA_963923025.1 uncultured bacterium
TGCCCATCAGCTAATCGCCGATATTGTTGATGAGCTATCGCCCTCGCAGACGGTTACCATAACCGTACCTGAAACGCTACCCTCACTCCAGACTCAGAAACTTCTGCTAGAGCAGGTTCTGAGCAATTTAATTAGTAACGCAGCCAAGTACCACCATCGCCCAGACGGCAGTATCGAAGTTGTTGTTCATGACTTGGGCACCATGGTCCGGTTCGAGATCAAAGACGATGGCCCTGGCATTGAGCCTCGCTACCACGAACAGATTTTTGGCGTATTTCAAACTCTCGTTAGCCGAGACGTCATAGAAAGCACAGGGATTGGCCTTTCCATCGTTAAGAAGCTGGTAGAACAGCAGGACGGAGAAATCACGCTCGTATCGGAGCTGGGTCAGGGCAGTACCTTCGCGTTTACCTGGCCTAAGCAAAGCACGTCTGCCTCAGAAGAACAGAATCAGCCGCCTACAGTCATAAGTTAAGCCTGACTTAACATATCCTGATCTAACTGATGCAGATATTTTAGGGTCAGTCACTCATCTATCTCTGGTTAGACAACCCTGTCTGTCCATGCTGATATCTTGAAAGGGCAGTCTCATCGGGGCTTGTCAACGCTATGGGCTATCAACCCATCGACAACTACGGCATTATCGGCAACATGCGCACCACGGCGCTGGTTGGGCTTAACGGCTCAATCGACTGGTTTTGCTATCCCAATCACGACTCGCCTAGCGTCTTTTCCGCAATTTTAGACGAAGAGAAGGGCGGTTACTTCAAGGTTGAGCCCGTCTGTGACGCGGCCGCCCACAAACAGTTTTACTGGCCAGAAACCAACGTGCTGGTGACACGATTCTTGTCAGATTCTAGTGTGGGTGAGGTCATCGACTTTATGCCCGTTACAGGTGATGGGTCGAAGCAGTGGCTCGTGCGTCTGGTCAAGTCTAGGCGCTGCCAGATGACCTTTCACCTGAGCTGCTACCCCGCATTTAACTATGCCCGTGACAGCCATAAAACCGAATTGACAGAAGCTGGTGCAACCTTCCATTCAGAAAACCTCAGCTTGTCCCTGCTGACACAGGTCTCTCTCGATGCTGATGACCGGGGCGTTACGGCAAAATTCACCCTAGAAGAAGGTGAATCGGCTGTGTTTGTAATGTGCTGCCCGGACGATAGAGAAGACTGCGACAGTCCCATATCGTGTCAGCATGCCGATGAACTGTTTGAACAGACTATTTGTTACTGGCGGAGCTGGGTGTCTCAGAGCACCTATCGCGGTCTGTGGCGTTCAGAGGTCGAGCGCTCGGCGCTGGTGCTAAAGCTGCTGACCTACGAGCCCACTGGTGCAATTATCGCTGCACCCACCATGGGGCTACCTGAAGTAATCGGTGGCGAACGCAATTGGGATTACCGCTATCTTTGGCTTCGGGATGCGGCGTTTACCGTATACGGCTTTTTGCGCCTTGGCTTCACTCAAGAAGCTGCCGCCTTCATGGGCTTCATCGAAGAACGCTGCCGAGAGCTAGGGCCTGATGAAACCCTACAGGTGATGTATGGCATCGATGGCCGCAAAGATCTGACCGAAAGCTGCTTAGACCACCTATCGGGTTACGCAAATTCATCACCTGTCCGGCTGGGCAACGGCGCGTACGATCAGCTCCAGCTCGATATTTACGGTGAACTCATGGATTCGGTTTACCTATACAACAAATACGGCACGCAGATCTCCTACGATCTGTGGCAGCATCTACACCGACTGTTGGACTGGGTTTGCGACAACTGGCAGCGCCCAGACGAAGGCGTTTGGGAATCGCGGGGTGGCAAAAAACATCATGTTTACTCCAAGCTGATGTGCTGGGTCGCCCTAGACCGAGGGCTGCGGCTGGCAGACAAACGCTCCTTCCCCGCAAACCGGCAGCGCTGGATAGAAGTGCGCGACACCATCTACCAAGAGATTCTCGACAAAGGCTGGAACGAAGATGTCCAGGCTTTTGTACAGGTTTATGGTGAAGACCAGCTGGATGCCGGGTGTCTGATTATGCCGCTGGTCTTCTTTATGGCTCCAAATGACCCCCGCATGATCAAAACCCTTGAGAAGGTACAGCAGCCGCCTCAAAAAGGTGGGCTGACCGCCAACAGTTTGGTTTATCGATACAATCCCGAGACCGAAGATGGCCTTGAGGGCACAGAAGGGACGTTCTGCCTCTGCACGTTCTGGCTAGTGGAGGCGCTGACGCGGGCAGGTAAAGCCGATAGCCAACAGTTGGACAAAGCCCGACTAGTCTTCGAAGAGATGTTGAGCTACGCCAACCATTTGGGGCTCTACGCCGAAGAGATTGGCATGAACGGTTCGGCCCTAGGCAACTATCCCCAAGCCTTTACTCACTTGGGGCTCATTAGCGCTGCCTGGAACCTGAATGAAGCACTGGAAGGTTGATTGGTTTGGCTGGGGCTATGGGTCAAACAGTTTTCACGGGGGCAATCGCGCTTGCGCTCTGCCTCGTCCATCTGTACAGCTATCGGCTTAAGTTTCTCGGTGGCACGCCCCGCAACGCCTGGCTCTCAATTAGCAGCGGTATTTCGCTGGCCTATGTGTTTGTTCACATCCTGCCAGAGCTTACCGACGCCCAGCAAGACATACCAACGCTGTACTCACCCCTTGGCATTTTGGAGCATCACGTCTATATTGTCGCGCTTGTAGGAATGCTAGGCTTCTATGGACTGGAGCGCGTAGCAGCTCAATCCCAGCAGGACAATGAATCAGAAGGGAAAGGAAGCGTTACAGCACCCGGCATTTTTTGGCTACAGACCCTATCATTCGCACTGTTTAATCTACTTATCGGCTACCTGCTCCACTATCGGAAGAGTACCGAGTGGACCGACCTACTCATTTATGGCATCGCAATTGGCACACATTTTGTCGTCAACGACTACGGACTCAGACAGGACAATCGATCCTTATACCAGCGATTAGGCCGATGGATCTTGGCGGGTGCGATTGTTACGGGCTGGGTCATCGGCCTACAGCTATCGATCAGTACAACGGTGACAGCGCTTATTTTTTCTTTGCTGGCAGGCAGCATTGTACTAAACGTCATCAAAGAAGAGCTTCCGGACGAGCGGCAGAGCAACTTCCTCATGCTGTCTATAGGAGCGTTGGGTTACACGTTTTTACTTTTACTGGTGTAGATTAGCAAGCCGCGTTGAACAATCTGCCCTAGGCGGGTTGACCAAAAGCATAGCAAACCAGTACTGTAACGCTGCTAGTAAATTATTTTCTACGCAAAATTTTAGTTGTTCGCACAGTAGGTAGCACCCATGGGAGACAACCTTAATTTCTCTGAAGCCATCAGTAATCTAGAAAGCATGGTGTCGTCCGCCGTCCAATTTCTACCAACGTTAGTTGTTGGTGTTGTTGTCTTCCTGATTTTTTGGATTTTGGGTCGGATTGTTCGACGATTTATCCGCAAACAAACCCGCAATCGAGATAGCCGTAACGTTGGGCTGGTACTGGGACGCCTCGTGCAGATGGCGCTGATTGCGGTCGGCTTCTTGATTGCTGCGACGATTCTTTTTCCCACCTTTAACCCTGCTGACGCACTAGCAACCCTGGGCATCGGCGGTGTTGCCATTGGTTTTGCCTTTAAAGATATTCTGCAAAACTTTCTAGCCGGCATTTTGATCTTACTGACGGAGCCATTTCAGCTCGACGATCAAATCGTTTACGGCGACTATGAGGGAACGGTTGAACACATCGAAACACGGGCCACAACTATACGCACCTACGACGGTCGCCGGGTTGTCATTCCCAATGCAGAGCTGTTCACAAATGCGGTCACCGTTAATACCGCCTACGACAATCGCCGTCTCCAGTACGACATTGGCATTGGCTACGGTGACGATATTGCCAAGGCTAAACAAATCATCCTAGATGTTTTACAAAACAGCGATGAGGTCTTGCAGGATCCGGCCCCCGAGGCACTAGTCCTGGATCTCGCCGGTAGCAGCATCAACATTCGGGCTCGCTGGTGGATACAATCGCCTCGTCGCGCTGACTTTATGGCATCTCAAGATTGGGTTCTAGAAAAAGTCTGCAATGAGCTGGTCGCTGCCGGTATAGACCTGCCCTTCCCCACCCAGCAAATTCTCTTCCACGATCAGACGGAAGAAACCGACGGCGACCGCGCGCGTCAGCGAGAAGGGTGGCCGGTACAGCCCGATAGCGATCCACCTCGGGCCCTATCACTGTCTCGCTCTATTTTGGCAGCGGTCAAAAGCAATACCAATCACAGCTAAGGCACATTCCTGGCGCAACCGATGGAGGGACCTATCGATTACGCCAGTTTTAGATGCCGCTCAGGAGCAAGTACGCCGCGAGGTCGGACACAGAAGGTGTAGGGGCAGATGGCAAATCCAATTTATGAGTTTAGAGAATGGCTGCTAAAGCGGCGTTTTTTTCGTGTGGCCTGGTTTGCCAAAGACCCCAAGACCCAGCCCGATACTGATGCTGCTCTAGTAAAGCTGCCTAAAGCATTGGCCAATCAGCTAATTGAGGCGGCTAACCAACTCTCTGTTCCAGAACAAGAGCGATCAGTGATTTTAGAGGCGATTCATGGTGCGATCGCAAAGTGGAAAGCCAACCCCGACGTGTCTGAAAACTCGATTGTGGTTTTGGGTAGCCCAGTTTCGTCAGTTTCTCGCCTGTTGGCTGAAAGCTTACCCCAGCTAGACCTAGCAGTGTCTGACGAACACGACGAGGAGAAAGATTCACCACTGTCTGTTCACCTATTGGACTGGGTAGAGCGCCCCCCGGAAGTTAAGGCTATCAGAGATCAGATTCAAGACAAACTGGGCTTACCCCAGCGGATGGACGAGCCTCAACTCAATGAGGCATTGGATGACAGTCCTAGCTCAACCGCAGATGCCGAGGCCCAGCAATCCCATCCCGAGGATGAGGCGACCACCGCGCAGCATCTGATGATTATTCCTAACCTTTGCTGGTGCTTTCTCCGCAGTGCAGAAGGGCTCGATGGCTTGGACTATCTACAGGATTGGTTGCCCCAAGATTCGCGTCAGTTTTGGGTGATGGGCAGCGGCCAAGTAGGTTGGGAATACCTCAACGCAACGCTAATGTTTGGAGCCTACTGCGGCAGTACCATCAACTTGCCGTCCCTATCTGGAGAAGATTTGCAACAGTGGCTATGGCCTCTGGTAGAGCGGTTTGACGTTGAGTTTGTAGACAGAGCCCTACATAGGGTTTGCTGAAAAAGTGTGGAGCACGGCTCAAAAGTCTCATAGGCTC
>CAWUKV010000283.1:0-5205 GCA_963923025.1 uncultured bacterium
AGCAGAATCAGACAGGTTTGCTGGTAGAGTGCCTCCCCAGCCTCTGTAGGCTGCTTGAGGACACTCAATCCCTCCAGCCCATCGCCTGCCGTATATACAGAATTAGACAAGCCTGACTTGCGAAAGCAGCGCTTGACGAACATCTGCTCGACCTCATCGTCGTCAACAACGACGATAGGGAACGCTGTTGTGGCCATGCTGGAGAGTTGTGTCATGCCAGAGGTGGGAATGGTTGCTACTAGATGATTGCTACTAGCAGTATGACGACAACCCCGGACAAATGCCTCTTACCAGAACAGGAGGCGTCATCAATCTTTCGACATAGATCGCTTCGCATTTGTTAGAAATATAAAACAAATCCAACAGTGGCTGGGCTTTCTCAGCCTAACGCTATGTTTGAAGCCTATGTGCGGATTAGGCACAGTCCAAATAGATGAACCCAAATAGATAAACCAGCTGAGCGCGTCTAGCGCCAGTCCGAGTCATCGCCGTTGTTGGGGCCATCAGGTTCAACGGGCCGGAAGTCTAGGTAGTCCTCACCATTACTGCCAGGGTTGGCACCTGGAGCCTCACTGTACGGACGCACATCTAACGTGCGCTCGGTGCCCCGACGGCTCTCAGCGGGACGAGACGTCGAAGGCTGCGCATCGCTGGGTAGGCCAGCAGCACGACCACCAGAGGGAAGATCTGCCCCTGGGCGATTCGGTGATGGACGGTTGGACGGCGGGCGGTCAGACGGGCGATCTGTAGTGGGGTAGTCGTCTTTGGGGGGCCGAGAACTGCCAGAACCATTGCGAGCACCGTAGCCATCTCGGTAGTCAGACGGCGGTGCGCCATAGTTACGGGAAGTCTCCGGTGGGCGACCACCATTGGGCTGCCCCATTCCGTTGCGACTGTCGTACGGTCCACTCGGTTCACTGGGGTTTAACCGCCGCATCGGCGGCTGATCGTCATAGGGAGAACGAGGACGGTAGCGATCGTCTTCGTAGGGACGAGCCGGTGGCATGCTGCGTGAATTTCCACGGTCATCGAACCGATCCCAGTCATCTAACTCAGCCCGATAGACCGGGCGGCGATCCGGTGGGCGACGATCGGAGGGGCGAGGTCTACCACGGGGCGGCATGCCCCCAACCGGACGAACCGGCTCTAGCGGGACACGATTGCGAATGTTCTCAATCAGTAGGGTGATCAGCATCCCAGCCATGATCAGCAGTTGGAAGGATGGAAAAATCCCCAGCTGTAGCTCACCCAGGGCACACATGCCTGCAATCAGCAGCAAAACCGAATAGACTTTATCGGCATCACGTCCGTAGCCAGGCTTAATTTTGTCGAGGAAAAACAGCACAACCGCGCCTATGATCAAAATCAGCCCAATTAATAGGGGAACCGGCGTACCAAATTGCATTGCGTCCTCTTGTAGTGGGCGACAGCTGTTGCGCCCCAGGTATTAACGGATTTTGATGTCGACTTCAGACACCAAAGTCTGTAGCACATCGTGCCGCCCTTCTATCGTAGCGGCCATGCCCTGATTTGTTAGCTGTGATTTACCGTAGGTCCACACAGCCATCTGAGTTGCACCAAGCCTATTACAGCTCAGGGATGCACCGAAGTACATCCCTGAGCTGTAACCCTGAAGGCAAAATCCAAATTCGGTCTCAAGTCGACCTGCAGTTGAGGCTAGTTACCGCGGCTGATTTGGTCGCGCTGGCTCACGAAGACCAAGAAGATAGTGGCAGGAATAATAATGATGGCAGCGCCCGCAACCAGGCTAAGTAGGAAGTTGGTCAAAGAAGGCGTCATAGGTTTACTTTGGGTATCGGCAAAAAAGAGAGCTAAAGCGTTAAGCTTATTGACTTTATATTACCGACCTAGGCGCGACTTGAGAAGTCTAATCATCTGGCTTCATCGAGTACACCTAGAACGGCGTGACGGGGTCAGCAATATGAAGCAGCGCGATACAAACCTTAACGGTTAGACTAATACTGTCCGCACTACGACAGAAACCCATGACTACGGTTGCGATCGCGTCCCTTACTACAGGCATTCTCCTCAGCGTTTACTCGCTGCTGTTCCTGTTCCGCATCATCTTGACCTGGAACCCCGAGCTAGACCTGAAAAAGCTGCCCTTCGCGATCGCTTACTGGCCCACAGAGTTTTTACTTGCGCCCACTCGCAAGTTGATTCCGCCCTTCGGCGGCGTTGATATTTCACCCATCATCTGGTTCGGCATCGTTAGCCTGGTGCGAGAGCTGCTGGTGGGGCAGCAGGGGCTGCTAAAGATGATCACCTAGTCAGCGTTAGGGCACAGGGCCAAGCCTCATCACCATTCTTTACAAAGCAAAAAGGGTCAAAGAACTCACTGACGGTGGGCCAAATGCGTTGGCGACTGTGCGGTGTAGCGTCGGTGGCGCTCAAAGGTCGATAATCTCTGCTACTATCAACCTCGATTCTCTGTCCGTTTATACCCACCCCGATAGGTATCGCCTATTTTTGGGCAAGAAAAAAGGAGAGCCGAATCCCAGCTCTCCCTACCATCAGGGTGCATCTACATAACACAGTATGACATGGCAGGGGTGGGGGGTGTAACCCCCCTTACATTCCTTTTATCCAATAGCATTGATAGAATAGAGTCAATGCGCCTTGTTTATCAACCGTTTAGCTTCTTGCCAAGCAGCTGATTGGTAAGCTTCGGGTCGGCTCGGCCGCTGGTGCGCTTCATCACCTGACCGACAAAGAAGCCTTGGAGTTTCTTCTTCCCAGCCCGGTACTTCGCCAATTCATCAGGGTTTGCAGCCAGCACTTCGTCAATAATAGCTTCAATCTCGGCCGGGTCAGACAGCTGAACCAAACCGCGTTCTTCAACCATTGCCTTGGGTGAACCGCCCTCAGTCAGCAGCTCGGGCAGCAGGTCTTTACCGATCTTGTTGCTGATGGTACCTGCACTGATCAGTTTGACCATCTCTGCCAGGGCCTGGGGCGTTAGGGCAATGTCGGTAATGCTCAGCTTTTCGGCATTGAGATACCCGGCAATATCGCTCATCAGCCAGTTAGCAACGATTTTGGGATCAGCGCCTTCACCCACGGTAGTTTCAAAATATGTCGTCGTGGCTCGGTCGTCGGTGAGGACGCGGGCATCGTAGGCCGATAGCCCCAGCTCAGACTGATAGCGATCGCGCTTTTTGGCCGGCAGTTCTGGCAGCTCAGCTTTCCAGGTGTTGAGCTGGTCGTTTGATACCTCAATTGGGGGCAGGTCAGGCTCTGGGAAATAGCGGTAGTCGCTGGAGCCTTCCTTTTTGCGCATACTAATGGTGCGCTGGGAGTTTTCTTCCCACAGACGAGTCTCTTGAAAGATGGGTTCGCCCGCTTCTACGGCAGCAATCTGACGCTCAATCTCGTAGTCAATCGCCCGAGCAATGGCGTTGAACGAGTTCATATTCTTGATCTCAACCTTGGTGCCAAATTCCTTCTGTCCGACGGGTCGCACGGAAATATTCACATCGCAGCGCAGCGACCCTTCCTGCATGTTGCCGTCGCTAACGCCCAAGTAGCGGACGATGCGGCGCAGCTCTTGGGCATACTCTGCGGCTTCTTGGCCGGTGCGCAGGTCGGGCTCAGAGACAATTTCGACCAGGGGTACACCCGCGCGGTTGTAGTCCACCAGGGAGTAGGCCGAACCGGCAAGGCGATCGCTGCCCGCATGCACCAGCTTGCCCGCGTCCTCTTCCATGTGCAGCCGGGTGATGCCGATCTGCTTCTTGACGGTCTCGCCTTTCTTTTTGCCCTTCTTGCCGCCCTCAGCTTCGATCTCAATTTCGATGTACCCATGCTCGGCAATGGGCAGGTCGTACTGAGAAATTTGGTAGCTCTTGGGCAGGTCGGGGTAAAAGTACTGCTTGCGGTCAAACTTGCTGTAGGGCGCAATTTTGCAGTTCAGCGCCAGTCCTGCCTTCACGGCATACTCCAGCACCTTTTCGTTAAGGACGGGCAGCACACCGGGCATACCCAAGGTGATGGGGTCAATGTGGGTATTGGGTTCGGCCCCAAACTCAGTAGAGCTGGGCGCGAAGATTTTGGTTTCAGTACTGAGCTGGCAATGGGTTTCAAGGCCAATTACAGCTTCGTACTGAGTCTTTGCAGGTGCGGCTGCCGTCATAAGTTCGGATGAGGGTTGGGTGACACGGACAAATTTGAACGTGATCAATTGTAGCGGGTGAGGCGCTGGCTGCTATGTCAGGCAAAGATATGTCAGGCAAAGATTTTAGTCATAGCGGTAGATACTGAACTTGGTTGATACAGTCTTCGAGTTCGCATGCCGTGGCAATTAACTCCAGATCTCGAATGCAATCACCTACGAGGGCGAGCTACTGACAACGCCAGGTCTCGTAGCGCCGATGCGTCCTGATGCCATTTGGCTGTGTCTACTTTTAATATCCTCGATACACTCGATTCTGGCTGGGAAATGAGCCTATTTAACCCTTGTCAAAACTCCAGGTCTCAAGATGGATGAGGGTTAAATGCACAGGGCTGTTCGGTAGATGCGTGAGCCCTTAGTCTCACGACAGTTGACCAATCACTCAGGCAACGTATTCAAATGCGGCACTGTTGAGCGACAGCCCCTGAACATTTTCAACAATGCCGATGACCTCATAGCCTGACCCTGGTGTATTGAGTAAAATGGCGCTGCCTGATTTGCCGTTGATTGTTGCTCGACCTATTAGATAGTTGTTCCGGTTGCCGTGGAGGACAATTTTGTCTCCTTGGGCAATGTTAAGGTCTTTAATCAAGGCATAGTCTTGTAAACCGATGCCGCTGCGGCCATCGTTGTAAAATGCCTTTTGGCGGTCGCCCAACACAAACTTGTCTGCACCCTCACCTCCAATGAGAATATCTTTCTCGTTGATGCCTGCCCTGGCACTATTGGGGTCTACACCAATGAGCTGGTCATTGCCCCGCTGCCCAGAGAGCCAATCGCTACCGGCCTGCCCCACCAGCCAATCGTTACCATTGCCGCCGTAGGCACGGTCGTTATTGGCCCCCGCGTAGAGTTTGTCGTTGCCGTTTTGTCCGTAGACGCGGTCCTCGCCGGGGCCACCGTAGATGAGGTCGTCATCGGCCTGGCCATACAGTCTGTCATTACCGCCTTCGCCCAGGATGCGATCGCGCCCCGTTCCACCATAGGCAACATCGTTACCCTTCTTGCCGTTG
>CAWUKV010000284.1:0-5182 GCA_963923025.1 uncultured bacterium
CTGGCCTATGTCTGTTCCTGGCCTATGTCTGTTCCTGGCCTATGTCTGTTCCTGGCCTATGTCTGTTCCTGGGCTTCGCTGTCTTCGGTTTCCGCCACCTCATCAAATCGAATGATGTCATGGCGTGGGTCCACCTCTCGTACCCGCACCTGGAACCGTTCACCCAGCTCCATCGATCGATTAAACCGCATCGGTAGCTCTAGGCCCAGTTCTTCAAACATAATTAGGCCCAGGCTCTCATGCTCTCGCAGCCAGCGCAGCAGCATTACCGGCCAGGCATGGTCGCCTGCACGACGCAGGTACTCTAACGACCAGTAGCGCTTAGTTTGCCGCTCAACCGTGACCGCTTCGTAGGCGGTGCTAGAAATGCCAACGGTGAGCTGAGTCATCTCGTCGCGGCTAAAGGGTAGTTCGTCACCGCGCAGGTGGGCCTTGAGCTGGAAGTGGGCCAGCAGGTCTGTATAGCGGCGGATGGGGGAGGTGACCTGGCTGTAGCGGTCTAGCCCCAGAGTGGCATGACGCGAGGGGGTAGTGCCCATTTCGCTTCTGGGCATGCAGCGGCGCAGGGCCGAGTCGCGCACCCAGCCACCGGGCAGCTGTAGTAGTTCTTCTTCCGAGGGCAGTTCTGGCTGGGGTTGGCCCCGGTAAGGAATCGCCAGCTCGTTTTCTTCGCCGTAGCGGGCACCCGCTTCGCCTGCCATGATCATCATTTCGGCCACGAGCTGGCGGGAGGTGGAGTTGTCCAGTACTTCGATGCTAATGTTCTCGCCGTCGTTCTCGACCCGGACCGAGGAGTCTGGCATTTGAATACGAATGGCACCCTGCTCCATTCGCCAAGACTGCCGCTGCTTCGCCCAAGATGCGATCGCACCCAGCTCAGGCTCTGCCTGAATATCCAGCTGGAGCATCTCGTCTACGTCTTCGTAGGTGAGCCGATAGGTCGGCTTAATCAGGCTAGGTCGAATCTGATACTCGTCAATTTCTCCCGTTTCCCGCAGTACGACGCCAAAGCTGAGGGCACAGCACACTTCCCCTTGGCGCAGGCTCATCGGTCCTGTCGCTAAGGCTTCTGGAAACATGGGGATCATGCCCGTGGGCAGGTACACCGTCGTACAGCGGCGACGGGCTTCCATGTCTAATGGGTCGCCGGGGGTGAGCCAGCGGGTGGGGTCGGCAATGTGGACCCACAGCCGTTCACGCCCTTCCGGTAGCGTCTCCAGACTCAGCCCGTCATCAATTTCGCGGGTGCTTTCGTCGTCAATGGTATAGACCTTGAGATGGGTCAGGTCCAACCGTTCCGTATCGGGGTCCGGCGGCACGGTGCCAATGGTTTGCTGCATCACCGCCATCACCTCATCTGAGAATCCGATGGGCAGCTGCGCCCGCCGTAGGGCCAGGTTTTCGTGGGGCTGCCACAGCCCTATCTTAACCAGCAGCTCAAACGTCAGTTCAGGGGTGGCCTTTTTGCCCAGGGCCGCAATGATTTCGATGGCCGCATTTTTCTGGGTTGCCTCATCGCCAAACAGGGCATAGCGTTCGAGGATTTCGATGCGGATGCGATCGCTCTTTTCCCAGCTGACCGATTCCCCAGCAATGGCCTGCCGCACCCGGTCTAAAAAGCCTTCCCACTCCTGCTTGCGCTTGGCCTCCTGCTCTATTTGGTGCAGCAGCTCGTCCACCTGCGACTTGGGGCGAGGCACATAGCCGTCACCCTTCTGCTTGAAGTAAATTTTGTCTTCGCTTAGTAGCCGATGGGCCGCGTAGCACAGCGTTGGCGTCTGCTCATCGAATAGCAAGACCGCAAGTCCTGCCGGGTCCGTCGCCTCGCCTTCTTCGCTCAACAGCTCCCAGGCAACTTCCAGACTGTCCGGGTCAACATTTTCCGCAGCTTCAGACTCAAAGGCGGGTACTTCGTCAGCAGAAAACGACCGACCTGCCACCTCATAGAGAACTTGTCGGGGATGGATGGTATGGGACTGGCCGTTACCGTCTACCACTACCCAGTTTTTCTTGCCTTCGGGACGCTCGGCCACCCCTAAACGGGGCTGGCCCTGTATCTTAAATTCGACAAGCGTCCCTTTCTCCACTGGGTTTTCGAGTTGAGGTGGCGGAGGGCACAACGGATTGTGCCGTGACGGCGAAGGCTAGAGCGTTCCCTATCCTTCGCGGTTGATGTAAGGCAGTAGCGCTACAATGCGCGCCCGCTTGATAGCCGTGGTCAGGTCGCGCTGTTGCTTAGCAGTTAGACCCGTGATGCGGCGAGGCAGAATTTTGCCGCGCTCAGTGATGAACTTGCGCAGTAGGTCAACGTCTTTGTAGTCAATCTTATCGCCGGGTTTAATGGGCGACAGGCGACGACGAAAATAAGAAGGCATGTGCGGGTTCCCTATTTAATTTCTTTGTGGACGGTGTGCTTATTGCAGTGGGTGCAGAACTTTTTCAGTTCGATGCGGCCCGTGGTGTTACGACGGTTCTTCTGCGTGGTGTAGCGAGAAACGCCGTTCGAGCGCTTGTCGGTGTTGGTGCGGCACTCAGTGCACTCCAACGTAATAATGATACGGACGCCTTTTGCCATGATCTTTGAGCAGGTTTAGCCAGCCGGGATAAGTTCGATACAGTCGTTTGACACAGTCTTCTATTCTTCCACAGGTAGGTTGGAATCTGCAAGCGCTTATTTATATGTCACTTGTCCTGCTAGAAGACATCAGCAAAACTAAGTGATAAAACCCACATATTTGCCTTTAATGGTTCATATGGACTAAATACGCCTGAGTTAAACGTAGTTTTGTCTAGGACAAACGAGTTATGACACAACCCATCAGTGTGATTGTGGCGTCGTGCATATCTGCTGTGACTGCAATCATCGCTTCTGTAATCGCTAACCGGTTTTCCATTAGGGAAATCAAGTCTGAGTTACAAGCGGAATACCGTTCCGAATTGGCAAAGAAACAGTTAGAAGCTAGTGAGGCATTCTGGGAGATATTTGCCTCCACATCTATGACGGATGGCGAACATCGCATCGTTAGAAATTTTGCCAGCAGCCCCATGCTTGACGTTCAAGAGGCTAAGACATTTGTGGCAACCTTCAACGATACATTTGCATCTAAAGCAGGTTTGTACCTCGCCAAGAGCACCCGAAGAAAGCTGCATGCCTTTAGGGACAATCTGTTGGATTTGCTGGCAAGTCAGAGCGCTGTCGAAGATTACATTCTGCTTGGCCGTGCTCAGGCAGACAAAATTAAAGACTTGCGAACCAAGGCCAGATTATCGCTGCGTGAGCAGCTTGGCACAGCTAATTTGACAGTGGCTCGTACGGAATATTCAGACTTCTACAACTAGCTGTCGGTTGGGTAGACGATAGCGAAACCTCCGTCGCCTTTGGGTTTCATACCTTAACTCTACCTGCGAGGACTGGTTCTCGACTACAGATTGTCGCCTTATGCTAGCTGGCAGTGTTTGCGAGTTGTGGTTGAGAACTGAGTTTCAGCTCTCTTGCCATTTCCTTCAGTCGCTGGATGCGGTCTTCGGTTGGCGGGTGCGTCATAAACAGACGCATCAGGCCCTTTTTCGACAGCGGATTGACGATGAATAGGGACGCATAGGCAGGGTTGCCGTGCAAAGGATTCTCTTGGCCCAGTGCCTCTAGTTTTTCTAGCGCGCGAATTAGCGCCAGGGGATCGCCCGTAGCTTCGGCAGCTCCGGCATCGGCAGCAAACTCGCGGGTTCTAGAGATCGCCATCTGAATCAGGCCTGCGGCAAAGGGGCCGATGACCAGGAGGAAAAGAATCGACAGTAGGTTATTGCCCCGTCTGCCGATGCGGGTAATCGGAAAGAACAATGCGCCAAAGGTGAGGATACGGCCCAGGTAGGTCAAGGAACCGGCCAGGGTGCCCGCGACAGCCTGAGTGAGCGTATCTCGATTGCGGACGTGGGTGAGCTCATGGGCAATGACGCTGTCAAGTTCGTCCGGCGGCAGCAGGTCAATAATGCCTTGAGTCAGGGCAATGGTGGCGTGGTTAGGGTCGCGTCCGGTGGCAAAGGCGTTGGGCGTATCTGTGGGGATGATAAAGAGCTTTGGCATGGGGATCGACATGCGATCGCACAGCCTTTCTAACCGCGTATACAGCTCAGGAGCTTCATCCGGCGAGGTTGGCTTTGCCTTAAATGCCGCTAGCGCTGCCCGGTCAGAGTAGTACCAAGAGCCAAAACTGCTAAAGGCGGCAAAAGCCAAACCGTAGTAAAGCCCTGCTTCGCTGCCGACGAGCAAATAGCCTGCCAGCACGATTAACCCAGCCATCAGCGCTAACAGCGCCAGCGTTTTAAGTTGATTGATTCTGCTCATGCTTGCCTGATTTGCGGTGTAAGCCTATCAAGCAAGCATTACAGATAGAGGCTGCTACCCCGTTCTACCAGCAGACAGAAAAATCTGTGCCGTTTACTGCTTCTCCACCACCACTGTCTTAGACCACTTGTCGTGCCAGGCGTCGCCAAAAAATATCGAGAACGGCTCAAAGGGCACAAACCGAATGAGCGTGCGCAGGGCAATGCGAGAGGCATCCAGCTCTACACCGGGACGGGCCATGACGCGGGTGCTGGTGACAAACTTGCCAGGTGTTGCCTTGAAGAACAGCTCGAACAAAAAGTAGTACAGGTACAAAATGGCTAGGCTGATCACATTAGCCAGTAGGTTAAACCCGGCGGATTCAACAAAGGTGGTGCTGCCGCCGCTGGCGACCATAACAATGCCTGCAATAACGCCAAGAATGATGCCAACAACTAAAGAAACAACAAAGTAGGCAATGATGTCGATGAGGTAGTTTAAGAACCGCTTAGTCTTAGTGGCGGGCTGATACCCGGCTGGGGTCGAAGTCATGGGACGATATTCCTTAGGATGAGAGGTGTGTCGCCCCAGTCATATCATCATCTGCTGATCGGATCCACAGTGCTAACCCACCCCCACGCCCCCGTGCTGCCAGGCAGGTTGGCGTGACTAGAAAGTAGGTAAAGAATGCCTGGGTTTTCAGCGTTTCTGTAAAGAATTTTTCGGTCTGGGTCTGCCCGCCCCGAATGGATTGCTGGTATAGACGAAAGCTACTAACAAAGATGCATAGGTGGGTAAAGTCGAAGGCTAGTGCAGCGTCAGGACTAAAAATTAGGGTAGGCAACAGAGCTGTGGAGAGCG
>CAWUKV010000285.1:0-5139 GCA_963923025.1 uncultured bacterium
CAAAAATGTCTCTGCCGGTTGCACATTGGCCAACAGCTGAGGAACAGCCTGTAACATGCCAACGACACCACCACCTGGGCTAGCCTGTCCCAAAAAAGGAGCTAACTGCAAAATCACTAGAATGATACCGATACCAGACATAAAGCCCGAGATAACGGTGTAGGGCATCATTGTGACGTATTTGCCCAGCCGCAACGCCCCAAAAATGATCTGAAACAGTCCCGCCATCATCACCACGGTGAAGGCCATCTGTAGGCCGTTCTCCGGGTTGGATGCGGTTAGGTTAGCGATGACAGCAGTCATCACTACCGTCATCGGACCGGTCGGTTCGGAAATGAGCGTGGGTGTGCCGCCAAAGAGCGCAGCAAAGAAACCCACCAGGACCGCCCCCCACAGACCAGAGACGGCTCCGGCACCCGATGCAACACCAAACGCCAGCGCCATCGGTAGCGCAATAATGGCCGCGGTGACCCCACCAAAGAGATCACCGCGCAAATTTCTGAAATGGATTCTATTTGTAAGCTGCATGTAATCACCTAACTCAGTTGAGCTGAAACCCAGAGGATTAAGCCTTTGCCACGTCCATAACCGGAGTTTTTCCGACAGGAAAACTAATAGGTTTCAACTTGGACGTGGTTTAGCCCTAGGGCGAATGTGGAGCTGCTGATTCTCATCAGCCGAGATGAGGCTTTGAGATAAGGCTCCGGTCAAAAAGAGTAAACATCCGTCCCACGCAGGATGACGCCTTTTGCTAATTGATATAGTTCAATGCAATATTTGCGTTCCATTGACTTAACTCTACCATTGATTTTTTACGTGTGCATCAGTTTTTTTTAGGTCTTTCTCATACAGTCTGAAAGTTCTGCTTATGTTTCGGTTGGCATGGGTGCGATCGCACCTGCAAAAAAGCCCTGTAGCAATTGCTACAGGGCTTTAGACGTTGTGGTGTCGCGCCGGGTATTCTGCATCGGGGTATTCTGCATCGTATGTGTATGCAGCAGTTAGCCTGACTAGGCTGAGAGTGGCAGTGCTGCCGCCGAATAGTAGGCCTGGTACCAGTCAATGAACTGAGGTAGTCCGACGGCTAACGGTGTGGTGGGTTGGAATCCAACCGCGTTCTGCAACGCGCTGATGTCGGCACAGGTTTCCAGCACGTCTCCGGGCTGGAGTGGCATCATATTTTTGTGGGCGATGACACCCAGATGATTTTCAATGATCTTTATAAAGTGCATCAGCGCTACGGGCTGGCCGTTGCCAATGTTGTAAATCTGGTAAGGTGCTTGGCCTGATCCAGCTACCTTCTCAGCTGAGTCGAGAGTATCCGACTGGGGAATGTGAGTTAGGGTTCGCAGCACACCCTCAACGATGTCGTCAATATAGGTAAAGTCACGGCGCATGCGGCCATAGTTATACACGTCAATGGGTCGCCCTTCGATGATGGCTTTTGTGAATTTGAATGGGGCCATGTCGGGGCGACCCCACGGTCCGTACACCGTGAAAAAGCGCAGGCCCGTCACTGGCAGGCCATAGAGGTGGCTGTAGGAATGGGCCATCAGCTCATTGGCCTTTTTGGTGGCGGCATAGAGGCTGATGGGGTGGTCAACATTGTGCTCAACGGCGTAGGGCAGTTGGCGGTTAGCCCCGTAAACCGAACTGGATGAGGCAAAAACCAGATGCTGCACCCGGTGGTGGCGGCAGCCTTCGAGGACGTTGACAAAGCCGACTAGATTGCTGTCGGCGTAAGCGTGGGGATTTTGTAGTGAGTAGCGCACCCCAGCTTGGGCAGCAAGATGAACCACCTGTTCCGGCTCGTAACGGGTGAAGAGCGTGGTCATAGCGGCGCGATCTGCAATATCGGCCTGCTGGAACGTGAACCGGGGGTGGGGCCGCAGTTGGGTCAGCCGATCGCGCTTGAGCTGTACATCGTAGTAGTCGTTGAGGTTGTCGATGCCAACAACATCGTGCCCCTGTTTCAAGAGCTGGTGAGCGACATGGTAGCCGATGAACCCGGCTGCTCCTGTAACTAAAATTGTAGACATGGCATAGTCTCCTAAGGGTTAGGCGATGAGAGAAATTAAACAGAGAAAGCTTTAGCTAGACATTGATCGCCTGAACAACCGGATGATGGGATGGTGGGTAGTGAATGACGCTGAGCTGCCCCGGTTCGATGTGGATCTGCGAAGCATTTTGGGGCTGGCCACCCAGAGTTTGAATGAGGCGGGTTTGGATGCTGCGGGCGGGTGCGATCGCAACCCCCGTCAGCAGCTCCCCCGGGTGACGATTAGACCGCATTAATCCTCGCTGCCAATCAGGCAGAAAATCTGCCTGAGACGTTGTAAGCTGTAGCATTTTGGGGCATTGTGGGAAAAGCCTGCGAGATAGGTCAGCGCGGCTGGCAAGGCAAAAACTGGGGGCGATAGCCGCCAGTCGGTGGCAGAGCGGTCGAGGGGGGTCGGCCAGCGTTTCCTCTGCCACTAGCAACAGTCTCAGCCCTCGTTTCCCAGCTTTGAGCTTGGGCAGGGTTTCGCTGAGGGGCGTGGTGGAATTGAGCTGACGGAGCTGCGATCGCTGCCCGGTCAGTTCCACCACGCTGATGCCGCAGTTAGACTGCTGTAACCGATGGTGATGCTGGGGAGCAAGGCCCAGCGCCGTACTAAGCAATGCGTGATTGGTGCCGCCGTGGCTGACAACTAGAACGGTTTGGCCCATGTGTTTTAAGAGAATCATTTGCCAAAACTGTCGTGCCCGCTGGTAGAGCTCTTGAACCGGATAATAGGGCCTCTCGGCAACGGCTGCCGCACTGCCTGTGGTTTGATATCGGGACCGCGTCAGGACAAACTCATGGGGACGATCCTGCCAGCAGCGATAGTCTTCAGAAAACTGTTCTTTAACCACTTGATAGGGCAATCCCTCCCAGCTAGACAGTTCAATTTCTTTCAGGTTGTTGTCGATGGTGATGGGCTTGGGGCTGGCAGACAACTCGCACAAAATGACGTCTGTTGTTTGGGTGACACGCCGTAGAGGACTGCTGTAGATCGCTTGAATGGGAACATGGCGCAAATATTGCCCCACCTGTTGAGCGGTGGCAATACCTTTTTCTGTCAATACAGCGTCGTTAGAGCTACCCTGGTAGCGGCCCTGATCGTTGTAGGTACTGCGCCCGTGGCGGACAAGGATAATGCGGGTGGGAGACATGGGAGGAAGAGGTAAGGTAGGGGCACAGCCTGCTGTGCCGACAAAGAACAATCAATCAGCACGTTAAACAGGGTGGCTGTTTTTGTTCTGTGGCCTCGGACTGAAGCCAGTAGAGGCGGGCGTAGCGACCACCCTGCCTTATCAGCTCAGCATGGGTGCCGCGCTCTAGAATGCGACCCTGCTCGATGTAGAGCATCTTATCGGCCTGCTGTACGGTACGCAGGTTGTGAGAAATCCAAAAGGTGGTTTTATTTTGGGTCAGTCGGTTCAGCGCTTCGCTGACAGTGGCTGCGCTGGCGCCGTCTAGCCCGGTGGTAGGCTCATCAAGAATCACGATGGGGGCATTGCGAATGGCGGCGCGGGCAATGGCAATGCGCTGGCGCTGACCGCCTGACAGGGTAGAGCCGCGTTCGCCCAGGATGGTGTCATAGCCGTCGGGAAGCTGGGTAATGAAGTCGTGGGCGTTGGCGAGCCGCGCTGCTGCTTCAATTTCTGCATCCGTCACTTTGTCGGCCTTGCCGCCCAGCGCACCGTAGGCAATGTTGTCACGCACGCTGGCAGAGAACAGTACGCTATCTTGCAATACAATGCTGATCTGTTCTCTTAGGGAGACCAGCGTATACGCCCTTAAGTCGTGCCCGTCGATGTGGACGCCTCCCTCTACCGGGTCGTAGAACCGCAGCAACAGGCTCACCAGCGTCGATTTACCACCGCCTGAGGGGCCAACAATGGCAATCTGTTCTCCCGGCTTGGCCTGGAAGGACAGCCCCCGCAAAACGCCTTGGTCAGGTCCGTAGGCAAAGGTGACATTATAGCAACGGATATCGCCCTGGAAGGCAGGAGCGGGCTTAGCGCCCTTCAGGTCCCGCACGTCAGGAACGGTCTCTAGCAAGTCAATAATGCGCTCACCGGAGGCGACGGCCTTGGCAATTTGCCCGGTATACTTGGCCAGCTGGCGCATGGGCTTAAAGGCCACCTTCAGGTAGGAGAGAAACACCAGCAGGTCACCGGGTGTGGCCTGTCCAACAAGGACAAGCTGTACGCCGCGCCACAGCACTAGGGCTTGAGCAACTGCCACTAGAATTTCCACCAGTCGTTCTTGACCGGCCCGCAGCCGCTGGGTTTCAGCACTCTCTTTTAGGCTTTTGCGGTTGTTTTTAGCAAAAGCTTTACCAAGAAAGTCCTGTAGGGACAGGGCCTGCACCACCTTAATCGCCCCAATGGCCTCAGCCGCAGATGCCGCCATTGCCCCTTCTCGCTGGCGCTGGGTGCGGGCCACCCTGTGGATTTTACGAGACATGGTGGTGGTGGTGAGGGCGAAGAGGGGGAGAACTGCGATCGCAATCAGCGTCAGTTCCCGATTCATCCAGAACATCACCCCCACCATGCCAAACAGGGTCAGAGCGTGAGCCACCAGCGGCAGCGCCGCCACCACCGTGACTTCCCGCAGGCGCTCCACATCATAGGTCACGCGGGTAATCAAATCGCCGCTTTTAGCTCGACTATGAAACGACATGGACAATCGTTGAATGTGGGCGTACAGTTCGCCGCGAATAGTTGACATCACATGGGTCGCCGCTACCGCCATGCCTACCGTGCTGTAGTAGGCAGCCACCCCTCGCCCTGCAGAAACAATCACCATTGCCACCGCAAAGAGGCTCAGCACCATCAACGGGGAGAGCCCCGCTAGCGCCTCAATGTTGTGGCTGTGGATGTTAAACCCCGAAGGCAGGATGACCCGGTCAAAGATCAGCTTTAGCGGCCAGGGCTCTAGCAGACGCATCGCCGTCTCGGCCATCAGCGCCAGGAATGCACTAAGCAACAGCCGACACTGGGGACGAATATGGGGCCAAAACTGCCGCACAATCCGGCGGAGGCCGGGTAGCGAAGCCGTGAACGATTTACGCTTAGCCATAGGAGAGTTTCGAATAGTGAACGAGATAG
>CAWUKV010000286.1:0-5091 GCA_963923025.1 uncultured bacterium
CCTGACAGCGGACCCCGCCGAGCATTTAGAAGAGCCCTTCGAAAAGACCCGTGCCTTTGCCTGGTTGAAAGACAATGCCAGCCGTTACGGGTTTGAGATGTCCTTTCCCAAAGGCAACCCGGATATTAGCTACGAGCCCTGGCACTGGCGATATGTGGGAGACGCGGCCAGTCTGGAAGTGTTTTTTCAGGAATAGGTGAAGGGTAAATGGGGCAAGGGAAACGGGGCCGACGCCTCACCCTGTAGGGTTAAACCTGTTAGCCTGAAGGGGATCCCCTCTACATTCCCGATGAATCCGATTACGCTGAATCTGGTGGCGATCGCCATCTTCCTGACTACCATGCTAAGCCTGCTGGGGCCGCTGGTTCACATCACACCCGAGATGTTAGGGATTGCGGTGGCGGGTTTGGCGGGCCTATTTGCCGTCGACCGCTTTGGCTGGCAAGGACTCGGAGGCACGCTACTAATCGACTGGATTGCTCAGCAGTCGCCGGAGTACCGTCAGAGAATTGTGCAGCACGAGGCCGGTCACTTTCTGGCAGCGCACCTGCTCAATATTCCCGTGACGGACTATCACCTCAGTGCCTGGTCCGCATTGCGGGCCGGGGTACCGGGCAGCGGTGGCGTGCAGTTTGACGCCAGCGAAATGGACGCCCAGGTTGAGCAGGGAAAGCTTTCGGCTCAGCAGGTGGACCGGTACTGTACGGTGTGGATGGCTGGCGTGGCGGCAGAAGAATTGCTGTACGGTACGGCCCAGGGCGGTAGCGACGATCGGATGAAGGTACAGGCGCTCTGGCAGCAGCTGGATCGCCCCCTTAGCGAAGGCCCACTGAAACTGCGCTGGTCTACCCTACAGGCCAAGACCCTACTGTCTAAGCAGGAACCGGCCTATCAGGCATTGGTTAAAGCCATGCAGGAAGGCGCGCCCGTTGCAGACTGCACAGCCGTGATTGAAGACAATCGGACAGTAGACGCTCAGCAGCCCATCACCACCTGATTGCGTCCCTGAGACTTAGCCTGCAACAGGCTCTGATCGGCCCGGTCTAGCAGATCTCTCCCGCGATGATCGTCCCTCGCACTTAGGCAGGCAACGCCAATGCTAACGCTGATAGACAGCAGTGGCTGGTTCCTAATCACAAACGGTTCTGACGTCACTAAATTACAGATACGCTGACCGATGGCCCGGGCTTCTTCTGCATGGGTCTGGTTGAGAATCAGCACGAACTCTTCACCGCCATAGCGAAAGACGGTGTCGTAGAAGCGCATGTTGCGGCTGAGCCGCTCTGCTAGCTGCTGCAGCACCTGGTCGCCTGCCAGGTGACCATATTGGTCATTAACCTGCTTGAAGTAGTCGACGTCTAGCATCATTAGGCTGAGGTCGTAACCCCGGCTGTGGGCAGTGGTAATTTGCTGCGGCAGTTCGATGTCTAGGGCACGGCGGTTGTGAAGCTGCGTCAGCGAATCGACTAGGGCAATCGCCGAAAGCCAGCTGTTGGCCCGCTGTAGCTCCCTCTGGACCTTGGCCCGCTCTAACCCCTGCTTGACCTGTAGCTGGAGCAGTCGCCGCGTTACCCGATGGGCGTCATTCTCGCCCAGCCACACATAGGCATCAGCGCCCGACTCCAGGGCAGACGCCGTCCTTTGGAGCGGCGGTAAGATAGCGCTACTTTGCCAGTCTGGACAGTGTTCCACCAGTACAACGTAAATACCCGTCAGCTGCTGATGCTGGCGGTACTGCTTGGCAATTGAATACTGACTGAACAGCCCAGCTTGGCCAATGACCAAATCTGGAGCCGAAGCCAGCATCTGCCGCTCTGCCTGATCTGCCGAACTAGAAACGTTTAGTGATAGGGTTTCTAAACCTCTGACTTGCTGGGTAATCAGCGTTGAAAAATCGTCGTCACCTACAAGTAAAATCTGATGCGTCATCTATTCGCAGTTATGAGTTCCACACACGACTCATGTATCTAGACGTATTGCCCTATTGCTTAGTTTGAATGGATACACACAAATTTGGGTATTTTCCCTGTCGGAGTTTTATTCTTCTTTTATATTCTGAATTGGAAATTAAACGTCTGATAAGCGATCAGCTCTATCCAGTTTCCCTGAGTTGTGCGTATGGATATTCAAAGCCATGCGCCAAGACAGTCTAGACCCCGGTATAAAAGCTTACCGATAGGGCTAAATAGGCCCGATTATTGTATCAACCCCAACTCAGGACATCATCCGTCAGAATGATAGAGTGAACCCATTTAGCTTTTCTGTCGTTTCGCTGCCGAATCCGGTACCTGCTCCCCTGTTATTGCGCCCTGGTTATGTCCACACCCACCGAGTTCTCTCCATCGTCCCTAACCGGTGCTGACATCCGCTCAGCGTTCCTCAAGTTTTACGAGGCCCGTCAGCACAAAATTTTGCCCAGTGCTTCCTTAGTGCCCGAGGATCCCACGGTGCTGCTAACCATCGCGGGGATGCTGCCGTTTAAGCCCATTTTCCTCGGACAGCGCCAGTCCCCTGTGGCTCGGGCCACCACCTCGCAAAAGTGCATTCGCACCAATGATATTGAAAATGTAGGTCGCACGGCACGGCACCATACGTTTTTTGAAATGCTGGGCAACTTCAGCTTTGGCGACTACTTTAAGTCCCAAGCTGCTGCCTGGGCCTGGGAGCTATCGACCGAGGTGTTTAAGCTACCGCCCGAGCGGCTCGTGGTCAGCGTCTTCCGTGAAGATGACGAAGCCTTTGCCATTTGGCGCGACGAAATTGGCGTGCCGGTCGAGCGCATTATCCGCATGGACGAGGAAGATAATTTTTGGACCTCTGGCCCTACTGGTCCCTGCGGTCCCTGTTCAGAGATCTACTACGACTTCCACCCCGAGCGCGGTTCGAAGACTATTGACCTGGAAGACGACACTCGGTTCATCGAGTTCTACAACCTGGTGTTCATGCAGTACAACCGCGACGCCGACGGCAACCTGACGCCGCTAGCCGCGCAAAATATTGACACGGGCATGGGCCTAGAGCGCATGGCCCAAATCCTTCAGGGCAAGCCAAATAATTACGAGACGGACCTCATCTTTCCGATCATCAAGACCACAGCTGAGATCGCTGGACTGCCCTACGACGAAGCCAATGATGCCCAAAAGACGGCCTATAAGGTGATTGGCGACCACGTACGGGCCAGTACCCACATGATTGCCGATGGCATTGTGCCAGAGAACGTGGGACGCGGGTATATTCTGCGGCGACTGATTCGCCGGGTGGTGCGCAGCGGACGGCAGGTGGGCATTGAGCAGCCCTTTGTGGTGCCAGTGGCAGAAAGCGCGATCGCACTCATGGCTGACGCTTACCCCAACCTCAAAGAGCGCCAGTCCGTCATCACCCGTACCCTGGCCCGCGAAGAGCAACAGTTTCTCAACACGCTCAAAAGCGGCGGCAAAAGCTTCGACGACGAGATTGCCAAACTCAAGCAGGCAGGCAAGACCGAGATTCCCGGCGATGTGGCCTTCTACCTGTTTGCCACCAAGGGCTTCCCGGTAGAGCTGACGGAAGAAATGGCCGAAGAAATCGGCTTCACCGTCGACATGGAAGGGTACGGCGCAGCGGTTAAAGAACACGAAGAGATTTCGGGTCAGGGTCGAGAAGAGATCGACCTGACGCAACAGTCTGACCTGAAAAAGCTAGCCACTCGTACCGAGGCTACGCCCTTCCTAGGCTACGTCAAGGCCAGCGGTACGGGGCTCGTCACCGATCTCTTTGTCGAAGAGCAGGCCAAGGACACTGCCACCGCAGGCGACATTGTTCATGTGGTACTCGACCAAACGCCCTTCTATGCCGAGTCCGGCGGGCAAATTGGCGACAAGGGCTACCTGATGGGCGAGGACATGATTGTTCGCGTGGACGATGTGCAAAAAGAGGGCAGCACCTTTGTTCACTTGGGTCAGGTAGAACGGGGGCAGCTGGCTAAAGGCGACACGGTTACTGCACAAATTGACCGCGCCTGCCGCCGTCGTGCCCAGGCCAACCACACCGCCACGCACCTGCTCCAGGCCGCGCTAAAGAAGCTGGTGGACTCAGACATTTCCCAGGCGGGTTCTCTCGTCGCCTTCGACCGGCTACGGTTTGACATTAACTTTACCCGTGCGCTGACGCCCGAAGAGCTGGAACAGGTTGAGGCCCAGGTGAATACCTGGATTGCCGAGGGGCACGATGCCGACGTGACCGTCATGCCCATTGAAGATGCCAAGGCCAAGGGTGCCGTGGCTATGTTTGGCGAAAAGTACGGCGACGAGGTCCGGGTGATTGATTTCCCTGGTGTGTCCATGGAGCTGTGTGGCGGCACCCACGTGGGCAACACGGCGGAGATCGGCGTGTTCAAAATTATCTCGGAGTCCGGCATTTCGGCTGGGGTCCGGCGGATTGAGGCGGTGGCCGGTCCAGCGGTGTTGGCGTATTTGAACGTGCGCGATCGCATCGTCCGCGACCTGTCCGAGCGCTTTAAGGCCAAGCCCGAAGAGCTGGTAGACCGCATTACTACCCTACAAACGGACCTGAAGGTCACCCAAAAAGAGCTGACCGCAGCCCAGTCGCAGCTGGCCCTGGCCAAGTCGGACCAGCTGCTAGACCAGACCGAAACCGTTGGGGACAGCCAGCTGATTGTTGCCAATATGGGCGAGGTCGATGCCGACTCTCTTAAGACAGCGGCAGAACGACTGCTGCAAAAGTTGGGCGAAGGGGCTGTTGTATTGGCTTCGGTCCCCAGCGAAGGCAAAGTCAGCCTGGTAGCGGCCTTTAGCAAAGGCGTCATTGGTCGGGGCTTACAGGCGGGCAAGTTCATCGGCGGCATTGCCAAAATGACCGGCGGCGGCGGCGGCGGTCGTCCGAACTTAGCCCAGGCCGGTGGACGCGATGCCAGCAAGTTGCCAGAGGCACTGGCGGCAGCCAAGGATCAGCTAAAGGACAAGCTGGGCGCAGCGTAGGCGTTCTGCAACGGGGACGGTTTAAACCTTTGCCACGTCCAGAACTGGAGTTTTCTGAAGAGGAAAGCGACAGGTTTTAACTTGGACGGGGTTTAGCAGCACCAACCCGCTGATA
>CAWUKV010000287.1:0-5082 GCA_963923025.1 uncultured bacterium
ACGGCACCCTAGTCGCCACCGCCAGCGACGACCGCACCCTGCGCCTGTGGCGGGCTACCGGCATGCATGCCGGCAACGCCATCCACACATTCGAAGGCCACGCCGGAGCCGTCAACAGCATCGCCTTTAGCCCCAGCGGCCAGTGCCTCGCCAGCGCCAGCAACGACGCCACCCTGCGCCTATGGAACCTGGCCGGGTCCCTTATCCGCACCTACGAGGGCCACACTGACTGGGTCCGCAGCGTCGCCTTCAGCCCCGACGGCGAATACCTTGCCAGCGCCAGCGAAGACGGCACCGCTAGAATTTGGCGCACCGAAGGCCCCCTCCTCCACACCCTGATCGGTCACTCCGGCTGGGTCCTTCAAGTCGCCTTTAGCCCCGACGGTCAGCTGCTCGCCAGCAGCGGCGACGATGGCACCGTGCGCTTGTGGAACCTAGATGGTCAGCTGCTGTACACCTTTGACGGCCACACCGACTGGGTACGCGGCATTGCCTTTGCCCCCGATGGTCAGTCCCTCGCCAGCGCCAGCGACGACCAGACCATCCACCTCTGGAGCCTCGACGGCCCCATCCTGCAAACCCTACGCGGCCACCGCAGCAGTGTCCTCAGCGTCGACTTTAGCCCCCAGGGTCACCAGCTCGTCTCCGCCAGCGACGACGACACCATTCGCATTTGGCAGCTCAACGGCTACCCCGAAGCCCTCTGCGAAGGCCATCGCGGCATCGTCTGGGACGTCTGCTGGCAGCCCCAGGTAGGTGATACCCCCGCTAACCGCTTAATTACCGGCGGCGCAGACAACACCGTCAAACTCTGGGACAGCGACGGCAACCTGCTGCGCACCCTCGACAACCACCGTCGCAGCGTCTACGGCGTCGCCTGGAGCCCCACCGGCACCTACATTGCCACGGCGGGAGCCGACGCCATCGCCAAACTCTGGACCCCTACCGGCCAACCCCTGGGCGAACTCACTGCCCACCAAGACGCCATCTGGTCCGTCGACATCAGCCCCGACGGCCACCACATCGCCACCGCCGGAGCCGACCGCACCGTCCGCCTCTGGCAGTTCACCCCAGACACCGCCCCTAAACTCCTGCATACCTGGCGCGGCCACCAAAGCACCATCTGGAGCGTCGCCTTTAGCCCCGACGGCCAGCAGCTCGTCTCCGTCAGCGAAGACGGCACCCTCCGCCTCTGGCACATTGAAACCGGCCTACAAAACACCTTCACCGGCCACAGCGGCGGCGTTTGGGATGCCAGCTTTAGCCCCGACGGTCAGCGCATCGTCTCGGCAGGCAGCGACAGCAGCATCCGGTTCTGGAGCCTCGACGGCCAAGACCCGCAAATCCTGCGCGGTCACCGCGACTGGGTCCGCAGCGTCGCCTTTAGCCCCGACGGCCAGCTGTTAGCCAGCGTCAGTGATGATGAAACCCTGCGCCTCTGGTCTGCTGGGGGTGAGCCGCTGCAAACCTTTGAAGGGCATCAGGGCATTGTTTGGCGGGTTGACTTTGACAGCAGCGGTCACCGCCTTGCTACTGCCAGTGCCGATGGGACTGTTAGAATATGGAACCTGCGGGTTGAAGATTTACTGAAGCAGAGCTGTCAGTGGTTGGGGGATTACTTGCAGCACAGTGCGGCAGTGTCAAAAGAAGATCAGCACGCCTGCTAACCCACACGAGGATGAACCATGCAGACTGTTCAAATTCATCTACCGGATACGGTCTTTTCTGCGTTGCGAAAAGCGCCTAAAGAGTTTGTGCAAGAAATGCGTATTGCCGCAGCAGTGAAATGGTACGAGCTGGGCGATATTTCCCAAGAAAAGGCGGCTGAGATTGCCGGTCTCAACCGGGCAGAATTTATCAATACGCTAGCCCGCTATCAGGTTTCAGTTTTTCAGTACACTGTTGAGGAACTGGCCGAGGAGTTAGCCGACCTTGTCTGACACTGCTGTAAATGTTGTTATCAATGCTTCATCTAGGCTTGTAGCTCTGGTTGAGTAAATTTATCGATAACGGTTTTAGTTTTAACAAAGTATGCTTCAATCTCGTCTGTCAGAGATTTCATGCTAGGGATGTATAGCAGGCTATCTGAGCTACCTATATCCCAGAATGCTGGTTTTGAGATAATTTCTAGAGCAAGTTTTGGATTAGACCAGGAAACATTCACCTGATAGGCACCAACTATACCCAATAGGTTAATTAGGGTACTACTGATTCTGAGCCCATTGAACGTTGAGGCGCTTGTGAGGTAAGATTTCCTACTATTTATCTCGTTGATTAGGCTATCGGTTTGCCTCTCATATTCTCGACTTATTTCTCTTGATTTTTTCTCATATTGGGCCATCGCACGCTGTTTGATAACCTCACCGTCTTCTAGTTCTACTCGTGCTGCTTCAAAAGCAACATTACAAGAAGACAGAGCATTCTGTAGCTGCCGTTCTTTCTTATCGTTCTGGCATTGTAATTCTTCAGTCAGTGTTGCCTTACCATTTTTCTCTATCTCCTGTACGCGGTCGCAACACAGCAAGTTCACGACCTCTGGCAAGCGCGTATTTATCGGAATTGCTTGAAAGATAGCCTTAAATGTCGATAGCAGCATATCCCGCTGCTGTCCTTTAAGAGGCATAACCCCGTTACACCTAGAGTATCTATTATTGACCTTGTTCAGGGTAATTTCTGAGAAGTGATCAACAGTTCGAGCACCCTTGTATTGCCGAATCATATCAGCTAATGTGGCACTGTCAGGGGCAAATATATCAGCATAAAATAACATCTCGCTCCACGCTTCTGAGATGTATGGCTCAATCAACTTCATCGTAGGAACGGCAGATGGGATAGAAGATAGTTGAGGTAGTTGAGAGTTAGAAGCAAACTCATCAAGCTCTACTCGGGCTTCTCTCAACGCTATCTCTGCCCTATCAAGCCGTTCACAGGCTAGTTCTTTTTCTCGTAGGACTTCAGCGTCAAGCACTTGCTTTTTCTCGCGTTCCTCATCTTGCTTAAGACACTCAATATTGTCCTCTAGGCTTTCAATATTGCGAATACATGAATCAGCTTTTGCTCGAAGGATTTTTTGGGCAGCACCAAAATACTCATCGACTCCCTGTGTCACTACGTCACTCAGGCTTGTCCTATACTTATTTGAGATCGCGCGTTGATAAGGCTGTCCTGGGTACACAACGCAGTCACCAGTCCATTCACGAGCATCTAGAATCCAGAACATCGAATCGTGAGCAAACTCTAACGTCTTGCAACGCTTTGATATGTACTGTCCCATTGGTTCAATGACGGTGCCATTGCCAAGCGTGATAGCAGGTGTTAAACCAGTGCGAGAGACAATGTCTCTACAATGAGGTGGAAACTTTATCTGCCAGTGCTTCACCCAAGCATCAGACGCACTTTTTTCTCTATGTGCTCCTAGCCGTATGTTTATATCACTGAAAAGCTGATGGTCAATTTTTAGGTTAGGCGTGGCGGTTGAAGTTGATTCGCGCTGCTCATCAATTCCTTCTAGGTGGGTACATACCCGCTTATCATCCCTTTTCTGCTCACGCTCTTTCCCGTCTTTTGGGGATGAAGGAAAGGATAGTCGCTTGGCATCGACTACCGTAATATTTGTTTCTGTTGGGAATACTAGAATTCCGTCCTCTTTTTGAGGCAAGAAATAGACGAATGTCTGATCGCCGCGATTATCGGCGTATTTAATGCACTCCCTAAAATCGCTGCTACTCGACTTTAGGTTATCAGAGGAGCCATGCTTTTTGAAACACCATATCACTACATCTGCGGAGCTTTTCAGGTCCTCATGTCTCTGCCTAAACTCATCTAGCGGAAGAGGACTGCGTTGGACCTCTAGCGCAACTATAACGGTCCCTATGTTTGGTACGTCGGATGTGATTACAGCATCAGGTCGACGGCTGGAGGGGTCGAGCACTTTATCAAAGAAAACTTTCTTAATGTCTGCCTCATATTGTTTCCGTATCCTTGCTGCAATTTGGTGGGCTAGTAAACGTACGATCTGATCATGTACACTCCTCTTTTTGCACGCATCTGCATATCCAGTTTTGTGGAAGTAGTGAGCACGAATAGGTGTGCCATTCTTACGACGACCTTCAGGCTTATAAGTGACATAAACATCGTCTGTTACGCCTTGCTCAATGATTACTCCAGACTGCCTCATAGCCCGAGTGACCAGTGTTAACTGATCACTGGCATATCCTGCCATTTGATTCTTGTAGTCTGCTATCTCAGTTTCAGTAAGTCCTATTTCTTTCGACTCGGAACTGCGGACTAAACCTTCCCCTTTAACAACATCAAATAGAATGCTGGCAGCCTCTGGATGTCCGTTCTTCCGCAACTTATAACTTAGACAGTGCCCACACGAACAAACTCCCTTTTCGAACAGTAGGTCGCTTATCCCTACTGAAACTGATGGGCGGGTCACTTGCTGATCAAATGAATTCCAGAGATTAAACGCTTCAAGGGACACGTTTCAATGATTCCGTGGAAAAACCGATCTTAACAATTTCATTCTTTATCTAGGTGAACGTTTTGTCTTTCCTTCATCAAAACTTTTAATCTGCTACAGCAAAATTAACCCTACAACAACGAACCACATTAGAGGGGGACTTTGTAATGGTCCATTAAAGCAGGGAACACCCCTTAGGTGCCCCCTCACCCTCAACGTTAGCCCCTACTACCTACAATCGCTTCACCAAAATACTCATCTGCTCACCCTGCTCCGGCGTAATCACCAAATTACGCTCCGGAATCTCCAGCAGCGGACTCCACTGGCTCACCTCTACATAACGCAGGTTATGCAGCAAATGCCGCGTCTGGTGAATGCCGCCCACACTCCCCAGCAAAATCACCCGAATCGTCTCACCCGGCGGCTGAGCAAACGACAAATCCGGCGGTAGATTCGGCGGATCGGCCATCAGACAGTGGTGCAAACCAGCAGGACAAACTTGTCGCCCGTAGGGGCGGTCATACCTATTCATATCGGGAGGCTCCTGTAGAGATAAACGCCCGCTGTCTAGCGGGTTTAAGGAAACCTCCCAAAAAGATAGCCACCCCAGAAGTGCA
>CAWUKV010000288.1:0-4840 GCA_963923025.1 uncultured bacterium
GTTTCTCTCTAGGCAGTGGTGCAAAAATTTAGGCTAGGACTGAAAGACTATGTTTTTGATGGTGTCACATAACCGTGGTCTTCAGGGTCGATGTCTTCAATCGGTGGACGGTCCGCAACGCCTTTACCGTACTAGCGCTGGGTCTATTGGCTTATACGCTGCCAGCGCGGGCTCAGTCGATTACCGGGGCCGCAGACAGTCTCAACACTCTGGTGACCCAGGACGGGCAGCAGTACGACATCACCGGCGGCAGCCTCTCCAGCGACGGGACTAACCTGTTCCACAGCTTCGGGCAATTTAACCTGGACCAGGGGCAGACGGCGAATTTTGTCAGTGATCCTGCTGTTGTCAACATTTTGGGACGCGTCAGCGGCGGCGATGCCTCCATCATTGACGGTTTGATTCAGGTCAGCGGTGGCGATGCCAATTTGTTTCTCATCAATCCGGCAGGGATCTTGTTCGGCGAGAATGCTCGCCTCAACCTGGGCGGTTCGTTTACTGCCACCACGGCAGACCGAATTGGCTTTGAGGAGGGCTGGTTTAGCGCTCTTGATGGTGGCGTTGACGGTGGCGGCATGCCTAACGGCACCCCCAACCTGTTTGCCTTTACTCAGGGCCACGGCGGGATTATCAACGAGGGGACGTTAGCCGTCCAGCCTGAGCAGTCTCTAACGCTGCTGGGTGGCTTCGTCATTAATACTGGGACGCTGCAAGCCCCCTCGGGCAACATTTCTGTAATTGCGATTCCTGAGCAGAATACGGTGCGCATTGGGCAAACCAATGGCCTGCTGAGCTTGGACCTGCAAACAACCTCCCCGTCAGCGGTGGAAGCGACCACGCCACTATCGTCAACGGACATTCCCAGCCTGTTAACCCCCACCCTAGTCAGCCACGCCGTCAGCCTGGAGATGACCGATGCTGGGGATGTTCGACTGACCGGGGGAACCTCGACAGAGCTGCCACTAACGGGCGGGACAACGGTGGTGGCTGGGACGCTGGATGTGAGCGGCGCTACCGGCGGCAATGTGACGGTTGTGGGAGAACAGGTGACCGTTGCCCAGGCTGACATTGATGCCTCGGGTCAGCAGGGGGGGGGCAGCGTTCGCATTGGTGGCGACTACCAGGGGCAAGGGGCGCTGCTGAACGCCATTCAGACCCAGGTGCAGGCGGGGACTCGGATTATTGCCGATGCGATCGCACAGGGCAACGGCGGCCGCGTGATCATCTGGGCCGACGACACCACCAGCTTTCACGGGCATATTTCTGCAACTGGGGGGACCCAGTCAGGTGACGGTGGCTTTGCCGAGGTTTCGGGTAAGCGAAATCTGATGTTCGAAGGAACGGTGGACCTGACTGCCGCCCTCGGTGACACGGGGACTCTACTGCTAGACCCCGACAATATCCGGATTGTGGATGGTGCCCCAGGGGCTGACGACAACGAAGTCCGGACGGACAACCGGGTAGAAAATACCGACGGTAGCGGCCTGTTTGTCATTTCTGAGCGGGCGCTAGAGTCGCTGACGGGCACTGCCGATGTGGAACTCCAGGCCAATGACCACATCATTATGGATGACCTCAGCGATGACGTGCTGAAGTTTCAGCGGGTTGATGGTTCCATTACCTTTACTGCCGATGCAGACGGCAACGGCGTTGGGGACTTCATCATGCATGAGTCTGACCGGATTGAGACCTTTGGCAACAGTTTGACCATTACAGGTGTAAATCTGGTGCTGGGGACTTTGGATACGGGAGACTTTAGCGATCGCGGTGGGGGCGTTGCCCTAAAAGCCCAAGGCGACATTATCGGGCAGTCGATTCTGTCCGGTGGCGCATCACGCGGGGGGCATATCTTCATTGACAGCGACCAGGGCGACATCACCTTTGAGGCAACTATTCGGTCTTTTGCACGGGATGCGGACGGTAGAGGCGGTAACGTCACGCTGTTGGCCGAGGGCGATATCGACCTGCTAGAGATCGAATCCTACGGCGATGAACGCGGCGGGGTAATTAGCCTGACCAGTGAAGCTGGTCAGATTGAGGTTACCGGCATCTTAAATTCAGTGTCTGAGAATGGCACGGCTGGAGATGTGGTGGTCAGAGCCGCTGGGGATGTTGTTCTGGGTAGAGGTGACACGGGCGGCGGCTACGCCGTTCGCTCCGAAGGTGAGTTTGAGGGGGGCAATATTACGATCATTAGCGAAAATGGCAGTATCGATACCAGCCAAGGCGCATTGGTCAACATTGCCCGTGACGGGGTTGCAGGAAATATTGAGCTAATTGCCAACGGTGACATTGTTCTAGGCGAGAGCGATCGCGGGCTGTCCATTTCTTCCCTGGGTGCCGACCGGGGCGGCCATGTGGACATTACCAGCCATCAGGGCAGTGTGACGGCACTGGGGACCATTGCCACCATTGCTGGTGAATCGGTCAGCGGCTCCAGTATGATCGAGCTGTCCACCGAGGGAGCTGCGGGTAACGTTGCCATTACGGCCCGCAAACATATCGATTTATCAGGTTCCATCGCTGGGTATGCCATTTATTCGGCGGGTGCCGACCGGGGCGGCATGGTGGCCCTGACCAGTCTTGCCGGTGCCATTAGCATTACCGACGGCAGAGTTAGCAACGAGTCCCCTGACGGGACAGCGGGGGCCGTTATTCTGCAAGCCCGTGACGATATCAGCCTGGTGGGTATCGAATCCGAAGGGCTTTGGCGAGGGGGCGATATTGCCATTGAGAGTGACGAAGGCGCGATATCTGTCAGTCAAAATTTGGACTCCTTTTCCGCAGAGGGGCGTGGCGGTTCGGTTTCGCTGCTGGCTCGCGGTGACATTGAGACCCAGGATGTTCGTACCTTTGGCTCAGAAGAAAGTGGCGATGTGCTGATTGTGAGTGATGAGGGCAGCATCTCCACCGTCAATATTTTGACGGAAGCCCCCAACGGCAGCAGTGGTAATGTGACCCTGATGGCGGCGGGCGATATCACTACCGGAGATATTGTTGCCGAAGGTTTGGTTAGTGGCGATGTTGACCTGTTTAGCCTAGAAGGCGAAATCAACACGGGAGATATCTTTGGCTATGGTGATGACGTTCAACCCAGTAGAGACACCACTCAAGCTTCTATTAGCAGGGTTAACTTTAGCCGAGCGACGCTTTCTGCTGACGCAGCAGATGTCGCCGTGGTCGAGCTAGAGACCGAGCGTACCCAAGCCTTTTCCGACTACTTCGAGACCGATCTTCAGGTACAGGAACTCTCTCCCGCAGAAATTCAAAATGTACTAGTCAACGTTGCTCAGTCAACGGGCACTCGCTCAGCTATTGTCTATGTCAATGCCCCTTCAGTTGCCGGAGATACCGGGCTTGAGATTGTCTTATTTACCGCAGACAACAATCCTATCCGACTCAAGACCGAGAGTGTGACCCAGGCCGAGCTGACCCAGACGGTTAATCGGTTTCGGCGCACGCTTGTCAGCTCTGTGCGACAGGGGTCTAGTACCTATCTCACGCCAGCACAGCAGCTCTACGACTGGCTGATTGCCCCCATTGAGGCAGAGCTAGGGGAAGGGGAGTTTGATAATTTGTTGTTCTCGATGGATGCGGGGCTGCGGACGGTCCCTCTGGCAGCGCTGCACGATGGCGAACAGTTTTTAATTGAGAAATATAGCCTGGGGACGGTACCCGCCATTAGCCTGATGAACACGGACTATAAATCGCTAGACAATGCCCAAATGCTGGCGATGGGGGTCAGCGAGTTTGAGCAGCTGAGCCCTTTGCCCGCGGTACCCGCAGAGATTAAAACAATCACTGATCTGTGGAACGGAGTCGGGTTCCTCAATGAAGAGTTTACGCGACACAATCTAATCTCCCAGCGGCAGCAAATCCCCTACGAGATTTTGCATTTAGCTACCCACGCAGAGTTTAAGGCCGGTACCGCAGAAGATTCTTACATTCAACTGTGGGACGATCGGCTGCGGCTGAGCGAGGTTGACGATTTGGGATGGAAAAACCCTGCAGTTGAGCTGCTGGTATTATCGGCCTGCCAAACGGCGGTGGGCAGCCTCGAAGCGGAAATGGGCTTCGCTGGGCTGTCCATTGCTAGTGGCGTGCGCACGGCTGTTGCCAGCCTGTGGTCCGTTGACGATGCGGGCACTTTGGCTCTGATGACGAACTTTTACAGCCAGCTACAGGGCGCAGAGGTGAAGTCAGAAGCACTGCGTCAGGCTCAGCTGGCGATGATTCGCGGCGATGTGCAAATAGCGCAGGGGCAGCTACGCGATGCGACAACGGCTGCCACTATCTCTTTACCGTCGGATCTGGAGGGTATGAGCAGTAATGATTTGTCTCATCCGTTTTATTGGGCTGGGTTTGCGATGGTGGGTAACCCTTGGTAATGGACGATTGCCCGGGTTATGCGATGGCGTCGGGGTCGATGCTTGCGATCGCAAGTACTCGGCCAATCGATCTTGCAATAAAATCTCTTCTTTTGTAATGTCTTGCAGCTTTGGATTTATCAAGTTGAACCGAGCTGTTGTGCCTGTCGGCTCTTCTGTTCTAATTGCTTCTGTAGGTTCCCAATCTAACAGAGAGTCACTACTGACATATATTTCGTATTTATAGTTAAATCCATCTGCGTCGTTCTTAAATACTGTTTGCCACGTCGCTTCTCCGGCAAATGTAAAGAAGGTCAATCTCCCTAAGCCATTTATGCCGCGATGGTTAGAAGAAAATCTCTTTGCATCTGACGCTATTTTCTTTGTTGATTCGAAAATTGGCTTGAAGCTCCTTGAGTGGTAGTGCTAGCCATGTAAGGATGCGTTGTAGTGGTGTATGAAATACCAGATCG
>CAWUKV010000289.1:0-4790 GCA_963923025.1 uncultured bacterium
AGACGAAGACCCAGAGCTGTCTCGGTGGAAGCTAGCGTCGGGCATCTGGCACTTTACCTGGCTGTCGCGCACGCTCAAGGTAGTGCCCCGTCAGATTTTGCAGTGGGAGTCGATTGACGGACTGCCCAACCGGGGAGCCATCCGATTTTACGACCACAAGGGCAAGAGCACGGTCAAAATGACCATTGCCTACGCCATCCCCTCGGCACTGGCGCGAATTATGGACAATGGCTTCTTGCGGGGCATTGTCGATTCGACCTTGCAGGCGGACCTGGAACGGTTTCGGCAGCACGCGCTAGCGGCCTACGCTAACGAACAAGCGGCTTAGTTGTAATTGACGGACAGGCACGGACAAGAGGGTGAGCCACCTGCACTGGGGTAGTGATGCAGAATGCTGTCTCTAAATTTGATAGGAAATTTCATGGGGAGCAGGCACTGGCGGCGCTGCGATCGCACGCCTTCGAAGACCTCTTTTTAAAGATTTTGGGCTGGCAGAAGTGCGAACCCCGACGCACCGTCACTACCCGCGCCTTCAAACAAGCCTATCGTTGCCGCTGCATTGCTGAACGCAACGGCACCACCGTCTGGCAAATTAAAGTCAATCGGTCGGTGCGGCTAAGCCTAAAAATTCGCAAGCGGCTCTATGCCAAGCTACACAAAAGCGACCCCTACCCGCTGCTGATTTTCTGCGATCGCAACCACCATCGCAGCCTGTGGCACTGGCTCCAGCCCTTGGGTAACACAGAAGGTCAGACGGACGTACACCAAAGCCTGGTGCATATTCCTCAACAGCCGGACTGCCAATGGATACCCCGGTTGCGGCGGCTACGGGAGTTTGAGCAGGGACCGGTGACGCTACTGCCGGGATGGGATGCCGAGACGGCAGCCCTGTCCACAGGGTATCAAGCGCAGCTGACGCAGCTGGCAGGGGCTATCCAAGGCATCGGCAGTGAGCGCGATCGCATCGCCTATGCCACGCTGCTGCTGAGCCGCCTTATCGCCATCTTTCAACTCCAAAAACAGGAGCTACTCAACCAGGGCGACCCGTGGTATCTGCACAACAAGCTGGGCCAGTGCCAGCAGATGGGCAGCAACCAGTACTTTTCAACGGTGGTGCAGCGGCTGTTCCGTCAGGGACTGTCACTCCCGGCGAGGGAGCGCTCCGTAGAGGTGCAGCAGTGTTTAGGAGACGTCCCCTTCATTGGCAACCTGTTCGACTTACATCCATTGGAGCAGCGCTATCCCCAGGTACAAATTCCCGATGAGCCGTTCGAAGCGGTGCTGGTGTGGTTTGGCGAACCCACATGGGAGCGGGTGTGGAACCCGTGGGGCTCGGCCACGGTGGGAGCACTGCTAGAACAACAGATTGCCTCCCCTCAGGCTCAAACTCCACCCAGCATTGTGGCAGAATGTGCCACTGCGATAGACCGCTATGCCATGCGCCAGTTGGGGATGCGGTCTCAAGAAGGCATTACCCTTAACGATCTGTTGTTTGAAGGCGAAACCGATGTTTGTCGGCGGCTCATTCAAGACATTTTGCCCCAGGTGACGGTGCTGGACCCGGCCTGCGGTACCGGCACCTTTTTGGTAGCGGCGTTGCAGCGGCTAACGGATATCTATTGCAGCGTGGTAGGCCATCTGGAGCGAATGCAGGACGCACAGCTTCAGATTTGGCTGTCGGGGCTAGAGGCCGACTACCCGTCCAAGCTCCAGGGCATTGGACGACGACTGCTGCGGTCGGCGCTGTACGGCGTAGACCGGCTGCCTGCCGCAGTAGAGACAACCCGGCTACAGCTGTTGATGACGGTTGCGGCAACGGCCCAGTCTCCAGAAGAGATTACCTCACTGCCAGGGCTAGACTTCAACATTCTCATCGGCAACAGTTTGGTTGGGCTGATTCGCGTGGACGAGGCCAGCTTTGACCGCGGCCGGGGAAAACAGGCGGACGTGCTACAGGGCAATCTGCTGCAGCCGCTAGTTGCCGACAGCTACCGCACTATTCTGGCCGAGAAAAACGTCAGCCTCGAACATTACCGCGCCCAAACCTCGCTACTACAAGAACATGCCGGCGTACCTGCCTACGCCCAGCAGGAGTTTCTGCGTCAAAGCATTCGCAAGCTAGACCGGCAGGCCCAGGGCAAGCTAAATCAGCTACTGTTGCAAGAGTTTAGCCAAAAGCTCGGCATTCAGTACAGAGAGACCCAGCTCACCGACCGGCCCCAGCGTCGTCTTGTAACGCTGGAAGATTTGGATATTCTCATTCCCTTTCATTGGGGGTACGCATTCAATACAGTGCTAGAGGACGGCGGCTTTAGCGTTATCCTCTCGGCCCCGCCCTGGGGACGCTATCGGCCCACGGTGGAAGAGTTTTTTCAGCAGTTTAGCGACATTGCCCAGTCCTATTCTATGGAACAGGTGAAGACGACCAAGCAGGCGCTGATTGAGGCCGACCCAGAGCTGGCGGAAGCTTGGCTGTTTTACCAGAGTCAGTTTGCCTTTGTTACCGAGTACTTTCAGCGCAGTGAGCAGTACGGCCATCAGGGGGAGACCAAAGCCCAGCCTCGACTGGACTGGCTCTTTGCAGAGCGCTGCTGGCATCTACTGGCCTCGCAAGGCCGCTGTGCCCTGGTCATGCCCAATGCCATCGACACGGAGCCCAAAGCTGATGTCCTTAAACACTGGCTACAAAAAGTCGGTCGGTTAAAGCTTCAGCCCATTTCTCAGGGGCAAAGGGCGGGAGTCCCGTTCGACCTAGCCTGGATCAGAAAGACCGGCAAACGACCGGGCGGATGACGCTGAGACGACCGTGATCGCGGACCTTCTTTTTTCGCTGTTCGCCGGTAAACTCGGAACAGGCAACTCGCAATTTAAGGGATAAGTATGCTCAAATCATCTGACGACAATGGCTGGAGAGAGGCATCTGAACCCGCGATAGCACCCTCAACGCTAACGATGCGTTACAAAACTACGCTAGCTTGGGCGATTATCGCCATGGGGCTAATTAACCTGCTGCTGGGAGTGTGGCTGCTGCTATTGGGTCAGCTCGTCTCAGCCGGTATTCTCGGCATTCTGTTTTTGATTGTGGGCTACCTCTACCTCAAGCGCCCCTACTTCGAGGTCAAGCCAGATCGAATAACAATCTACAACCTGTTGGGCAACGTGGTAAAACGATATCCCCTCACCCCCCACGAACAGCTCACAGTGAAGGATAACAAGCTTCTCATCGAGCAAGCTGGCATGGAGCGAAAGGTTGCCGTTGCCCGATTTTTGGTCAAGAACGAAGACTGGGAAGCGCTGTTAAAACAGATTGAAGCGCAGTCAGTGTAGTTGATTGTCTCTAGTCGTTGGGCAGGAGGCAGCCAAGACGGCTGCCCCATAAATAGCTGCTAAACTACGTTCAGCTTGAAACCTTTAGTTCCAAACCACACATAGCCCGAAATCTATAGCTTTTCCCTAGGGAAAACTCTAGTTCTAGACGTGGCAGAGATTTATACCGCAACAGCCCGAACACTAACGGCCTGCATAGCTTCGGCCAAGCGACGCACAGCGGCAATCATGGCGACCTCGTCGTTGAGCTTGTTCACCGCAGAGCCCACGCCAACGCCCGAAGCCCCAGCCGCGATCGCAAGCCCCACCGTCACATCAGACAGCCCAGACGCGCACAGGACAGGAACCGGAACCGCCCGCGAAATCTCATAGGCTGCGGCCAATGTCGGTGCTGCTTTCTCTATTAGACCCAGAGTACCGCCGTGACCGGGTTGGCTGCTGGTGCCACCCTCGGTTTGAATCACGTCTGCGCCAGCCTCTACCAGTGCCTGAGCCAGCGCTACCTGGGCATCTAGCGAGAGAATATGCGGCACCGTTACCGACAACATCATGTCAGAAAATTCTGCCCGAGTCCGACGGGTCAGGTCTAATACCTCGTCCGCCTCAAAGCGAATGCCCTGGGCATAGAAGGCGTCAAAATTGCCAATCTCGATCAGGTCTGCGCCAGCGGCCACCGGGGCACGGAATGTCTCAACCTCGACAGCAGAAACGCAGATCGGCAGGTCAACCGTTCGACGGACCGCCCGAACTAGGTCAGCATCAGCGGCCATATCGAGGAAAGTGGCCCCGCCAGCTTGCGCGGCACGGGCAATGGCAAGGGTGCGATCGCGATCAAAATTAGTCAGACCGCTAATGATTTTTAGTGCTCGTCCCTGGGCAAGAGCGGGCTGAAGAGTGGGTAACATCATAGGCTTTATCTACGCTACGCGCCCCATTGTGTCAGAGCCGTGTCAGCCCATCCATTAAGCTTTGTGCAGCCTACAGCGCGGTCAGAATACTGCGCTTGACCTCATCGGGCTCCTGATTGCCATCTACCTTCAGCAGCCGCTGGCGGTAGTCGTAGTAGTCCAGCATGGGGACTGTAATCTCCAGCAGGTTCTTGATGCGGCGCTTGAGGGCTTCGGGGCTATCGTCAATGGCTCCCCGATTTTGCGATCGCACCATCAGCACCGCTGCGGGCACCTCCAACCAGATGGCCTTGTCGACCCTTTGCCCCACCTTATCTAGAAGGAAATCTAATTCCTCCGCCTGAAACGCCGTGCGGGGATAGCCGTCAAGAATCCAGCCCTGGACAGCGTCCGGCTGGCCCAACCGCTTCTCAATCAGGTCGATCATCATGCGATCCGACACCAGCTCACCCTTCTCTAGCGTAGCGGCGACTTGCTGACCTAGCTCAGTACCGGCTGCCACCTCTGCCCGAAGAATTTCGCCAGTCGAAATGGCCGGAATGCCAAACTGCTGGC
>CAWUKV010000290.1:0-4730 GCA_963923025.1 uncultured bacterium
CACAACCGCCACGTAGTCAGCAAAATCCACCGCCATCTGTCGAGACTGCCAGGAGCCATAGCGGTCCTCCAGTGCCTGCGGGCTGTCCCAATGGAATAGGGTCACGTGGGGGGTAATGCCTGCGGCCAGTAGCGCATCGATTAGGCGCTGATAAAAGTCCAGTCCGGCCTGGTTCACCGCGCCCGTGCCGTCTGGGAGAATTCGGGGCCAGGCGATGCTAAAGCGGTAGTGCTGGATGCCTAGCTGCTGCATCAGATGAATGTCATCTTCAAAGCGATGGTAGTGGTTACAGGCCACCGCTCCGGTGTCGCCGTTAAGCACCCGCCCCGACTGCTGACTAAAGGTGTCCCATACGCTAGGGTGGCGACCGTCTTGGGTGGTTGCCCCTTCTATCTGATAGGCGGCAGTGGCAGCCCCCCACCAGAAATTTTCTGGAAAAGATAGCATCTTGACCAACTCGATCTCCTGAGCAGATTCTCTGACCCATTATGGCGGTCAGAGGTTATGGCAAACAGAAGGGGACGCTATTGGCTTTGCTCAGGTAACGTCGCCATCACATCCAACAGCGGGTTGCGCTGCCCGGCGGCGGACCAAGATTGGGGCACTACGGTAACGTACGGGTCTAACTCTGCGGCATCGACCCAGCCAGAGTAGTAGCGGAGGCGGGTTTCAGCGTCGTCAAGGGTAAGCAGGTCAAAGTCACCGCGCATGAGCTGCCAGTCGGGAACGTTCTCTGCCCAAAGTTCAGCGCCCAGGCCCATCGGACCACCAGCAATGTAGTTGATGACGACTTCGTCGTGCGATCGCGCAAACCGCTCGCCGTCCCAGTGCCATTCACGCCCGGCCCAGTAAAACCCACACAGCGGTTCACCGTCGCAGTACACAACATCGGACCAAACCTCTGCCCCCCGCTCTAGACCTGTTGTAAAGCCCTGCTCATAGCGCACCTCAAAGCGGCTTTGGTCCGGCGTCCGCAGTTCATCATCCGTGGTGTAGCTGGCCCACAGCACCTCTACGGTTGCGCCCGACAGAATCGTAGTGGGATCCTCGCTTAGAACGCTGCGGTAGAGAGGGACGCCGCCCGTAGGCAGTTCGGCTTCGGCGGTAAACCGCCAGCAGTTCCAAGCGTCGTACTGACCCGGTGTTTGGGCGGGAATCTCGCAGACGCCGTTGGCGGTCGCGACCCACAGGCGATCATCGACCTGCTCAAGACTGCTGGGAATTGCGCCCACTAGGGGGCTATTGTCTACGGTGTAAGGGATGACCTCGTCCGTACTCGGCAGATAAACCGCCAGCCCCTTTGCCGGTATTTCTGGGCTACCTTCGCCTGAATACTGAGTTGCCAGCCATAGAGCCCGCTGATCACCGCTGCCGGTGACCACCATGTCCATGATTCGAGCCGAGTCTAGGGCCTCTGGCTGTAAGACTTGTAGCCTGTCGCTGCCGGGCCGGTACTGCACCACCGTAGCAATCCCGCTCCACCCTTCGCCTTGCTCAAAGTGGACCGCCCACCAGAGTGAACCGTCATGAGCCACGGCACGGCTGATAATGGGGAACCCAAGGTCATAACCGAATCCCGCTTGCTGCAGCTGGTTTTGGGTATAAAGTGTCTGGATAATAGGCTCGTCTGTGTCGGGTCGCCCCAGCTCAAACACCACTTCGTCCCTGTCTGACGAGAGCTGGACTTTAGCCCGATAGGTTTGACCCGCTAACTCCGTTTCGGTATAGGCTCCTGGGTCATCCCACGCGCCGGTTTCTTCTACACCCGCAACGGCAGACTGTATTGACCAGCTCCGGTCCGACCGGCAAAAAGTAAAGTGATAGCGACTGTTCTTAAAGACGATGGTGTCTGAATCCGTTGAGATGTCGTAGGGCCGAAAGTAGAGATTGGTAGACGCATACCAGCTGGGCTCCGCCAGTTTGGCCAGGGGTACACGAGTCTGGCTAACATCGCACGCAGACGTCTGAGCTGTGAGTATGGGGGCAGTAGCAGTCGGAGACGCTGTGCTTGGGGAAGAAACCTGCACAGCGGGTGTAGCGGACGCTGAGGTGTCTGCTGTAGCCACGGGTTGTGCAACGGCAGTTGTGACTGCGGTGCCTCGCTGACAGGCAAAGCAGCCCAGCAGAGCCAGGGTACTCAGCATAACAACAGGTTTCATGGTTAAAGTCTCCGATGCGTTAGACCGTATGTCTAGTTTTCCCTACAGGTCTAAGAGACTGCATTCCGGTACTAGAAAGCGATTTGAGTGTCTATTCAAACGGATTGATCGGCGTCAGCTCTTCACGAATTTTAACCAGAGGATTTTTCTCTTTCTCGCGGGTCCACTCCGTTGGTTCAAAGGCAATGTACGGCGAGAGCTGATCCGCTTCGACCCAGCCCGCGTAGTAGCGGATCTGCGTTTCTGTTTCCGTCAGCGCCAACAGGTCAAGGTTGCCCCGCATGGTGTACCAGTTGTTAATAAAGCCGTTCCAGTCGTTGGGGCCTAAGCCAAAGGGACCACCACCGAAGCGCGACTCGGAAACGGCATCGTGCGATCGCACAAACCGCACCCCATTCCACTGCCAAGGCTGACCCGGCCAATACAAGTTGGGCGGGTCAGTATCGTCGTAGAGTGTCCCGGCTTGGTAGCGCTGTGCGCCGTTGTCTAGCGCGGCCTCAAACCCATCTTCATAGCGGACCTCATAGCGCATCGGCGTATTGGTCAGCGTTTCTCTCGGCGGTTCTGTTGTTGCAGCCCAAAGGACCTCGACTGTTTCGCCGCTTACAGTTGTTGCGGGTGTCTCTGCCAGTAGGCTGCTGTAAAGCTCAAGCCCTGCGCCTGAACCTGCCTCTGGTAGCTCAGCCTGCACGGTGAATTGCCAGCAGTTCCACCGCTTAAACAAATTAGTCTCCTGTATCGGAATTTCGCACGCGCCGCTGCCCGTAGCCGCCCAGAGGCTATCGTTCATCCTCACCAGCTGGGTGGGAATTACCCCCACGAGGGGACTGTTGGTCGGCGTGTAGTGGGTGAACCGATCTTCGCGCGGGCGGTAGGCCACCAGCCCTAGAGCGGGCAAATAAGGATTCCCTTCCCCTGCATACTGGGTACCCAGCCACAGGGTGAGATCGTCACCGCTACCTGTAACAATCATGTCATTGATTTGCACTGCCCCTAACTCGTCAGACTGCCAGAGGGTCAGTCCATCCCCTGCTTCCACCGCAGGATCGTACTGAACAATCGTCGTGACGCCGCTGAAGCCTTCGCCCATTTCAAAGCCAATCGCCCACCAGAGGGATCCATCATGGGCGACGCTGCGGCTAATGTGGGGAACGCCTGCGTCGGCCCCGTATTCTTTAGCTTGAATGTCTTGGCTATCGTAAAGCGTGATAGAGGTGGGGGCTTCTGTTCCTGGGGCAATGAGGTCGAAAACAACAGGCACAACAGTAGGCGGTTCGGCACTGTTGGCCCAGTCAACAGCTAAGCGGACACGGGCTTCATAGGTGTTACCGTCCAGCGCTATCGCCTCGTAGGGTGGGGGTTCGTCATAGGCGCGGTAGTCCCCTAACACAGCTTCATCGGCAGGCATCAGGGATTCAGCAAACCAGGTCCGGGTAGGACGACAGAAAATAAAGCGATAGCGGGCGTTTTCGAAAACGAGGGTGTTATCCATCACCTCGTGACGGGTCGTTCTAAAGTTGAAAGCCTCAAACGCAGGTAAACGCTCCGGCAAGGACAGCGGGGCAGGGGCATCGTCAATGCCGCAGGCTGAGGCAGCGTCCGTGGTGTTTTGATCAACTTGGACGGGGATGGTATCGCCATGGGTGTCTTCGCTCGTGGTAGCGGGCGGCGAAGGAGCACAGGCCGTAGTGGACAGCAGCGCGATCGCAAGTAGAGCAGCGTAGGATCGGTGTAGCGTGTTCATGTCTGTATTATCAGCCGCACCACTGCGTACAGCTGAGCCCTACAACCACTTTGGCGAATGACCCATAAACCAGTGCTCAAACCAGCGAGCCAGCGGGTAAATCGTTACAATACTCAGTAGCTTCGCCCCTTGGTGTGGGAACCGACAACGGCTATCCGCACTGCCCAGCCAGAATATTTTCTTACAATGAAATTTGTGCCATTGCCGCCGTCAGCTGTTCAGACGCCGGGACTGGCACAGTCGTCGTACTCCGCTACTGCTCCTATCGGTTGGCCCGACAAATTTTATGGCAAATTTCAACATCCAAGCCCCCTTTGAACCGACCGGTGACCAGCCCAAGGCTATTCAGCAGCTCACGGGCTTTCTCAATAACCAGCACCAGTACCAGACCCTGTTAGGCGCAACGGGTACGGGCAAAACCCACACCATGGCACGGGTAATTGACCAGATTGGTAGACCAGCGCTGGTGCTGGCCCATAACAAAACCCTAGCAGCACAGCTCTGTAACGAGCTGCGGGAGTTCTTTCCTGAAAACTCCGTCGAGTACTTCATTAGCTATTACGACTACTACCAGCCCGAAGCCTACGTGCCGGTTTCAGATACGTACATTGCCAAAACTGCCTCGGTCAACGAAGAGATCGACATGCTGCGCCACTCGGCCACGCGATCGCTCTTCGAACGCAAGGACGTCATCGTCGTAGCCTCGGTCAGCTGTATCTACGGTCTGGGTATTCCGTCGGAATACCTAAATGCTTCGATTCCCTTGCGGGTAGGGCAGGAAGCTAACCAGCGGCAGATTCTGCGAGACTTAGCTTCGGTGCAGTACA
>CAWUKV010000291.1:0-4723 GCA_963923025.1 uncultured bacterium
AGCCTGGTCAACCAGCTCAAATCCATCGTTGGTCAGGGGCCGCTCAACGCCGATGCCGTAGACGAAATTGAAGCGCTGCTGCTCCAGGCTGACGTAGGCATTGAAGCCACCGACACCATTATCGAATCGCTTCAGGCCCGCCTGCGAGAAGAAACCCTGCCACCGGAGCAGGCCATCCAGTATCTGAAAACGCTGCTGCGCGACATGCTCGACCAGCCGTTGGGCGACACTCACAACCTGCTATTCGTCCCCGAAAACGACAAGCTGAATATTTGGATGATGACCGGCGTGAACGGCGCAGGCAAAACCACCACCATCGGCAAGCTGGCCCACGTGGCTACCAAGTCCGGCTACCGCTGCCTGATTGCTGCTGCCGACACCTTCCGTGCCGCTGCGGTGGAACAGGTGAAGGTATGGGGCAAGCGCAGTGAGGTAGACGTCATCGCCAACCCCGGTCAGAATACTGACCCCGCCGCCGTGGTCTACGACGGCATCAGCGCCGCCCAGTCTCGCAATACGGAGCTGCTGCTGGTGGACACTGCGGGTCGCCTGCAAAACAAGAAGAACCTGATGGACGAGCTGGCTAAAATTCGCCGCATCATCAATAAAAAAGCACCCGACGCCAACGTCGAAGCGCTGTTAGTGCTGGATGCCACGCTGGGTCAAAACGGCGTGCGCCAGGCCCAGGTTTTCTCAGAAGCTGCTAACCTCAGCGGTGTGGTGCTGACCAAGCTAGACGGCACCGCAAAAGGCGGTGTGGCTCTGGCGGTGGTACAGCAGCTGGGCCTGCCCATTCGCTTTATCGGCGCGGGCGAAGGCATTGAAGACCTCCGCCCATTTTCCAGCTATGAGTTTGTCGAGGCGCTACTCAGCGACTAGTACGACAAGGCACTCTACTGGCTTGCCTGTAGCTGAAAGTCTCGCAGGCCTGAGTCAGTCAGACATTGCTCGTGGGGTCTGATCCCTTCAATGCTGCACTGCTCGTATTCAATCTGGCTGGCCAGACGAGGGTGCAGAATGTCACTGTTCTCTAGGGCCTGGTTGTAGTAGGTCAAGCTGGTGGACGCGTCACCTAGACGGGCGTAGATTTGGCCCTTTAGTGCCAGCAGTTCGGGGTTGTCAGGGGCCGCAGCAATGGCCTGGTCGACAGCAGCGATCGCACTGTTGTACTCATCTAAATCTCGGTAGCCTAGCGCAATGCCCCGCTGGGCAACGTAGGCCGGGTGAGCGTTGTCTTCGAGTCGGTCGATGGCCTGCTGCGGGTTTGCAAAAGGCAGGTTAACCGCCAGCATTAAGTCCATAAAGCCCTTTAGCAAGCTCAGCTCCGGATCGTCTGGGTCAACAGCCTCAGCTGCTTCGATGTAGCCAAATACCTGCTGTAGCATGCCCAGTGCCTGGGGTGTACCCCGAGCAACGCCGCGCTCCTTCAGCATCGCCGCACCCCGATAGAAAACACCGACGCCCTGGTAGAGGTTGCCGCGCAGCTCATCCTCGTCCACAAGAGCAGCAGCCATATCCTGGGTGAGCTGGCCGTACTCATCGACAGCCGCCCAGTCCTGGTCAAGAAAGGCCATAGAGCCCATCATGGCGTAGGCGAGGGGGTCGTCAGTGCCATCTGCGATCGCATCTTCTAAAACGCCCCGTGCCGCCTGATAGTTACCGTCCTCAAAGATGAGTTCAAAGGCCACCTCAGTTTGGTCATCTATTGTCGAGCTGGGCGCATTAGGCCGAAACGGATCTGCCAGGGCTGGAGTACTAAGCAAGCTGAGCCCCAGCGTTGCCCCGCCCAGCATCAGTGCGCCAGCACGCTTGGCACGATGGCGCAGGTTTGCAATTGGTTCTCTAAAGACAGACATCCATCAACTCCCGAGTGGATCCACGAAAAAAATAACAAAAAATCAGCCCTGGGTAGGTGGCATATCGCACCAGGGCAAGGTGGCTTCAGTCTAGCAAGGGGAAAATTCGACCGGGCATGGGGGCTATGACACTATGCACAGGTGTCCGCGGTAACAGGTGCTACCGTTCAGACCAAAGTGGGGCCACCCCTCTCTTTTTACAGTCCCAGCATTCAGAACCCGGCGATATCCAGCTTCGCAGTTCAAATTGCCCCGCATTTCGCCCGGCCAAAACTCACACCCCAAGATCGGCCCCAAAATTCAGTCAATCGGGCAACCTATAATAGAGTCTCATCTATCGCCTCAACTCTCTACGCGGCTCGACATGCTGAATCTGAACAACATTCACTACCATCCTGCCGCCAGCGCCATTCCTATTCTCAAAAATATTTCTCTGACCCTAGCCCCAAAGCAGATGGGGCTGATTATCGGTCCCAGCGGCTCAGGCAAAAGCACGCTGCTGGAAATGTTGGCGGGTCTCTCTACCCCAACTAGCGGCGAACTGTGCTGGCGCGAGCAAGAGCTGATGCCCGAACAGCTTCAGCAGCTGGCGGGTATTGTGTTTCAGTTTCCCGAGCGGCACTTTTGCGGCCACACAGTCGGGGAAGAACTTCGCCTCGGCCAAATCGACGTCACCTCTGAGCGCATTCACGAAACTCTAGAATCGGTGGGCCTAGGCGACATCGGCTTTCAAACGCCGCCCCATGCACTGAGCGGCGGGCAGCAGCGGCGACTCGCCCTGGCTGTACAGCTGATTCGTCAGCCCTACCTGCTGCTGTTAGACGAGCCCACGGCCGGACTGGACTGGTCCATGCGTCAGCAATTGGTTAACCTGCTGGGCAAGCTCAAAAAAGAATGGAGCTTGCTAGTCGTCTCTCACGATGCTGAGGATTTGGTGGATATGGCGGACCTGTGCTGGACGCTGAATGCTGGGGAGCTAACGCCGGTTGAACCTAGTGAGCTGAGACGGCAGCCACGAGTAGTTGTGGGTTAGACAACATAGAGAAGTTAGAAGTGCGCTCAAGGCACGACTATTTAGATTTTCGCTTTTGTTTTTTGGGTTGCTGTTTGATGGAACCGTCTTTGTTTAACCAAGGTTTGAGATCTCCGCACCAGGGGTCTAATACTTTGCTTAATTGTTTGGCTTCCTCTCGGTCAATCTGTACACTGACATGCTTCTCAGTATCTGCGATATAGCTATCGGACGATCGATCGCTGCGCTGCCTGTATTTGCTTTCGCAAAACCGAAGATAGAGCCCGTAGCCTATTGTTTCTCTCGGCTCACAGACATATTGTGTTAACTTAGCCCGACTAATTTTGCTGCCAATTTCTTGTTGAGAAGAGAGGCCGACTAGACTCAGATATCGTTGACCCTCGAGTACTTCTAGACGGAGGCGATAGCCAAGTAGCTGTTCTTGTTGTTTATAGTTATAACGCTTGCAGAGCTGCCCAAACACAATCAGGCTGATACCGACCCACAGCCATCGGTACTGAGGCCACAGCAGCGGATTGCCAAAGGGAAAGACAAAAGTGAGCGCGGCATAGAGAACAATCAGCTTCCAAGAATTCTCTTCGCAAAGATGGTCTCGATAGGGTTTAAAGACCATGATGTGGCGGGTCACGAGTCGATGGAGTGGAAGGTCGATTTCAATCTGTTCATCATCAGCATAGACCTCTACAGACTGGACTGGAGACCGCAGCGTCTCGGTAGGGGTGGTCGCTGCGGGTGATTCGGTAGTCCACACCGAGCCCAAACCCCAGTTCTTTAGCACAGCACGACTAGCGGGAAGGAGGCGGACGGCACGACGGGTTTCAAGTTGCTGAAGCTGTTGTAGCGCGATCTCAGTCGACTGTGGTCGGTTTGATATCTCTGGATCGACAAGCTGCCCGATCCACTGAGTTAGCCTAGGGCTCAGATTGGCCTGGGAGGCAAAGTCAATCTTGAGGTTCTGCTGAGGCAGATCGGCAGGATGCTGCCCAGTAGCGAGATAAATCAGTGTTGCTCCGAGACTATACAAATCTGAGGCAGGCACCGCGCGGTTACCAAACTGCTCTAACGGCATGTAGCCGTAGGTACCAACCACTGTGCGAGTTCCACCGTGTTCCGCCGTTTGTACCGAGCCAAAGTCAATCAGGTATACTTCGCCGGGACTGTGAGCTGTACGGTCCCCCATCAGAATATTGCTCGGCTTGATATCTCGATGAATGACTGGCGGCTGCATTCCATGTAGGTAGCTCAGCACCGTGAGCAGTTCTGCGGCGATATGGACGAGGTCAGCTTCTGCAAACCGGCGACCGGCTTCAACCCACTCCCGCAGCGACTTGAGCGGCACATAGGTCTGCACCAGGGCAAAGCCCTTACCCAGCGGCGTTTCAACATCAAAGGCGCCCAGATGTTTGGGAATTGCGGTGTGATCTAGAGACTTCAGCGTCTCTGTTTCGCGCTCAAATAGGCGATATGCCTCCCAGTTGGCTTCTGAGCTAAACAAAAATAGCTTGATGACGACCTGCTGTGGTCCTTCTGCCTGCGAGTCTATGGCTAGAAACGTGCGACGGTCAGGACTGCTGCCCAGCAAAGACTGGAGCTGATAGCGACGGTTGAGTTTTAGTCCAATCAGGCTTTCAGCGGCGAACATGCTAGCTCGTGATTTGATTTCATATCGGGAGACAGGTTTAATATTCCCGCGATTGCAGCAGCTGCCAGGACACCTCAGGAGCGTTCGTGTCTGAAGTACCTGTGCCAATCAAGATTCCTGCAAGACTTAAGGCCGTCATTTAAACCTCATCCATCTTGAAACCTGGAGTTTTAACAAGGGTTAAAATAGTCT
>CAWUKV010000292.1:0-4709 GCA_963923025.1 uncultured bacterium
TGGTGGTACTTGGCTGCGTTACTAATTAAATTGCTTAGGACCTGCTCTAGCAGAAGTTTCTGAGTCTGGAGTGGCGATAGAGACTCAGGTACGGTAACAGTGACCGTCTGCGAGGGCGATAGCTCATCAACAATATCGGCGATTAGCTGATGGGCATTAATTGGGATGGCTTCTAAGCTTTGCCGACCTGCCCGAGAATATTGCAGCAGCCCTTCAATGAAACCCTCCATCCGCTGAACCCGCGATTTCATGAGGTTAAGCTGTTGCTGATTCTCTTCTGGGAGCTTATCTGCTAAGTCGTCCTGGATCCAATCTGCTAGGTTCTTGATGGCCCGTAACGGTGCTTTTAGATCGTGGGAGGCCACGTAGGCGAACTGATCCAGTTCAGCATTGCGGTTTTCCAGAAGCTTGGAGGTGTGCGTCAGCTGTTTGTTCGTTTTGCTGAGGTTGCGAGCGCGCTGTTTCAAGGTTTTGATGAGGACGTTTTGCTGTAGAGCGACCGAGAGTTGAACAGCGAGATCATCTACCAGGCTTAGCTCATCGGGTTGCCAATCGCGGGTGCTGCGACAGTGATGGGCAATCAGCAGCCCCCATAACCGGGCACCCTGACCATTCTCCAGGTTTCTAAGGACAATCGGTGCGACCAGCTTGGCTTTGACTTCAAACTGTTCTAAAAGCTCAAGGTGACACGCTGACAGATGCGAGTTATGTACGTCACCAACGACGGTATGGTGCCCCTTGAGGTAGCGCTCCGCACCATGGTCTCGAAAACAGGTGTCTTCGATATGCTGTCCCTTGCTGTGCGTCCAACCTGATAAAACAGACTCTGCGACGACGTCGCCGCTCATGTCAGGCCCAAACTGATAAATTAGGGCGCGATCGCAGTCCAGCAACGCTCGTAACCCAGTCACCGCAGTAGTCAGTGTTTGAGCAACGTCCATAGATTGGCTGATGCGCACGGCAATGTCGGCTACCAGGCGCATTCTGGACTGCTGTCGGGCAATGTTCTGCTTGAGCTGCCATTGAGTAATCACCCGACGCACCGTTTGATCGAGCGTCTCGGGCTTCAGATTGCCTTTGATCAGGTAGTCCTGTACGCCCATTTTGAGCGCTTCTACCGCAATTTGTTCACTCCCCTCGCCCGTCAGCATGATGACCGGTGGAGTAGACGGCTGCTGGAGCTGCCTAAACAGCTCCAGTCCATCCATATCAGGTAGACGGTAATCTAGCAGAATCAGGTCAAACGGCCTCTCCTGAAGCAACTCTAGGGCAGTTTCGCCGTCTTCGGCTTCAGTGGTGTCGCAGCTATAGTCGCTTACCTTGGATAGATACCGACAGTAAACGTGCCGGTCGGCTGCCGAGTCGTCAACAATTAGGATTTTGTACGCTGGCATCTTGCCGCCCTCGTTGTTGACCGCGCTTAGCCGATTGTTCTGTGACGCTTTAGCTGAATCGGAAACATTGTTTGTGGCGTTGCTGACAGCGGTATCCGGCATAGCGTCAGATTAAGAAAGTTGCAATTATTGTTAATGAGTAGAGAATAAAAATAATCTACCCAAGGGGTGATGCCGCCTATCCTACAGCTGCAGGCGGTGCTTCACTATTATCGCATGTGGCCTAGGGACGGGGCATAACTTGGTCTGGCAGGACAGTTGCCTCAAACCAATAGTCAATGAACTGTTTGACCGATGTTTTAAGTTGCTCAATGCCTGTAGGCTTGAGTATGTAGCTGTTCGCCCCGTATCGGTAACACACGTCAATATCTTTAGGATTGGACGAGGTGGTAAAGATCACCACCGGAATCTTCTTCAGCTCGTCATCCTGCTTGATTTCCGCCAGCACCTCACGACCGTCTGTACCGGGCAGGTTCAGATCTAGCAGAATTATGCTGGGGGGCTTAGTTTGATCGCCATTGTAGGAGCCCGTACGATGCAAAAAGTCTAGGGCATCATCGCCATCAGTGCAGCGCACGATAGGGACGTCGACGTTGCAGTCCTTCGTAATGATTCGCCCCAGCGTTGCAAAATCCTCGTCGCTGTCTTCAACGACCAGCAAGGTTGGATAGGGAGAACTCGTCATGGCCCTGGATTTTCGATGGTAAAGAAAAAAGTACTCCCACTACCATAGCTTGACTCCACCCAAATTTGCCCCCCGTGTCGCTCAACTATTTTCTTGACGATGGTTAATCCTGCACCCGTGCCACCCCCATAACGTCCTGGTGCGTGGAGCCGCTTAAAGATGCGAAAGACGTTATCAAGATGCCGGGGACGAATGCCAATGCCGTTGTCGCGGACGTATAGGACTAGCGCGTCTGGGGACAGATCCTGCGGTTTATTAGGGGCTTCGGCTGCTGGCAGAGAGCCAATTTCGACCCACTTTTCAGGGTTATCGTTGTACTTAATAGCGTTGGTGATGAGGTTAGTGAATATCTCAGAAAATTGGGTGCGATCGCAGCTTACGGTGGGCAAAGGGCGAGGAATGCGAAAGTCAACCTGCTCCGATTTGCTCATCTGGATAACCTCCAGCGCACTCTTGACTACTTTATTTAGGTCTACCGATCGGATAGAGAGTTCCGCTCGACCCAACCGGGAGTAGTACAACAGGGAGTTAATTAGGTCCTCCATTCGTTGGGTTAGGTTCATCAACGTTGCTAGCTTGTCGGCACCGTCGGTACCCAGCTGATCGCCGTAGTCTTCGATTAGGAAACTGGAATAGTTGTGTATACCCCGCAGCGGTTCTTTCAGATCATGGGAGGCGACGTAGGCGAACGAGTCGAGTTCGACGTTGCTGCGCTCTAGTTCTGAGTTGAGTTGGGCCAGCTCATCGGCTCGACGCAGGACCAGGCCAATGACAGCGCTGCGGAGCTCAACCGCAGCTTCGATTTCACAGGGTCGCCAGGGTAACGACTGCTTGTGAACGGTCTGTTTCCAAAGTTCGAAGGATTGACGCGGCGACAGATAAATCTGGCCGTTTTCGTCTAGATCGGCTGGTTTGTTGGGGTCACCGGCCCAGTTGACGGTTTGGACGACCTCAGAGCGAAACCACAGCACATAGATCTGCTGGATGTGGGAGATTGACAGTGCCAGCAGGCCGCTGGCGGTATCGGCATAGGCCGTGGCCGCAGGGTAAACCTGGCTTAGCGCTGTTGTCTGATAGATAACGTCTTGCTCAAACTGAGGCTTGAGCCAATCTTGCAATGCCAGTACAGCAGCTGGGCTGGGGGTTTGCCCAAATAGGGTCACGTTTTCCTGCTCGCAGTAGGCGACGCCAGTTGCTCCCGTCAGAGCCAACAACGAGTCCATAGACTGCGTCAGACCATCCGCTAGGCTCACCCCTGCAGCTAAGGCTTGGGCCAACTCTGCCTGGACAGCTTTGATTTTAATCTTATAGCTGCTGTCCTCGGCATTTTCTCGGGACGCTAGCTCCATAGAAATGACCTGTCCCAAAAATTCGCAGATGGTCCGCGTTTCGTAGGGAATTTTTCGAGGGCTATTGTGGTGACAGGCAATTAGCCCCCACAGCTGGCGATCTCGAATCAGTGAAATAGACATTGAGGCCCGTACCCCCATGTTGCACAGGTATTCGGTGTGCAGCGGGGAAACGCTTCGTAGGGTCGACAGGCTCATGTCGAGCGGTTCCGACTGTGCTGCCCCTTCCCAGGCCAGTAAGGGCACAGCCTGGTAGGCCGCATCGGGAATCAGGCGGAGGGGGTTGAGCGTGTAGAGATATTTGGCCTGTTTGGGAATGTCAGTAGCAGGGTAGTGCAAACCTAAGAAGGGTTCTGCATCATTTTCGCAGGCTTCTGCAATGACGTGTCCCGACCCATCGGGGTCAAAGCGGTACACCATCACCCGGTCAAACCCCGAAATCTGTTTGATCTCTTGGACGGCGGTGTCACACAGCTCTGTCAGTATTGTGGTTTTTTGCAGTCGGCTGATGGGCTGCTTGACCAGGCTGTAAAAGTCAAAAAAGTCGACGATGCTCGATTCAGCAGGTTCTAGCTCAAGGACCAAACAATCGTTGCTGCGATGGACCACCGCTGCAAAGGGCCGCATTTCACCGTTGACCGACAGTTCTAGGCGCAGCGGGTTGGTGGCTTCAAACTGCTCCATCAGGCAGTTTTCCACCTGTTCAATTTGCGCTTCGCTGAGTAGGTCCGTCCAGGGTTGACCCAGGAGCGTCGCAGGCGGCTGTCCCAGATATTCCTCGATGTTTTGACTGACCTGAACAATGCGGTGATTGTCCATGTCTAAGGCAATCAGCACGCCATGGGGCTGAATCGCGGTGGGAATATGAATCGGTTCGCGATCGCAGTTTGTCAGATCGATATCTACCGCTGGAATGGAGGTGTCGGTAATTTGGGCGATGGCCGTGCGTATCTGACTGATGAAGTTTGGGGTTGTCACCGATGTGGAGGGGTTGGGAGACGTCATAGTCCGGGGCGGCCAGGTTATGCATTGATTTGCATCTATATACTAATAGATATAGGTAGGGTTATGCACTGCCAAGGGGCTTGAGGAGAGGCGTGCAGGGCTTCTGTTGATTGGATACGACAAATCGTGTCGTTACGTGTAAATTTTGCCGAGTGACTTGGATCTCTTCCCAAAGACTAGGTCGAGAATACTCCTGAGTCAGAGAGAATTTACGCTGCGCTTAGTTATATAAAATCCGGGTAAACACATCCAATTAAGCTACGATATCAGGCCACC
>CAWUKV010000293.1:0-4697 GCA_963923025.1 uncultured bacterium
GGATTGGGTGTAGCGCGATCGCGGCGAGTAGTCGCCGGGTTAAACTTGTCATCCACAAAACTTGAAGCGCCCGGTCATCTAAGGCAGAATGGCCGTTACTATTCCCTACTCTCTAACCGCGATTCGCGCGATTGTTCCACCGTGACTGACCCCAAAAGCTACAAAGACACCGTCCTGCTGCCGAAAACCGACTTCAGCATGCGGGCCAATGCCGTCAAGCGGGAGCCTGAACTCCAGGCTTTTTGGGAAGAGAGCAAAATTTACGAAACCCTGTCCCAGGACAACCCCGGCGAGGTTTACGTTCTGCACGACGGGCCGCCCTACGCCAACGGCAACCTGCACATGGGCCACGCCCTCAATAAGGTGCTGAAGGACATCATCAACAAATATCAGCTGCTTCAGGGCCGCAAGGTGCGCTACGTGCCCGGGTGGGACTGCCACGGCCTGCCGATTGAGCTCAAGGTGCTGCAAACCCTGGGCAAAGAAGAGCGCAAGCAGCTCACCCCCTTGGCGCTGCGCAAAAAAGCCAAGGAATTTGCCCTCGAAACCATCGACAATCAGCGCACGGGCTTTAAGCGATTCGGCGTTTGGGGCAACTGGGAGAACCCTTACATCACCCTACAGCCCGAGTACGAAGCCGCTCAGCTCGGTGTCTTTGCCGACATGGTTGAAAAGGGACACATCTATCGCGGTCTCAAGCCCGTGTACTGGAGCCCCAGCTCCCTAACGGCCCTGGCCGAGGCCGAGCTGGAGTATCCCGACGGTCACGTCTCCCGCAGCGTCTACGTCGCCTTCACCATGACGGTGCTGTCCGATACAGCCAAGGCCAAGCTAGCCGACTACGCGGACGATCTGGGCCTCGCCATCTGGACTACAACGCCCTGGACCTTGGTCTCCAACCAGTTTACTCGGGGCAACCCCAACCTCAGCTATGCCGTGGTTGAAGGCTTCCAGGCCGTGCAGCCCAAGTCGCCCAAATACGTCATCGTTGCGGCAGAATCAGTCGAGCGCCTGTCGCAGCTGTTTGACACCGAGCTGACGGTTAAGGCGACGTTACCCGGCGCGGACCTGGCGGGTTCCGCCTACCAGCATCCCCTGTTTGACCAGACGATGCCGGTGGTCGCCTCCGGGCACGATATCACCGCCGACTCCGGTACGGGCCTGGTCCACAGCGCCCCAGCCCACGGCCCAGAAGACTTCTTTGCCGCTCAAGAAAACGGCATTCAGCCCATCGTTCTGGTGGACGAAGCCGGTCGCTACACGGCAGATGCCGGACAGTTTGAAGGGCTTAAAGTGCTGACTAACGGTACCGAGGCCGTCATCGACGCCATTACCGAAAACGGCACCTTGCTCAAAGAAGACCCCTACGCCCACAGCTACCCCTACGACTGGCGCACCAAAAAGCCGGTCATTTACCGCGCCACCGAACAGTGGTTTGCCTCGGTTGCTGGGTTCCGCGATGAAGCGCTCACCGCCATCGACGAGGTGGAATGGATTCCGGCCAGCGGTCAGAACCGGATTACGGCAATGGTGAGCGATCGTGCTGACTGGTGCATTTCGCGCCAGCGCAGTTGGGGCATGCCAATTCCCGCGTTCTACGACGAGGAAACGGGTGAGCCGTTGATGAACAAAGAGACCCTGACCCACATCCAGGGCATCGTTGCCGAGAAGGGGTCCAACGCCTGGTGGGAGCTGTCCGTAGACGAGCTACTGCCCGAAAGCTATCGCAACAACGGTCGCACCTACCGCAAGGGCTACGACACCATGGACGTGTGGTTTGACTCCGGTTCTTCCTGGGCTGCGGTGGCCGACCAGCGAGAGCAGCTGCACTACCCGGTGGAAATGTACCTGGAAGGGTCCGACCAGCACCGGGGCTGGTTCCAGTCCAGTCTGCTCACTAGCGTGGCTACCCACGGCTGCGCCCCCTACAAAACGGTGCTGACCCACGGCTTTGCCCTGGATGAGAAGGGCCGCAAGATGAGCAAGTCCCTCGGCAATGTGATGGACCCTTACACCATCATCGAAGGCGGCAAGAATCAGAAACAGGAGCCTCCCTACGGCGCAGACGTGCTGCGGCTGTGGGTGTCGTCGGTGGACTACACCTCAGATGTGCCCATCGGCAAAACCATCCTCAAGCAGATGGCCGATGTGTATCGCAAGATCCGCAACACGGCTCGATTCTTGCTGGGCAACCTGCACGACTTTGACCCCAAAACCAACGCCGTCCCCTACGACCAAATGCCGGAGCTGGACCGCTACATGCTGCACCGGATGACGGAGGTGTTTAGCGATATTCAGTCTGCGTTTGAGTCCTATCAATTTTTTCAGTTCTTCCAAACGGTGCAGAATTTCTGCGTGGTTGATCTGTCGAATTTCTATCTGGACGTTGCCAAGGACCGGCTATATATCAGCGCCGCCGATTCGCCTCGCCGTCGCAGCTGTCAGACGGTGCTAGCTGTTGCCATTGAGAACTTGGCTAAGGCCATTGCCCCAGTCCTCTCGCACATGGCCGAAGATATCTGGCAGTCGATGCCCTATGAAACGGGCTCCAAATCTGTTTTTGCGGCGGGTTGGGTCAACCTTGACGACAGTTGGGCAACACCAGAGCTGGCTGAGCGTTGGGCACGCTTAAGAGAGATTCGTGACGAGGTGAATAAGGTTCTGGAACAGGCGCGGTCAGCAAAAGATATTGGCTCGTCTTTAGAGGCTAAGGTGCTGCTGTACGTGACCGATGCGGATCTGAAGGCGCAGCTGACCGCGATGAACCCCTCGGACAGTACCGCAGCCGGTTCTGTTCACGTGGATGAGCTGCGGTATCTGTTCTTGGTGTCGCAGGTAGAGCTGTTAGACTCGCCCGACCGCCTACAGGGGCTGAAGTTTAGCAGTGAGTCTGATGCCTTTGGCATTGGCGTAGTGGATGCCGAGGGGGAGAAGTGCGATCGCTGCTGGAATTACTCCACCCATGTGGGCGAATCGCAAGACGACCCCACCATCTGCGAACGCTGCGTAGACGCCCTGGCAGGCAGTTTCTAGTCGAGTTGCACTATGAATGCTTACAAAGTCTATGCCACAGTTTCTGAGAACGGCACTTTGGTTCTAGAAGGACTCCCCTTTCAGTCAGGCGAAAGGGTGGAGATTATTATTCTGGAACATCCTCAAACGCCTTCAACTGTCCTGCCCTCAAATCCGGCGTATCCGCTGAAAGGCACCATCCTCAAATATGAGGATCCATTTGAGCCTGCCGTACCTGCCGAAGACTGGGACGCTTTACGATGATTGTGCTTGATACCCACATTTGGCTTTGGTTTCATGCAGCAACTAGAAACAGCTCAGGCATCTGCCCTATCAGGTTTAACGCAACCGGTGGCCGTGTCTGCACGATACGACGTCACTACCGAAATGGTCGTTATCAAATTCCGTAGTGGTGCTATATTCAGCTTCCCAGCGGCAATTGCTCAGGGATTGACTGAAGCCAGCACAGAAGACTTGCAAGCTGTAGAAGTCGCTCCCTCTGGCAGTGGGCTACATTGGGAAGCACTAGATGCTGACTTACACGTTCCAAGCTTGCTCTCTGGCGTTTTTGGAACGCGCAAGTGGATGGAACAGTTACACACCCGCTGGCAGTAGGATTCCTAGATGACTCAGGCACAGCCCAAACTACTGACTTTTAAGGACTTTCTGGCTTATGACGATGGCAGTGACTGTCGTTACGAGCTGCTGACGAACGGAGATTTGGTGCCAGTGACTGCGGAGAGTGAGCTAAATAGCTGGATTGCCAAGCTGCTGAGTATGGCAATCGGTCAGGTCGTCAGTCCTAGATTGGTCCGAACGAACAGCATCACGGTAGAGGTAACGCCCATTGGTGACGGTCGAAAAAATCGCTATCCTGACCTGATTGTGTTGCAGCCTGAGCATATTGGGCTGATGCGTGAGCTGGGCTATGGGGCAATCACGCTAGATATGCCGCCACCGCAAATGGTTGCTGAGGTCGTGAGTCCGGGTAGGGAAAGTAGCGATAACTACCGACGAGATTACGAATGGAAGCGGCAGCAGTATCAGATGCTAGGGATATCTGAGTATTGGATTTTGGATCCGCAGAGGAAGTCAGTTACAGTTTTTAGCCTAGTAGATGGCGAGTATCAACAGACCCTTTTCAGGGATAATCAACAGATCACATCTATCGCTTTTACTGGGTTGAGGGTTTCCGTAGATGAAATTCTGAGTGATTAGGACATCGGGTATAGTACCAAGTAACAGCTTCACTGCAAGGCTTCCCAAGCAGTCTCTAGCAGAACGGGCGAAACAATATCATCTAAAACCTCTCCGGTGTCTTTCATGAACCCAAATTCGGGGCGTTGAGCCACCGGACTCGCTACCGAATGACTTGTCTTAACCTGTGTAAGTTCTGTCTCTAAAGACTGCAAAAGTAACTCAATCTAAGCAATGCGCTCCTCAATGGACGCGGCCTGCATTTTTTGTAGTGGCTCTGAATCAGTCATAATATTGGACTTGCCAGATCATGAAGCATCGCGTTAACCATAACCCTCATTCACGATGTGGATACCCCTTTAATCTAAGGTATTCAGCAATTTGCCACATAGAGATGCCATTTCACTAATTAGCTCTCCGGCTTCAGATAAGAAATTGGTAGTGCTCCAGAAGTAAGGATACTTTCGAAAAATCCTACGTCATAGCAA
>CAWUKV010000294.1:0-4597 GCA_963923025.1 uncultured bacterium
CCCCCTGCCCCGACTCAAACAGCACATTGTCCGGCAACACCACCGCCGCTCGTCCCCCCGGCGTCAGGCTGCGGTAAATGTGCTGCAAAAAAGCCAGCTGCTTGTTCGAGGTGGGGTAGGTAAAGTCGTCTCGCGTAGGGCTGCCGCCGCCTTTTTTAGTACCAAAGGGCGGATTGGTCAAAATCAGGTTCGCCTTGGCCAGCTGGGTTCCGTCCGACCCCAAGGTGTCTCCCAGGGTGACGGGGCTCTCAATGCCGTGCAGCATCATGTTCATCAACAGTAGCCGGTGGGCGTCTGGCACCAGCTCCATACCGTAAAAGGCTTGCCTCTCTTGAAAGGTCTGCTTCGCTTCACCGAGGTCAAACAGGTTATCCGTGCGCTGCTTGATGTAGCGATCCGCCGCGATCAAGAAACCGCCTGTCCCCGCCGCGGGGTCCTGCACCCGTTCCCCCGGCTGGGGCTGCATCAACGCCACCATGCAGTCAATCAGCGGTCGGGGCGTAAAGTATTGCCCGGCACCCGATTTTTTCTCTCCGGCGTTCTTCTCTAGCAGTCCTTCGTACAGGTCGCCTAGCCCTTCTTCTTTGGCCGAATACCAGTCCAGCTCGTCAATGCTGGTCACCAGCTTTTTGATAATGCGGGGCTGCTTTAACGCCGTCTGAGCATTGGCAAAGATCGCCTGTACACGCTTATTGACCTCTGGCCGCCCTAGGTCTCGCAGCAGGTCGCGGTAAAACTCTAGCTGGTCAATGCCATCCAGCGCCACCAGGTCTTCCCAACGCTTTCCCTCGGGCAATATCGTCTCCTGGTCCGTCTCCTGCATCATCTTTAAAAACAGCAGGTAGGTCAGCTCCGTGACGTATTGCAGGTAGGTAATGCCGTCATCCCGCAGGACGTGGCACAGGCTCCACAGCTTTTGGACGATGTCAGAAGTGGCGTTCACAGGGCAAAGGAGGTTGAGCGGGCTGTAGGCCACCATACTCCTGTGTTAAAGCGATCCATTCACTCAAACCAGTTTTCAATCTTTAGATTTTGAAAATACTGAAAGTCGCTGACGTTGCGGGTAACTAAGGTAAGGTCATTAGCGGCTGCAATAGCGGCAATCTGGCCATCGATAAAAGGCGGCGTTCGACCCGTTTGCTGTAGCCGAGTGCGCTCGATAGCGTGCCATTTTGCCGCAGGCTGATCGTAAGGCAATATCAGTAACTTCTGTTCAATCTCCTGCCTAATGTAGGCTTCGATGCCCCGCTTACGCTTCGACTCAGGCAGTTGTTGGCATCCAAAAAACATCTCGTGGTAAGCCGTTACAGCCGTTGCCAGGATATCGCTATTGTCAACTATCCGGCTTAGAACGTTTGGGTTGGGCTCTGGCTTCAGCGGTTCGGAGAGCACATTGGTATCTAGCAAAAACTGTGCTGATATCACAATTCAACCCCACGCCCTGGAGACCGGTCTCGAACATTAAAAGTTTTGTCAATATCGATATCGTCTGTCCAGTTAGCGACGTCATATTGTTGCCGCCAAAGCATAACTGCCTCACCAAAGCTCTGCTGAGGCTGGCGTAAACGGTCATATTCTTCAACTGACAGAATTACCGCCACCCGCTGGCCGCGACGAGTCACTTCTACGGGATTGCCGCGTTCCACTTCCTGAACAAGTTGGGTGAAGCGGTCCCTGGCCTGGGCAATGGAGTATTGGGTCATAAATGGCTATCTAAATGGCTATTTCAGTATAGACGAGGTGTTGAAGGTTGCTAGCTTAACTGCTTTCCATCCACAGGGCCTGATGGATATCGTTTAAGACTTTTTCAAGCTTGCCTTTGAAGATTTTATTTAGCCGATTAAAACCACCCTCGCGCTTAAACGCGCCCTGGTCCAGCGCGGCTTGGTCTACGACGTATTCCTTCTCTAACTGCTTGCCAATACGCTCTAGCCACTTGCGCTGGGGCGGGGTCCAGGGCTGGCTCGCCAAAATAGTTTTCATCGCCTTCTGCACCCGCTCCCCATAGGGCACCAGCGCATCGCCCAGGGCCGCCTGCCGCACATAGCCAATAATCGACGCGGCAATCTCTTCGTTGGTCTTATCTCGCCAAGCCGCCTTGAGCTGCGTTTCCGAATAGCCCGCTTTAGACAGTTCCATCCGCAAGTCCTTTAGGTCTTGCCGGGTCAGGTCGCGGGGCCGCTGCATTACCACCATCAGGGCCGGTATGGTGTTCTGGTTCTCGGTAATAAACGCCTGGAAGCTATCGAGGTAGTCCTCTGGCTTATCGTACTCAGCACCATCTTCGGCAACGCCGTAGCCCTGCTCGACCCGTAACAGTTCGTCAGCGTGGTACGACACCAGTACCGGCTGTCGGCCCCCGTCGCGCCGATCCAGCAATTCGGCAACTTGCTTGCGGTCTGTGAGCCATTGGGCGGCCGCCGCAGGGCCGCTCTGCTTCAGGTAGTCTGCCACCTCGTCAACGGGCATGCCGGTCACACGTTCAATCATCTCGCGGCTGTCGTCGCTGAGGTGTCGCCGCTTTCGCTGTAGCTTGGCAACAAACTGATCCAAAATCTCGTTAGCCGCAGCAGGTTCTTGGACAGTCTCTAGCTCAGTTACCAGTTGACCAAAGGTGATTTTAGGATTCACCACCACTGGCTTCATGGTTGAGACCTTTTCTAAGGTTTTGTACAGCCCCACCAGGTCAAAGACTTTAAAGTACTCTTTGCCAATGTCATCGCACAGGCGGGTGGCCCGGCCCAGCATCTGCTCGTAGAGAATGCGCGACTTGACCCGGCGTAGAAATACCAGATTGCAGATGGGGGGCACGTCAACGCCCGTGGTCAGCAGATCAACGGTGACAGCAATTTTGGGGCTGACTTCGTTTTTGTACCGGCGAATCAGCTCCAGTGGCTTGTCGGATGCGCCGGTAATTTTCATCACGTCATCGTCGTCAACGCTGCCGTAACACTCGGTTAGAGACTTTTTCAGCAGATTAGTGACTAAGTCGGCGTGGTTGTCGTTCACGCAAAAAATTAAGGTCTTACCCATTTCTGGGTCAATCTGTTCCGCCAGATAGTCACACACCACGCGGTTAAATTCTGTTGTGATCACCCGCCGGTTAAACTGCTCGATTTCGATTTTGATTTCGTCTGGCGTCTCCGCTAGATCCACCGAGCCTGTTTTAGGGTCAAAGTATTCGACTGACTCTCCGGCAGTCCAGGTAATGCCCTTCTCGGCCAGATAGGTAATAGGACGAATAGGCGGCTCGTGGTCGATCAAGAAGCCATCAACAACGGCCTCCCGGTAGCTGTAGCGAAAGACGGGCTTGCCGAAAATTTCGGTGGTGTGCAGCGCAGGTGTTGCGGTCAGACCAATCTTGACCGCGTCGAAGTATTCCAACACGGTGCGATACTTCGACACGTAGTCCTTAAAGTCACGGAAAGTCAGTTCACTATCGCTCAGTTCACGATCAAGCAGGTAGCCGCGATGGCACTCATCTACCACGATGCAGTCGTACTGGTCAGCGGTCAGGGGCTCGGCGTTGTCGCTGGGGTACAGCAGCCGTTTGACAAAGCTTTGCACCGTGCCAATGTGAACTCGCGTATCGCGGTCTGGGGCGGCGTCCTTTAGCTCTTTGATGTCGAAAATATCAGCAAAGGTTTGCTGACTCTCCATCCGCGTTTCGCTGAAGGCGTTGGTGGCCTGCTCTCCTAGGGCTGTGCGGTCTACTAAAAACAGCACCCGACGAAATCGCTTTGTCTTGAGCAGGCGGTAAACCAGCGCAATGCAGGTTTTGGTCTTGCCTGTACCCGTTGCCATCGCCAGCAAAATCTCTCTCTGGTCTTCTCCTAAGGCAGCTTCGACTGCGCGAATAGCGCGAATTTGATAGTCGCGCAGGTCAAAGCCATAGAAAAAGGGCTCTTGGGCCAGCTGGGTCTGGGCCTGGTCTACGTCCTGTGCCAGGGTGTCCATTAGGCCTGCCGGGCTGTACCAGCTACGTAGGGGGCGGCGCAGGTTTTCGGGTTTGCGCACGTCACAAAACCAGATGCCGCTCTTGGTCTCAAGCTGGGGTAGAAACTCACGTCCGTTAGTGGCAAAGACAAAGGGTAGTCTGTGATCTCCCCAAACGTCGATGTTGTCTGTTCCCTGGTATCCCCGACTGTAGCGTTTGGCCTGGTCGATTGCGCCGAACACATCTTTGCTTTTGCGCTTGGCCTCTACCGCTGCAACGGCCTGTAGACCCACAAATAGAACATAATCAGCTCGGCCATCCGCGGTGGGCCACTCGGCAATGGCTAAGTTTCTGCCCTTGATGGGGCGAGTTCCGTTGGCATAGGTCAACACTTCCGAGTCGGCTCCCCAGCCTGCCGCCCTCAGCTGGGTGTCGATCAGCTGGCGGGTCTCCCGTTCATCCAGATCAATGTCGGTCTCAGCCGCTTGGGCGCTGTTGATGGTCGCTTGAATGGTCTGCGCGGGGAGCTGCTGGGTTTGGGCCTGAATGGTGGCGAGTTCGGCCGCGATCGCACTTGCCCGAGCCTCTGCCTCCACACGCAGTTGCGCCTCAATCTGGTTGAGTTCTTCAGCTGCTTCAACTGCGGCCTGAGCCTGCTCG
>CAWUKV010000295.1:0-4547 GCA_963923025.1 uncultured bacterium
GACTGAAGTCATTGTCAGTCATCAATCGTAAGGCGGTTTGAGTGGACTCACCTTCCTGAACAAATATAGGTTTTTGATTATCAGGAATCAGATGCTGGACGGTGAATGGCATAGGATTTGAGCTGTGCTTTGCACAGCTAACGCTAAATCTTACATATATAGTTCCCGATGTTTTACCGCAAAAACTCATCCGGAAGCAAGCGTATAAAGCACCGGAGATACGTATACTTTCGGTTGGCCTTCTACTTTCACTTCACAAGATGGTCTACTATCGTGAAGAAATTTGTAATACTATGATCGGCTTGTGCTCGCCAGGGAAACTCCCCAGTAGGGTCGATATAAACTGTTGCCGTCCCTGCGTTGCGCCCTGCTTCTAGGTCAAAGTGATAGTCACCTACCATTACCGCCTCACTCGGCTGCTTACCCCATAGTCCTAGCAGCTTTAGAATGCCATCTGGCTGTGGCTTGGGTGGGCAGCAGTCGCGGCTGAGGATGTGGTCTGGCTCAAAAAAATCTAGCAGGTTGCAGGCTTTGAGCGTCTCGTAAGCGACCGGCTTACTGTTGCGAGTCAGTACACCCATCGGTACCTGGCGCGACTTTAACCATTCCAGCAGTTCCCCTGCGCCAGTCTGTACCGACGACTGTTGCGCTATCTCTAGCTCAATTTCTCCTAACCGCTGATGCTTTTCTGCCGCTGCGGCTGGGTCAGTCTGCTCTAGCTTTACAAGAGATTCTAGAATGGGTTCCCCAATCGGTAGCCCCAACTCTACGCGAATCGCCTCAAAGTCATGAATACCCAGCGTCAGGGTGCCATCCATATCAAAGACCCAACATTGCCGCTGTCGTAGATTAACCATTCGTTTCGCCCTTCACTGCACATCAGTCTATAGAAGTACCCCAGTGGGTGCCACTGGTCTAGAACTTCCTGAGCCATCTTGTGAATAGCTTACGGGAGAACCGCAATGGATAGTTACATTGTTCACGGTAAAGTGATCGACCCAGTAACGGACCAAGGCTGTCGTGGCCTTCGAGTCGAAGCCTGGGACAAAGATCTGTTCTGGGACGACGCGCTGGGCGTGGCGACGACTAACGAACAGGGCGAGTTTGCGCTGATGTTTGGCAACGTCGCCTCCCAAGACCTGTTTCTAGACCGTCAGCCTGACGTCTACTTTAAAGTTTTCCGGCAACAGGTCCTCCTTCGCAGTACTGAAGATACCGTGCTGTGGAATCTCAAGACGGCCCACCTCAACGTGCATATTTCTCTCCCAATCTCAGGGACATCTACGTCTAAAACTACTCATCACTCACAAGAAAACAACATGGCCACTCACGGTACACTGCCCCTCCGCACTGTTCACGTTCCCTGCTCTAACTTTGCTGACGAAGACCGCAAGTTTGGGCGACTGTTCTCTCACCTGCCTGCCTTTGAAGCCAGCGAAGATTGGCTAGCCGCGGTTGCCGCATTTATGGATGACGAAACCGTTGACAGCGTTGAAGGCGACAGTCAGTCAATTCCTGCTGGGTTTACCTTTTTGGGGCAGTTCATCGATCACGATATTACTTTTGACCCCACCTCTAGCCTGGAACGTCAAAACGACCCCAATGCCACCCGCAACTTCCGCACGCCGCTGCTAGAGCTAGACAGCGTCTATGGTTCTGGCCCCGAAGCTAGCCCCTACCTGTACGACCAGACGCCCGAGAACAGAGGCAAACTGCTGGTGGGCAAAGACAACATCGATCTACCTCGTAACTCTCAAGATATTGCCCTGATTGGCGATCCGCGCAATGACGAGAATCGTATCGTTTCTCAAATGCAGCTGGCGTTTATCAAATTCCACAATGCGGTAATGGATAAGCTGGCAGTTGAGAACTACCCCGAAGCTGAGCGGTTTGAAGAGGCACAGCGACTAGTGCGCTGGCATTACCAGTGGATTGTTCTACACGAGTACCTACCGCTGACGGTTGGTAAAGATACTGTGCAAGATATTCTTTGCAATGGGCGTAAGGTTTACCAGTGGTCGGTTGAGCCGTTCATTCCGGTGGAGTTTTCTGTCGCTGGCTTCCGTCTGGGTCACAGCCAGGTACGCAACAGCTATCGTATTCAGGAGTATTTGGTTAATAAGCTGTTCGAACTCAGCGTGTTCAACAAGCGCGGCGTTAACGCCGATGAGGTTGTAGACTGGCGCTTCTTCTTTAATATCGAACCCTGCACCCAGCCCCAGGCCAGTCGCAAGCTAGACGAGAAACTAGCCAACATTCTCAAAGATCTGCCGGTGCCCATTGTTGGCTCAGGCGACTCGCGCCGTTCGCTAGCGTTCCGTAACCTGCTACGCGGTCAGTCCTTTGGTCTGCCTTCGGGCCAAGCGGTTGCTCGCCGCCTGGGCGTTCGCGTTTTCTCCAACGATGAACTGGAGCTAGACCGGGTTGAACCCACGGCCTCCTTCTCCCGGCCGAAGGAAGCACCCCTGTGGTACTACATCCTCAAAGAGGCCGATCTGTGCACTCAGGGCGAAACGTTGGGGCCTGTGGGTGGTCGCATCGTTGGCGAGGTGCTAGTGGGCCTGCTTCAGGGTGACTTTATGTCCTTCGTCAACATTGACCCTAACTGGCAGCCTCACCTGGGCCAGCATCCCGGTACGTTCACTATGGCCGACCTGCTGAAGTTTGCGGGTGTTGCATAGGTTAGTCAGTCGTCGGTCAACAAGTTGACGCATCTGCGTCACGTCTAGCAGCACGGGCAAGTTCAGGGTGCCCTGTGCTGCTTTTCTTTGTCTTCTCGGTCAGTACTTCACAGCAGCGTTAACAGGCCAGTATTACCAGACATATTACTCCGGCGATCAAACAGCGCACTAGCGAGATCGTCGAAAGCCTCTGTCATAAGGACATTCCATAAGAGATAGCTCCTATTTGACTGCCAGATTAATAGGACATTGACAGCGAGAAGTCTGGTAAAACGGCTTCTCCCGATAGCGAGGTTGGGTTGACCTTCTGTTCTGGCTCTGAGTCAGGACGATAAATCCAGACTTCTTTGACCTTACGATGAATTAGCCAACCCAGTCGAACGCCACTGCTGATGTACTCAATCATCTTGGCCTGGACTTCGGCCAATCGGTCTGTAGGAGACATAAGTTCCAGTACAAAGTCTGGTGCAATGGGAGGGAATTTCTCTCTTTGTTGCGGTGTCAGTGCATCCCAACGGTCTTGCTTAACCCATGAAATGTCAGGAGAGCGATCGCCCCCACCCGGCAGTCTAAAGCAGGTAGAAGAGTCGAAGACGACACCCAGCTTTGTCCGTCGATTCCAAATCACGAAATCTGCGTTCACTTCGCTGTTTCGATTCCCTGTCTCGCCTCCAGTGGGTGGCATGATCAGCAACGACCCTCCAGGAGTACGTTCAAACTTGATTTCAGGATTGGCTCGACATAAATCGTAGAACTGCTCATCTGTGAGATCTAAGAGTGAAGTCAGGTCGGCAGTATAAGTTGCCATGAAGCGCTTCTCTGAGGGGAAAGACCATCTATTATTGCTTTATTGTGGTGACTCCATCAAAAAGTCCATCATTCAATTGAGAAGTCTTCCCAAGCAAATCTGTGGTAAATCTGTGCAACTTGCACAGATTTACCACAGCACACTAGCTAGAATCGCTGAAATCTAAGCCCTCAACGAGACTTGAACTCGTGACCTCTCCCTTACCAATTGAACTATCGATAGGCTCATATACCTTGTAAATCAGTGGTTTCAGGTGTTCAGAGGGACGGATTTTAGCGTTTAGATCAATCTTTAGATCAACGGCAAAAATCCGATATTACGGACAAAAATCCGTATCACCCTTTCTAAAGGTGATACTCGTACAATGCCATCAAAGCGTATAGTATATACGAACCAATAAAAACCTTATCGTCCTTCATATAGACTTGTGGACCATCGGTCATACTAAACCTAATTCAGCGACCAGCTACAATGCCCTAAATTCTTGAACAGGCGGCATCGTTGGACTGCTGTAAATAGTGCCATCTATAATGGCCGCTGTAGCGATGCAACTACACCAGTATGATCTCAACAACCGCTCAAAGCCATCCTACCCAGGAAAGCGAAGTTGCCCTGCTCTGACAATACTCTTGTGGATGACGGGGTTCAGAATCTACTACTAGTTCTATTGCCCCAGATTTGATCAGAGCGGGGCGAGTCCCAAGGACGGTTGTACCTGATGCTTTCTTAAGCTTGGGCATGGGGCGAAAGAAAGGTGACAAAATAAAGTATTTCATTTGGTGAAGTGGTCTAGATGCTGACAAAATTGGAGACCATTGTCGGACAAATGTGAACTTCCGCACTGATTGCCATTTTGATCGGTAGCTATCTAGCTCATCGACCCGATTGAGGAAAGTTGATCTAAATTTAATTTCGCTCGTTATTAGATTTGAGGAGTGGTAAAAATGGGCTAGCATGCATAGCAGCTTGAACGCGACCTGACAGATTTAGACGACTTAAAATGCTAGTCACATGATTTTTGACAGTGCGTTCTGAAATAAATAGAGCTTTAGCAATTT
>CAWUKV010000296.1:0-4451 GCA_963923025.1 uncultured bacterium
GGCACAACATGTTGTGCCACCTACCTTCCCTGTACGGGCACAACATGTTGTGCCACCTACCCATCCTTAATTTATGGTCCGTACCGGCATCGGCATCCGCACCGCCCAAAAAAACTCTGAACGCATCGTCGGCCAAATCCACGTGTACGACGGCGAGGGCAAGGGTAAGTCCCAGGTGGCTCTGGGCGTCGTGCTGCGCTCCATTGGCCTAGGCATCAAAACCTTCATGGAAAGCCGGGTACTGCTACTGCGGTTTCTGAAGGGACCGGGCCGCACCTACGACGAAGACGCCGCAATTGAAGCCCTACAGCGGGGCTTTCCTCACCTCATCGACCAGGTAAGAACTGGGCGGGCCGAGTTCTTTGGACCTGAAGACGTTACCAAGTTTGACAAGCAGGAGGCCCAACGCGGCTGGGATGTGGCCAAGGGGGCCATCTCCTCCGGCCTATATTCCGTCGTAGTGCTAGACGAGATTAACCCCGTCCTGGACCTGGGCCTGCTCGACATTCACGATGTGGTACGCACCCTCAAGCGCAAGAACGAGCATCTAGAAGTGATTGCCACGGGCCGCGCCGCGCCGCCAGAGCTGATCGAGATTGCCGACCTACATTCAGAAATGAAGCCGCGTACCTATGCCCATTCTGAGATTCCGGGGCTGAGCGGCATTGAAATCTACACGGGCGACGGCAAGGGCAAGTCCACCAGCGCCTTGGGGAAAGCCTTGCAGGCCATTGGTCGGGGCATTAGCCAAGACAAGTCCCATCGGGTGATGGTTATCCAATGGTTAAAAGGGGGGAATGGGTACACAGAGGATGCCGCGATCGCAGCCCTGCGTCAGAGCTACCCCAACTTGGTAGACCATCAGCGCTGCGGACGCGACGCCATTGTCTGGCGCGGGCAACAGCAGGAAATTGACTATGTGGAGGCCGAACGCGGCTGGGAGATCGCCCGCACGGCCATTGCCTCTGGCCTCTACAAAACCATTATTCTCGACGAGCTAAACCCCACAGTAGATCTAGAATTGCTGCCCGAAGAACCCATCGTGCAGGCGCTGCTACGCAAACCCCGCGATACCGAAGTGATCATCACTGGGCGCTGCAAAACCCAACCCGGCTACTTCCAGCTTGCCAGCGCCCACTCAGAAGTCTTTTGCCACAAGCACTATGCCGAGCGTGGCGTTGAGCTGAAGCGCGGCGTAGATTTTTGAAGCATCACAGCGGATTTTACTCAGCGGACCGCTCTGTTTGGATTACCAGAATCTCCTCTAAGGAGAGCCCTGACGTTTCAACAATCTGCTCTGGGAGCACGCCAGCCTCTAAAAGCTGAGAGACCATTGCCCGACGGCTGGCCTCAACTGCTCGACGCTGACGAACTTCTTCTTCCAACTTAGCAACCAGCTCATCTGGGACTAATAATTTCTCTCCAGTGTCTTCGCGGTAGAACGCAATGATGCGACCTTCGATTTCGACACGCAGACTCAAAGGTTCAGAGCGTCCATCGGTAATCGGTTCGTACTCGCTCCTGTCTCCCAACTGGCGCAGCCGATAGCCTCGAAGTTTCTCAGGAATCCACTCACCCTTAGGATCGTAAAGCCAGTACTCGACAACACCAAGCTGTTCATACAACCCCTTTTTGAAGCCGATGCCTTTATCCGCTGTGCCCTTCGAGGTCATCTCAAAGATGACGCTGGGCGCTTCGTTATTCTCCTCCCAGATTTTGTAGCTATCACGTCCGCCAGGCTCGACATTAAAAATCACCATCACGTCTGGGGCAACGCGAGCGCTGGGTCTACCTTCGACGTAGTAGAGAAACTGGTCGGCTAGGACAGTGGCCTGCTGTCCGGCTAGATACTGGCGAAGGGTTAACAGCGTGGTAATAAGCGCATAAAGATGGTCAAAGGTTTCGGCCACGGGTTCGCCGTCTGATGTGGGGTAGACAATGCCGGGCTTAGCGATCTGGCTGACCATAGGTCCTGTCTCAGAGATAGCTGCTCATAGTATAAATTTACGCTTCCGGTGGACTTGTCCACAGCAAAAAGGCAGCCAAGCTGGCTGCCTACGGATGATGGGTCTATCTTGCGGTTTACTGCTGAATTTCTTTCATATCGAAGATGAACGGGACGGAACCGCCGGACTCGCCCATGACCAGAACACGGGGCATCTGAGCGCCGCCATCTTTCCAGGCTTCAATCGCTTCTTTTTGTAGCACTAGCTCACCACCCTGAGCCTTAAGAGTTTCGGCCAGCAGGCGTTGAGCCTCGGCGCGGCCCTTGGCCCGGTTAATTTCGGCCTGGGCTTCCTGCTCGGCCTCTTGGGCAACGTAAACGGCACGGCGGGCCTTTTGCTCGGCAATCTGCTTTTCTTCAACGGCCTTGGCAAACTCTGGCGAAAAGGCCAAGTCAACAACACTGGTGTCGAGCACGATGATGCCGTACTTTTGCAGGCGGGTGTCGAGGGCAACGTCAAAGTCTTCTTTGAGCTGCGTCCGCTGGGTAATTGCCTCTTCAACGGTGCGGCGAGCAGCGGCAATTTTGAAAGACTCCTGCGTTTGGGGCGCAATAATCTTCGAGACCACATTAGCCAGGGAGCCCTGCTTCCGGCGAATGTTGACAATCTCAGTGGGGTCGAGGCGGAAGTTGATGGCAAACCGCGCCCGCAGGTCTTGCAGGTCTTTGGTCGAGCTTTCAGCAGGGACCTCAAACTTTTGAACGGTGACGTCGTAGATATCAACAAAGGACACCAACGGGGGCTTGAAGTGGACCCCTTCTAGGAGGGCATTGTCCTGCGCTTTACCCAGGATGCTGAGCACGCCCGCCTGGCCGGGGTTGATGATGACAACGCTGCTGGTGACAACGAGCCCAATAATGATGGCAATCAGCGCGATCGCGGCGGGCTGAAAGTTTCCTGTCCGAACAGTCAAGGGCTAAGCCTCCGGTTTTTCTTTGAGAAATGGTAATCGGTATAGCCGTATCCTAACGTTCTGGCAGACCAACGACCAAGCCATCACCCGCGATCACCTCACCAATTTTGTAGGCGGCTATACCCTGGCCCTCAAAGTGCTGCATCACAGGCGTTACAGCAGCTGAAGGTACGACCAGCGCGTAGCCGATGCCCATGTTAAATGTTTCAAACATATCGGCATCGGCCACCTCTCCAGACTGCTGGAGCCACTGGAATACGGGCAAAATCGGCCAGCTATCTTTCTCTATATATATAGACTGCTGATCGCCTAGGCAGCGGGGTAGGTTCTCTGGCAAACCGCCACCGGTAATGTGGGCCATGGCGTGAATGTCTAGTCCGGCTGCCAGGGCAGCGCGAACGGGTTTGACGTAAAGCTGAGTCGGGGCCAACAGCGCCTCACCGAGGCTGGTACCGCCCAGAACCGCGGGCGTCTCTGACCAGTCGTAGCCGCTGCCGCCCTCAGGCCGCTGCCCCTCGGCCACAATTTTGCGAACCAGGCTATAGCCGTTGCTGTGGACACCGGCACTGGCAAGGCCAATGACAATGTCGCCCACCTGCGCCCGCCCCGTCAGAATCTGACTTTTTTCTACAATGCCGACGCAAAAACCCGCCACATCATATTCTCCCGGCTGGTAGAACCCTGGCATTTCTGCCGTCTCGCCCCCCAGCAGCGCACAGCCCGCCTGCTGGCAGCCATCCGCCACACCGCTGACCACATCAGCCAGCTGCTCTGGGGCCAGTTTGCCCGTTGCCAGGTAATCCAAGAAGAACAGCGGTTCGGCCCCACAGGTCAGGACGTCGTTGACGCACATGGCAACGAGGTCAATACCAATCGTGTCGTGACGGTTCAGCTGGTGGGCCAGCTTCAGCTTTGTCCCCACACCATCGGTCCCCGAAACCAGCACCGGCTCGCGGTACCCGCTCGGTAGCTGAAACAGGCCACCAAACCCACCCAGACCACCTAACACCTCTGACCTGCGAGTGCCTTCAACCTTTTGACGAATGCGGTCTACAAAGGCACGTCCGGCTACAACGTCAACGCCTGCCTGCCGATAGTCCATAGTGTTTGGGGCCTTGTGGGGTAAGTGAACGCATCAACTGTACTGGGTGAGTGTGATCGCGATCGCACTTGTCCTCAAAAAAAGACATTTTCTGCCCTTTCCACCCCAAATTTGCTCACCAAATTGTCAATAACTCATCAAAATTCCTTCATACTTGAGAGCCAATATGCGCTTAGCTGCATAAAAAATCGGCTCTGTTCTATTAATATTCCGTAACAGTCAGTGCCGGAGCTATAACAATTCACAAACTGCCACACTGGCATCCGTAAATAAACGAAGTTGATGAATGACCCATCAGGCATCGATTTAACCTGCTTTGTAAAATTCACGTGAAGCGATCGGGCTGGGGATCAGGGCGGAAAAACGCGGATCACATCCAAAATCGGTTCGTGATAGGTTAGCCACCGTCCGTCAAAAATCTGTCTGAAGA
>CAWUKV010000297.1:0-4339 GCA_963923025.1 uncultured bacterium
GATTTTGGCTGGGGCGCTGGGCATGGTCTGGCTGGGTGGTGCGAGTGACTTCAGCTATGCGGCGCTGTCCCAGGTGAACCTGTCGGAGCTATCCCAGGTTGTTCTGCTCATTCCGCTGCTGCTGGGTTTTGGCATCAAAGTGCCGATGATTCCGCTGCATACGTGGTTGCCCGATACCTATGTCGAGTCTTCAACGCCTGTAGCTATTCTGCTCGGTGGCGTGCTGGCCAAACTCGGTACCTACGGCCTGCTGCGCTTTGGTTTTAGTCTGCTGCCGGATGGCTGGCAGGTGGTTGCACCAGCGTTAGCCGTATGGGGTGTGATTACGGTGATCTACGGCGCAGTGGTTGCGATCGCACAAAAGGATATCAAGCGCATGGTGGCCTACAGCTCTGTGAGCCACATGGGCTGCATTCTGCTGGGTGCAGCGGCAGGAACTCCCCTCAGCGTTGCGGGCAGCGTCGCACAAATGGCCTCCCACGGTCTCATCCTGGCTATCCTCTTTGCCTTGGTAGGATTAATCGAAGACAAGGTCGGCACCCGCGAACTAGATCAGCTCAACGGCTTGATGAATCCTATACGTGGTCTGCCGGTGATCAGCGCCCTGCTGATCATGGGGGGTATGGCTAGTGCTGGCATCCCTGGGCTGGTCAACTTTGCCACAGAGTTTGTTGTTTTTCAGGGTAGCTTCCGCAACTTTCCGGTGCCGACAATTCTCTGTGTGTTGGGTACTGGCCTGACGGCGGTTTACTTTGTCATTCTGCTCAACCGCACCTGCTTTGGTCGCCTAGACAACCAACGGGCCTACTTTCCCAGGGTCACGTTTAACGAGAAAGTGCCGGCTTTGGTACTGACGGTACTGATTGTTGGGCTGGGTATCCAGCCCAGTTGGCTGCTGCGCTGGAGTGAGCCAACCCTTGTGGGAGCCGTTGCCGCTGACATGCAGGTCGAGACCGCATTCGATATTCAAAGACTGCTCAAACCAACCGCCCCCAGTATCGACCTAGCACGTACGCCGTAGCGGTCACCCCCTGCCGTCGCTACATCACCACTACTGAATCATGAGCGCTACTCTAAACAAACCAACGCTGCCGCCTTCTAAACACCACCACGCCGACATTGTTCATCGGCTAGAGGCGGGTGGCTCTATGTTGCCTGATACGCCCGAAAATCTCATGCAGATTATCGGTATCTACAAGGCTTATGCGGTCCCCATGGACTTCTACTGGCGCGACCTGCTCTACATTGCCGAAAAGGTCTTTTTGAATCCCCTACCGGCTTTCAAATATTTCATTTCAGACGGTTATCTGAAGCGTCCCAATGCCTATGCCGGTGCAAACGGCTCTCCCAGAGTCTGGCGTGGTGAAGCTGAGGTCCATCCCGAGCTGAAAGAGTTTATTGAAAAGGGCGAAGCTGGTCGCAAGCTGCCGCGTATTCTCCATCACCTGTGGCACGGGCGGGTGAATATGGAGTTTGCCGAAGCCTGCATGCGGGCAATGTTTTGGCACAAAGATATCAACCCGCGCTTCAACGACTACCTCTACACCGACGAATATAAAGCTGCTGCCGATTGTGCCATCCGCGCTTACTTCAAAGGTAATCCGGTCATGTTAGGGCTCTACAAGCTATTCCCTGACATGTTTCTAGAGAAGGTCAGAGAACTCTCCTACTACGCCAATTTGGGTCTCTTTTGGGAAGTGATGGCTCCGGTCTTCTTTGAGATGTCAGACATCTACGACGAAGGCGGCTTTAAAGGCGTCCCCGATGCCATGAACTTCCTGGTCAACGGCATTTTCGCCGTGGCGGGGCGACCCATCTATCACCATGTTTACATTGGGGATGAATGCTTCGAAATTATTCCTAAGTCAGCTGGGTTTACCTGGCTTTACGAGGCGGCTTTGCCCTACGTTGAAGCCGTGTTTTATCGCACGTCTCCGTTCCGAGGCACCAAGTCTTACAACGCTCAAGCCGGACAGGTCCCTCAAGACCAAAAAGACTTTCACTACGGCATTCTCTATGCCGATGTCTTTCCGGTGGGCAGTGCAGGCATTCCACCAACCCTGCTGATGCAGGATATGATGCACTTTTTGCCAAATTACCTGCAGGACTATTACGACCAGCATTCCCGTGGCGAAGACGATGTGCTGATTCAGCTGGGGATTACCTTTCAGCGCTCGATGTACAATGTCACCTCTGCGGTGATTCAGGCCCTGCGCTGTGCCCTGTTGTATCCCCTCGACGACGACAATCCCACCCATCTACAGGCTAACCGGGACTTCTTTGAGGCCCAGATGGATCGCTTGATCCGCTCTGAAGCACGACTCAGAGATATTCAACAATCCACCTATCGGTAGAACCCATGAAAACCATTGTTGATATCGCCGTCGAAACCGACGGCTTTAGTACCCTTGTTGCGGCGGTTCAGGCGGCTGGCTTAGTTGAGACGCTCCAGTCTCCTGGTCCCTTTACGGTTTTTGCACCGACCGACGATGCGTTTGCCAAGCTGCCGCCCCACACCGTACAAACGCTGGTTGAAAATCCGCCGCAGCTGGGACGCATCCTCACCTTCCACGTTGCACCGGGTATTTTGCGTCAGGCGGACCTAGCTCAGGTTGATCACGTCACTTCGGTGGAAGGTTCACCTATTCCTATCCGCGTTGGCGACAGCTTTGAAGTCAAGAATGCCACTGTGGTTGCTGCAGATATTGAGGCATCGAACGGGATTATTCACGTTATTGACAACGTTATTCTGATGGGCTAGTGCTGCTACCTCCACGTTTGTCACATCACAATCTTTAGCCAAGGCAGTTTGCAAACCTCAAAGCACCTTCTCGCAACCTATGGGGTAGAGATGCCCGACCCTGGCTGAAGCTGAAAAGCGGGCCATAGCAGATTCACTTTAGAAGTTCTTCTGAATGGCACGCTTTGAGTGCTAGAAGTGTAATTTGTTAGAAGTGTAATTGGCTAGAAGTGTAATTTTCTAGAAGTGTACTCAAACGGTTAGATCTGAATCCAGCCAAACCAGGACAGAACGACGGACAGTGCCAAAATTGCCAATAGCGCTGCGCCAGAGACCGTAATTGCCTTACCGATCTTGCCTAGCATTTCTGGTGGGAGACCGATATAACGACCCTGATTGGGTAATACCCGGTCTGCCGAGAAATCGTTGCCTAAGTCCTGTAGCTGAGCCAAGTAATCAAATCCGTACCTAGGCATACGCTCAAACGGCAAATCACCGGTTGCACGCTGGGGTAAGACACGTCGCCGCTGATAGGGTACAGTGTCTTCACCAAAAGTCTCTAAATACTCACTACTGCTTAATAGGGCATCAATGAAGCCAGCCAGCCCTTGAGTTGCAATAACAGTTGACCAGGCAAAGCTCTCTCTCTGGTCATAAACGTCTCGCCCTAACACGCGTTGAACACACATTTGGGCAAAGCGATAGTTGTTGTTGCAATCGTAATTGCGGCGACGAAACGAATCAGACAACAGTAAGCTACGAACAAAACCACGCACGGTGATTTGCCGAGCTCTCAGTTGCGATTCTGCAAAACGATCACGATTGCTGCTGATCAGCTGCTGCTCGTTGAAGATACGGCGATAGGATGCCAGAATCAGCGTTTCTATCTCCTGACTGTCTGGTGACGTTTCAACAGAAAAAATACGGGGCTGCTCTTCTCCTGGAACTTCAAATCCTTTGACCCGCTGGTTCTGGGACTTAACCGGGTAATCTAACAAAGGCAGTGTCATGATAAAGCCTCTTTAAAGGTTGTTGTTTAGAAGTTGTTTATTAACGAACAAAAATCACGCCGAGTAGCTGTGTCAGCCTCGTTAGATAAACTTAGCTCAACAGCTAACCCCGCGTGAGTATCCTGGGGAATCCCATCGTTAAGTTGCAAACTTATACACAAGTCCAGCTTATTTCTGAGTCGCGCAAAAAAATGTTTATTTAAACAAACTTAAATCTTTCTATCTATTTTCAATGCTAACCATGCTTCACAAACAAGGGGCCTATGCATAATAGAGCCATCGCCATTTACGTTAGGACACCGAGTATGGTGATGCAATTTGGCATACAACGAAATGGCCCCAAAAAGATCAGAGCAGCCTTGTCCTAACGGATCTTGCGGCTGCTTGGCCTGTCGATAGACGAGGCCCATTATTGATGGTTGTGCTGGAATATAGCCTGCGTGAGCCTCCTATTGTGGCTATTCCCCTTAGCGCACAGCGCTCCGTGACTGCCAATCCGACTCAACCTGTTTGCGGATTGCTATATCTGAACAAGGCGTTGTTGCATGAAAGGGGTCACGGACTCAGTAATGGACTAAGGTTTAAGTAC
>CAWUKV010000298.1:0-4315 GCA_963923025.1 uncultured bacterium
CGCCCGCGGCTACCCCGGCTCCTGCCACACCGCCAGCGGCTGCGACGCCCCCAGCCACGGGCAGCAACTACCCAGCCACGGGCAACAACTACTACGTAGTGACGGCATTTACCGGCGATGCGGCCCTGACCAAGGCGCGTGAGGTGGTGAGTGATGCCTTTGTCCGTAACTTTAGTGACGGCACCTACATTCAGGTGGCCGCTTTTGATAACGAAGCCAGCGCCCAGACACAGATCCAGGCGCTGCAGCAGCGGGGGCTAACGGTTCAGCTCTACGGGCCCACCGACGAGTAGTGCCCGGTACTGGATTCTGAATGCTGGATTCTGAATACTGGATTCTGAACACGGGCGATAGTGGGCTTGCCTTGAGAGGGTTAATCGCACTCGTCTGTACCTGCTATGCTGCAGGGGCACGGCATAGGCTACCAGCGAGGCTGCTAGAAAGACGACTATGGGGTTGCTAGATCGGGTTTTTCGAGTCATTCGCGCCAATCTAACGTCAGTGGTCAACGGAGCTGAGGATCCGGAGCGGGTTTTAGAGCAAACCGTTTCGCAGATGCAGAGTGATTTGATCCAGCTGCGTCAGAGTGTGGCCCAGGCCATTGCCACCCAAAAGCGGACGGAGCGTCAGCAGGCACAGGCCCAAACGACTGCCCAGGAATGGCACAATCGCGCCCATCTGGCCTTGAATAAGGGGGATGAGGCGACCGCCAGAGAAGCGCTAACCCGGCGTCAGCCTTACTTGGAAACGGCCCGCGTGATGGCCCAGCAGCAGCAGCAGCAGCGCCAGATTGTTCAAAAAATGAAGGTGAACATGCGCCAGCTGGAGGCCCAGCTGGCTGAAGCGCGGACTAAAAAGGACATGTTCATTGCGCGATCGCGATCGGCCCAGGCCAGTCAGCGCCTCAACGAGATGATGGGTCAGATGAACGGCAGCATGGGAGCTTTTAATCGAATCGAGGAAAAGATTGTCGAGCTGGAGGCGCAGTCGGATGCGATCGCAGAGGTTAACGCCCTGTCAGAATCTGGACAGCTAGACCGTCGATTTGCCCAGTTGGAGCAGCCTAGCGTGGACGATGAACTCGCGACCATGAAGGCCCAGCTGGGTGGCAACAGCCCACAGCTACCGCCGATAGATTCCTCGTCTTAGATTGTCTAACTCGCCTAGCTAGGGAGCACTGAGCAGCCTCTCCTGACCCTATTGCTTGGGACCCAGCCGACGATATACGGGCAGCACGACGTGAAAAGTACTGCCTTCACCAGGCACAGAATCTACCCAGATTTTGCCAAAGTGGGCCTGGACAATCCGTCGGCACAGAGCTAGGCCAATCCCGTAGCCGTCCTGTTCCTGATCGCGCTGCAGGCGAAAGCGCTCCTCAAAAATTTGGGCCTGTTTGCTGTCGGGAATACCAGGACCAGTGTCTTGGATACTAATCTGCACCTGTTGATTGGTGCGATGCAGCGCCGTGAGCTTGATCTCGCCTTGGTCAGGCGTGTATTTGACGGCGTTATCAAGCAGGTTGGTCAGTAGGCGTCGAATGTGTTCAGCATCGGCATAGATTTGAGGTAAGTCTTGAGGGATATCAACCTCAACGACCTGCTGTTTTGCTGTGATCGTGGCCTCTACAGACTCCAGCGCTGTCATGCACAGCGGCCTCAGGTCGGTGGGCTGAGGCTGGATCCGCATCTCCCCATCGGCCCGTCGGGCTGTTTGCAGGATGTCGGTGATCATCCTGTCAATGGTGCGAATCTGCCGCTTTGCGTTTTGCAGTAGCTGCATCGTCAAGCTAGGCCGAATCGGGCCACTGCTCTCCCGGTCAGGATTGAGCCCCATCTCCAGCGTATCGACGGCAATTGAAGCTGCCGTCAGTGGGTTACGCAGGTCATGGGCCATCATGGCAATGATGCGATCTTTAAAGGCTAACTGCGCCTCCAGCTGTTCCTGGGTTTGCTTCAGCTGAAATATTTCATCGGAGAGTCGCAGGATGTCGATGGACCGACCGATAATGCTGGGCGGCTCAGATGGAGAACTGCTCGGGGCGGGAATAGATGGCGAGACTGACCGACTGGTTTCATCCGTGTCAGGCGCATCGTTGGTGTGAGGCGTCTGACCTGGATCACTTGCAGCACGGGCAGCGGGATCCGCCGCCGTCTTGGCGGGTAGGGCGTCTTTAAGGGAATCGTCTTGGTTTACCTGTGGGGTTGGCGCGATTTTGGCTTCCACTGCTCGGTCTAGCTGCGCTTCAGATGCGAGCTTTTTGGCCGTATTAGACGTCAGTCCGGGTGCCGTATCCTGCGTTGCCCTTGAAGTTGTTTGCGAAGGGGTTTCTGGCAGGGATGATTCAACCGGTGTCTTGAACTCCTGCTGCCAGCGCGGCCACCAATACTCAACCTGAGAGACGATATCGTCTCCAGCTAGGACCTGATTCCCATCGTCTGAGACACGAACTAGGGCTGGGGTCGCAACCAACCGGAAGTACTCCACCAGATAAGGCTGCTCTCTGACGTCAACGATTTCAAGCTCGAACGGTGAAGACACCGCAAGATCGACCAGGCGCTGTCGAATCTGCCGGATCTTCTCTCCAGCTCGGGAGCGTCTTTTAACAAATAGAAGAAAAGATAAGGGGGTGGACGTTTTCATTAAATTTAAACAACTCACCGCAGGGGGCGGATCATAGTTGCCTACTTTTCACTACCTACAGATAAAAATAACCCATTCTTTCAGTCCTATCGTGGCATTCTCCAAATCAGGGTCTGGATTATGTCTAGCCACCGTCACTCGGCAGCTCAGGCAGTGACCTGGCACGGTGTGCAGTTAAGGGGGGGTAATAGCTCCTGCAACGACGTTGTAGGAGCTCAGTATCAAAGGGGCACAGCGCCGAGAACTGCACTGTGATGAATGCAATCGATTCAATACCAGGGATGCTAACGGCATTAGTCAGCGGTTCCTGACCTAATGAAACGTTGCGTAATGGGATGTTACGTAGGGTGTATGCCGATTGGCCGATGTGGTTTTTGAATGGCCGTTCTAGATTGTCAGTAGGCTAGCAGCTGTCAGTAAGTTAGCAGCTGTCACTCGATCAGCAGCCGGTGATAGGCGGGCCGTCATTGGCTTTCTGGATATGCTTGACGCTCCGATGCCATCAATGCTGGCAAACGTGGCTGTTAGGTTCCTCGATAGGCAAGCCTGTGCCTCGTTGTTAGTAATGTGTTCAGGGACTGTGCAGTGACAATGCTGGGTTATCCGTAGATGTTGCTGCTGTAACGTGCGGAATCGGCAACGGCGGAACTGTGGACTAGAGCATGTCGCCCTGATCAGTCAGATGGCATCGTGCCAATCCCGCCGAGTTGCTCCAATCGAGCGAGGTCGTGCTTTAGGTATTCGTCACACTGGCGAAGCTGACTGTAAGGGTGAACATTTGTGTCACGTATCAAGAAGAGATGTTACGAGGCGAATGGGGAGCATCAGCGTACAGCACGCCGCCGCCTAGTCTAGAGAAAGGTCATTTGGTATACAGCTGCCTGTTACAGCTTCCCCACCGAAACAATTACGAGGACAGCGGTCGCCGCTCCATTGCGACTGACGGTATGCTACTTGGCTTTTTATGTGAGGTGAGAGACATGACTCGACTAAATAATCGCTCCAACCCTGGAACCTGTGCCGTTACGCTAGCGAGCCTCGCGGGCGGGTTAGCGCTGTGTCTTTCATCACCTGCCCAAGCGCTTCCCGATGCTCCAGTTTCAACCGCTGCTGGGGTCACGCCACTTCAACCCCTCCTAGCTGAAGCGCCGACGTTACCTGCTGATGGCGTTTACCTGTTTGGCGAGCAGCCTGTTCCTGACCAGCTAGCCACTGCCTACTTTGTCTTTGAGTTACAGGCTGGGCGCGTCACCGGGGCTTTCTACATGCCACAGTCTTCTTTTGATTGCGTGCAGGGCGAGATGCGAGATGCCGAGATGGCGCTGACGATTACCGATAGCTACTCTCAGGAGCAGTACACCTATGCGTTAGCCCTAACCCAGGATGCTTTGGTTGCCAGCAATGACGGCGTAGCCGCATTGTCCTTGTCGGGATTTCACCAGATTGATCAGCTCAGCGATACCGATCAGCGGTTGCTGAGTACTTGCCTGGCCAACTATAGCGACATGATCTAGATGGCGTTGAAAATTCGGCTGCAATAAACGAGCATAGCTGGAACGGTATTCGAATTCGGAACAGATGCTTTAGTCTTGAGTTTCTGTACACCGCAAACACTTTTACTCTGGCTATCGGTTAATCTGAGGGCATCAAACTGGGATTGGGCGAGTCTCGTGTC
>CAWUKV010000299.1:0-4251 GCA_963923025.1 uncultured bacterium
CCGAGCTCGACCCTGATGTCGAAAAACTACGGGTTTCAACTTAGACGTGGTTTAGCAGCCAACAGGTTAGGCAAAGTCTGTGTATCGTTAACGAAAATGGTTGACTCTGTGCGGAATACAGCTCTATCCGGGTGTATTCATCCTGTGACGGGGTGAATTTTCCTGGGAATCATAGAGCTGTCGCCTTAGGAGGCTAAGAATGGGCCTGTTTGAGAAAGTCAGAGCCGAGTTTATCGACATTATCGAATGGCTTGACCCAACGCAGGATACGATTGCTTACCGCTTCGAGCGCTTTCAAAACGAAATTAAAATGGGCGCGCAGCTTACCGTGCGTCCCGGTCAGATGGCTGTCTTCGTTAGCGAGGGGCAGGTGGCCGATGTCTTTGAGCCCGGCCAGTACCGGCTCGAAACGCAAAACATGCCCGTCCTGGCGACGCTCAGGGGCTGGAAGTACGGCTTTAACTCTCCCTTCAAAGCGGAAGTCTACTTCTTTAGTACCAAAGTTTTTACCAACCTCAAGTGGGGCACAGCTAACCCCGTCACCATTCGTGACCCGGAGCTAGGGCCAGTCCGCGTCAGGGCCTACGGTAGCTACACCTTACGGGTTGCCAATCCGAAGGATTTACTGGAGCAGCTGGTCAGCACCGACGGCCTGTTTCAAACTGACGAAATCAGCGACCACCTGCGCAACATGATCATCAGCTCCTTTTCGAGCTGGGTCAGCCGCGACCAGACGCCCCTGTTCGACCTGGCCTCGAACTATCCGCAGATGGGCGACCAGCTACGCGAGGTGATGCAGCCCAGCATGCAGGAACTGGGGCTGGAACTGCAAAAGCTGATTATTGAGAACGTGTCCCTGCCGCCGGAGGTCGAGGAAGCGCTGGACAAGCGGGCCTCAATGGGCGTGCTCGGTAACATGCAGCAGTACACCCAGTACCAAGCCGCAAACGCGCTAGAAGCCTCTGCGGCTAATGGTGGCGGTGGGAACACAGGCATGGATCTAGGCGTTGGTCTGGCAATGGGGCAGCAAATGGCTCAAGCCTTCAACCAGCAGGCTCCCGTCGCAGCCCCTGCGGCACCGCCAGCGGCGGCTCCCCCTGCGGCACCGCCACCGCCGATCCCCGCAGCGGCTTGGCATATTACCCGCGACGGGCAAAACTTTGGCCCTTTCTCGACAGACCAGCTGTTGGCCAATGGCCTGACCCGAGATAGCAACGTTTGGAAGGCCGGGATGAGTGGCTGGTTACCGGCCAGTCAGGTAGCGGAATTGCAATCGGTGCTGAACTCGGTACCGCCACCGCCAATGTAGACGGGCGGAATGACCGTCACCTGCCGAGTTCCTGAAAAAATATGCCGTCTTCTACCGTTGCGCAATACCCCTGCCCTAGCTGCGGGGCGGATATGGCCTTCGAACCCAGTAAGGGGTTGCTGTCCTGTGGCTACTGCGGACATACCCAGGCCAAGGCCGAGGCCAACACACAGCTACGAGAACAGGCATTGGAAGAGCATGACTTTCATGCTTTTGCCAATGCCGACCAGACGCAGATTGCGGCGCTGGCCAGCACAGCCAAAGAGGTTGAGTGCCCCGGCTGCCGAGCTAACATTACTTTTCAGCCACCGGATGTGGCAGACCGCTGCCCGTTTTGCGGCACCAGCATCGTGGCTCAGGCCCATGCGGCGGACCCGATGATTGCCCCAGCGGGTCTGATTCCCTTCAAGGTAGGACGCAAGCAAGCGACAAAGTCACTGAGAGACTGGCTCGCGTTTCGCTTCGACATTAGCGATCTCAAGGCAATGTTTTTGCCCAGTAAGCTGAGGCAGTTGGCCCAACAGCAGGGGCTGTCTGGTGTCTATCTGCCGTTTTGGACATTTGATGCGGGAACCGTTAGCGACTATCAGGGCGAGCGGGGGACGCACTACACCGTCACCCGCAAGGACGCTGATGGCAAAGAAGTACAGGAGCAGAAAACCCGCTGGCGCTCGGTATCGGGCCAAGTAACGCTGAATTTTGACGATGTGCTGGTGCCCGCCTCTGACAACGTGGATCGCGGACGATTGGAACGACTGTGGCCCAAGGTTTTGGCGTCAGATCTAGAACCCTACAACCAGGAGTATCTGGCTGGGTTCAAGGCGCAGCGCTACGAAGTGCAGCTGAAAGACGGGTTCGAGCTGGCTAAACAACAGATGGAACCCGATATCCGCAGCAAGATTAATCGGGATATTGGCGGCGACGATCAGCGCATTCATCGCGTTTCTACTCGCTACAGCAACGAGACGTTCAAGCACATTCTGCTACCGGTGTGGATGCTCAGCTATCGCTACCAGGGCAAGGTGTTTCAGGTGATGGTGAACGCTCAGACGGGCAAGGTACTGGGCGAGCGGCCGGTGGATGCCATGAAGGTGGCCATCGGGGTTGTCGCAGCAGTAGCGACAGCGGCGGTGCTGTTCTTTATGGCGACGAATTAATTACTTACGCTGCGTCAAGGCTTGATCCGTTCTTAGGGCCTTTCCCTGCAAATATGCGACGGGTTGCAACCTAACGACGGGTTGCGATCGCATCTTTCGCCATTACTGCTACGAATCGTGAGAACCCTCCCAAAATGTCCACCAACGTTCTTGATACACCGACATACTTTCCCTGCGATAGCTGTGGCTTTGAGCTGAACTTTGAACCTGGCAAAGAGTACTTAACCTGCCCAAACTGCGGCCATGCGCAGACGCTACCCCAAGCCAGCGATGTCCAGCGCAAACAGGCACTGCAAGAATACGACTTCCAGACCTACGCAGACGCGGACCCCCATGCCCAAACGCCCTTGCGGGAGCTGTCAACAACCGATATGGAGGTGCAGTGCGAAAATTGCGGTGCGGAGATTCTCTTCCAGCCCCCTATCATCGCCGACAGTTGCCCCTTCTGCGGGACCCACATTGTTGTAGGCAAGGCTCACGCAGCGGGAATGACAATTCTGCCGGGGGGCGTCGTCCCTTTCAAAGTAGGACGCAAACAAGCCACTCAGGCACTAAAAGATTGGCTCAGGTTCCGATGGGACTGGGACGACCTGGAGGCTCTATTTATCCGTGGCGAACTTAGGAAGGTGGCGCACCAAAAGCTCTCAGGGGTTTATCTACCCTTCTGGACCTTTGACGCCCAGGCCAATATCACCTACGACGGAGAACGGGGAACAAACCATACCATCTTACGCAGAGACTCTGATGGTGAACTCTGCGAGCTAGAGGAAATTCGCTGGCAGCCAGTATCTGGAGAGACCATACGAACCTTTGACGATGTGTTGGTTGCTGCTACACGTAAGGTGGACCGCAGCCGCTTGAATGCGCTGTGGCGAGGTATCGACATGGCGGATGTTGAGCCCTACGACCCGAGATACTTGGCAGGCTTCAAGGCGCAGCGCTATCAGATTCCGCTGAAAGCAGGTTTTCATCTGGCTGAAGATGAAATGAAACCGGCTATTCGCAGAAAAGTAGAAGGTGCCATCGGCGGTGACAGTCAACGGATCCACAATATTGCAGTAACCTACTCTAACCAAACCTTTCGGCTGCTGCTCATGCCGGTTTGGTTAGCCAGCTATCGCTTTGGGAAAAAGGTTTATCAGGTTATGGTCAATGCCCAGACGGGGCAGATTCTGGGCGAGAGACCGCTAAGCGCTTGGAAAGTCACCCTTGGGGTAATCGTGGGCAGCATCGTTGCCATTACTGTCGTGATTGGGGCAGTTGCTTTTCTGATCTATGCCATTACCGAGTAATGTGTGGGCTTACCGCCACTTTTGCAGCTTCGGATACAAAAACGACCTTTATGTCAAGAAGTTCGGAGAACCGTCCCTGAAACCCTTGCAGCTTCTAGAAAAACTGATTAACATTTGTTTACAAGGTGCGGTTCTACCGTCGCCTACAACCACACATGAGAGGTTTCAATCATGGAAGGGCAAGACGCTAAGTTTGGTTTCACCAAAGCTGCTGAGAACTGGAACGGTCGCCTGGCGATGCTGGGTTTCGTTATCGGTCTAATCACCGAGTACGTCACGGGTCAGGGCATCCTGTCTCAGATTGGCCTGATGTAGAGTCTGGCCCTAGATTAGGGCATCGATTCTTTTCCTTAGTTTGAAAGCAGTAAATTGATCTAATCGTTATGGTGGGCAGGCTTCGGTCTGCCTATTTTTTTGATTTTTGAGATATCCAATGGACCTGATTGACTGACAAAAGATTAATCCGGTTGGAAGTGGATGGTGCGAGATTGAA
>CAWUKV010000300.1:0-4232 GCA_963923025.1 uncultured bacterium
CCTTTTCCCCTTGCCCTCTAGTTCGCGATCGCACCTTCTCCCATCACCTTTTGCCTTAGCTGCTGGCGAAACGCCGGATCTAGATACTGAGTCTGCTGCTTTTGCCAGTCTTTCCAAGCCTGCCGCCGCTCTTTGTCCAGTGCTTTGGCCAGGGTGGGCAGCTGGCTCGTCCAGTCGTTTCCAAGGCTGGTCTCTAGTAGCCGACTGAGTACGGTCTCATCCTGTAGCGTCCCTAGGGTGGACTGGAGCTGGCGCAGCGCTGTGATGTGTTCAGTGAGGGGTTGCCCTAGCGCTGTCGAGGCTAAAAACTCTAGTTCGTAGCGCAGCCGCTTTACCTGTTTACGCAAGTCGTGTAAGTGGCCGCCCTCTTCTACCAGGCAAGCGTTGATGCGGGCCAGGCTCATTCTTTGGATGGGTTTCGGTAGACCTGCTTTGTTTGTCCGTGTGCCGACTAGCCAGGCAGGGTGCTGCAAGATGTTGCTGAGCTGGGTCAGGACCAAGTCTGGCAGGACGAGCGATAGGGGCATCAGCGCCGTGGGCTGGTGCTGCGGCTCCGTAGCCCAGCGTTTCAGTCGCTCAGTCAGTGTTTTGTAATCATCGCTTTTGAGGTGCTTGCGCAAGCGATTGAACTGTCGCTTTCTGACTTTGGCAAGCTGCTTTTGTACCGTTGCTAGTGCCTGGGCTTCAGCCTCAGAAAGGTGTTCTGCTGGCAGGTGTTGCGTCAGCCACTGCTGCAATACATCTAAGTCTCGCACTCGGCCTAGCCGCCGAATGGCTTCCCCCACCTGGTCCAGTGTGGTCGCTTTGGGCAGCTTCAAAACGCCATCGAACATCGCTACGGCAGACTGGATACGTCGATAGCCGACCCGCATCTGGTGCAGGGCTTCGGGCTGGGTATCTTGCAGTACCTGTTTGCGCGGCGCTAGTGCCTTTTTGACCTGCCGGTAGACCACGCCATTGGCAAAGTCACCTAAGGTGACGGTCGTGCTCTGGGGTTGGTTTGAGGCTTGGTCAGTCGGGGTTGGAGTGGACGGCTGCGCGGAGGTACTCATAATCGTCAGGCTGGGTGAACAACGGGTATCGTCGGCAACCTTTCCAACCTAGCGCGAAGGGTAGCGAATGATACTTGTTGCCCGCTGGGATGACATGCTTCTTTAGGGAAGGTTACAGAGCTGCGCTGCCGCGGCTTGACCTGACTGGTAGGCTGCGTCTAGATTCTGATATGCATTCGGCTGGCACCAATCTCCACAACAAAGCACCGGGTTATCCGTCGGGGCTGGCAGGGTAATAAAGGGTTCTAGGCAAGGTTGAGTGACGAAGGCATAGCGCCAGCGATGGACCTGAAACCAGTCGGGTTGCGCAATGCCAGGAACCAGGGCACCGGCAATCTGAAGCAGGTCATTAGCTACGGGTTCAAGCTGGTTTCGGTCAATCGATAAGGTGCTGACAGCGTACTCCGCTGTGCTGTGAATCACGACCACCGTAGGCGCGGTTTGGCCCCGCTTGCTGCTATCTAAAATGAGGTATTTAACGGCTGCAGCCGACGAGCCGATAGCGGGCGCAATCTGTTTTTGATCAGGCCACTCGGCAATCGGGGTTTCATAGCCGGCCATGACCGTGATGCAGGGTGCGTACTCAACGTTGCGGATCGACGTAGTCTTGTCGGCCTCATACCCTGACTTACTCAGCATGTCTGCTGCCTGGGAAGCTGGTATTGCCAGAACAATATTAAGTGTTTCGAGGGGCTGCTCAACGGCATCTGACCAGACCCGCCAGGTTTTGCCCTCCGATTCCAGACGGATGACCCGATGCTGCCGATAAATTTTGAGGTCGCGGGCCAGGTACTTTGCGATCGCGTTTCCCCCGTCCTTCGCTGCATACCCTTCCCCCCACTCATGCAGCACCTCGGCTGCCACCAACTCCTGCGTTAATTCCTGTAACTCAGGGTGCTGCGGTGCCCATACCCGAAACCCATGATCCGCATGGGTGCCGTGCAGCCGTCGCGTCGCTAGCCGTCCGCCCACACCCCGCGACTTATCCAGCAGTACAGCCTCTCGCCCCGCTGCCTGCAATGTGCGCGCACAGGTGATTCCTGCCAGCCCCGCCCCGACAATGACCGTATCTAACACTGCCTCGCTACCTCGTTGAGTATGGGCACAGCGATGCTGTGCCCCCTACGAAATGAATTCCCGCTGCAACCCCTGCCGCAAATCCTTAATATAAGGGAGAAGCGATGGACCTAAGCGCGTGGTAGACGAACTCAGAAGCGGTCTGGAATTGGCAACGGACGACGAACTGCGGGCCATGACCGAAATCCTGTTTCGACCTCGGTTTAACCCTTTGGACTATTTGTACGCGCCCGACCCGGAAGCTGTGGAGCGGTGCGATCGCGCCCAGTGGCTCGACCAGCTCGACCAGCGCGTGCGCTACCTGGCCGCTGATGGATTTACCGTACTGCGGGGCCAGACGCAAGTCGTCTCCTACCGGCAAATCCTGCTGCAAATCTGCCGCCAGCTTAAGGTCAAATATCGCGATACCTGGTCCACCGATGACCTAGAGTCGGAGCTGTTTCTGGTCCTGCTAGACAAAACCTGGAACCGCATGTCGAAGCAGGAGCAGACCGCCCTGCAAAAGCAGGTTCACACAGCGCTGGTCTCGACAGAGCCCTTCAAGCAGCTTTCGCCTCAGCTACAAAAGAATCCCTTAGACCTTGTGCTCAAAGGCAGCGGTGCCCTGGCCGTTGGCTCAGTGATTCGTCCCTGGCTGCTAAAGCAGATTGCTAAACAATTTGCCGTACAGATGGCCCGCTACCAGATGGCTCAGCAGGGCATGCGTGGGGCGGCAGGTATGGTACAGCGACGGGCCGCGCAGCATCTGGCGGCAAAACAGGTAGCCGCACGGGGCATGGCGCTTAACGCTGCCCGCTACGGCGCAGTGCGAGGTGTCTTTGCGGTGCTGGGGCCAGCCATGTGGGCCTGGTTCTTTGCCGACCTGGGCTGGCGGGCCATTGCTACGAACTACACGCGGGTGATTCCGGTGGTGTTTACCCTGGCGCAGATTCGGCTGACGCGGGGCGAAGAACTGACCTGGGAACTGGTGTAGGAGGCGCACATAATGACAGATAGTCCCCCCCAGCAGCGATCTATAGCTCAAAATACGGAACCCCAAAACCACTACGAGCGATTGGGCATCAAGCCCACTGCATCGGTGCAGCAGATTCGCCGTGCCTTTCGAGACTTGAGTAAGCTGTATCACCCCGATACGACCGAATTGCCAAGTGCGATCGCGACCGTCAAATTTCAGCAGCTCAACGATGCTTACGCCACCCTCAGCAGCCCTGATAAACGCTTTGCCTACGACCAAGAAATTGGCTATTCCCGCTTCTACGTGTCACAAGCGCCAAAAGACTTAGATACGCCTGTCTCAAGCAACAAACCGTTTACCTCCCGGCATCTCTACATTGACCCCACCGATCGTCCCCTGTCTGCGGGAGAAATTTTTGCGCTATTTTTGTTAGGCGTGACCTTTGTTGCCTGTCTCGCTCTGGTTGTTGTCATTAGCTACACCAAAGGCGACATCACCTTAAATCTGACTCGTGCAGAGCTACTCACCGAGGTCCAGACCAACCTGCATCAATGGTTTGATGTATTAAAATCTGCACTGCCCTTTTCACTGTAGAGGTTCCCATGTCTTTACCCGCTGCCGATACTCCCCTATACAACCATCCCCTGCCCGATATCGAAGCTTGGCTAGCTAAGCAGGGTTGCCACCAAGATCCTAGCGAACTGAATCGCTGGACCCTGGAAAAGTTTGACTGGAAGGCCGAGGTCACCCTAGACATTGATGCGATTGTTGTTCGCTACCTGGAAGCTAGCGAAGACGGCCGAGACATCCAGCGCAGCTTCAAGTACTCCCTCAGTCGTCAAGATCTTGAATCAGCTATTTTTGCCGGTCCCTAGCAACACAGTCAATAGGTGGGCAGGACTTCAGCTTCCCGAACAATAAATTCGATATCTCTAATGAGCAAACCGTCAGAAATGAAGGTCTTGCTAACAACTATGCCATCGAACCCGAAATGCATGAATTATATATTGAGAAGCCTGAAGATCTGAAAGAAAAGAGCTAAATCACCATAAAATCAGAAGCGGTAGAGTAAGTAGTGTCTTTACTCAGCAAGTAAGTATCTGGCCATAAGTAAATCGAGGCGTGTGTCATGCCATGCTGAGCTTGTC
>CAWUKV010000301.1:0-4196 GCA_963923025.1 uncultured bacterium
AAGGCTTTGATCCTGGCAGTTTTTGATGCTGGGGTTCCGCAAAATCTTTAGCGTGAATGAACAGTCTGAAGTTAAACGGCAATAGGCGTAAGCGTGTTGAGTATTTGTTGAATCGATGCGATCGCACTCTCTAGCCCAAACCGTTCTTGCGCTACTCGCTGCGCCTGTTTAGCGATTTGCGCTGCCTGGACTGGACGGTCGTAAAGCTTAGTCAAGGTGCCAGCTAACGCACCGGAGTCAGCAGGGGGTACCAGCCACCCGGTATGACCGTTCTCCACTAGCTCACTGGTTCCACCCGTACAGGAGGCCACCAGGGGGCGACCCGACAACATCGTCTCGATGAGCACGCGGGCGCTGGGTTCCGGTGCGGTAGACGTATGGGTGATCAGGTCGCAGGTCGCCATCAGTTGAGGAATGTCGCCTCGGAAACCCAAAAAGTGAACCCGGTCCTCTAGCTTGAGTCTCTTGACCTGTTGTCGCAGTCGATCCACATAGTCTGTTTCACCAAACAGGGCATCACCCACCAGTAACACCGTCATATTCTTCGGGCAGTGAGGCAATGCCTCAATCAGAACGTGTTGACCTTTCCACGGGGACAGGCGACTGAAATGACCTACAACAAACCGCTGGTCTAAATCAAGCTGCCGTCTCAAAAAAAAACCTTCTAGCTCCCACCCCCGAAACTTATCAACATCAAAACCGTTGTAGATCACCTCGACCCGTTCTCCTTTGCCGCCTGCCTCAACGAAGGCCCGTTTAGTGGCATGGGAAACGGCAATAATCTTCATGGCGCAGCGGTTTGCTAACGTCACTAACAGCTTACGATTTGCCTGACTAAAGTGCTCTAAAGAGAGAATGTCATGCAGGTGGTAGACCAGTGGTTTATGGGTGATCAGGTGAGCCAGGGACCCTACCACCATTGCCTTGGGCGTATTGGCATAAATCACGTCATAGCCCTGGCTAAGCTGCGCCACCCGCTGCACCAGAGGCGTCAGCTGCTTCAAACTATTGAGCCCTTGCCATACGTTGCTTTCACGGCGTACATCCAGCGGTGTGTCGGTCAACACCTGGACGGGAATGTTGCGATCGCGCAGCGCCTGCTCAAAGGGGCCACCTTCGAATAGCGCCACGAGGCAGCTGTGACGGTAGGGATAGGCAACGTCAAGCAAAACCTGTTCAGCACCAGCTAGCTTACCAGTTTGATCGAGAAAGAGAATTTTCATAGGTTTGAAGGAATATTTAACGGCTTGGATGGGTTTACTTACGAAACCTGCCACGGTAGCTCTCGCCCTAACACCTGGGGCAGTCGCTCAAACTCACTGCGATAGATCTCTTGCAGCAGCGCTTTGGCCTGTTCATCCATGACGGGCTTGGGGGCACGCTTCAGCACCAGCCACTTAAGCTGACTACGCCAGCGTTGGGCCAGCACCTGACGGGCCAGGGTACGAACCCAGGGCGTTCCCATCATGAATTTACCAATCGGGTGAGGTGCGATCGCATATCCGTTTTGCACCTCTGGCTCAATGATCGCGGCATAGCTGGAGTCTACATTTAGGAATTCGAAGATCTGCCGCAGATGCTCTTCGATGTCTTTGATAAACTCTTCAAAGAACACCACATGAACGGATTCAAAGCGGTCCAGATAGCGCTTTACCTGTTCGCTGTATTGTCCTAGCGCAACATACAGCGGCGACACCCCCCAGCCCACCGCTTGACTCGACAGATCGGCCTGAAGCGCCTGCAAGAAAGGCCGCTTTTCTAACCCGGCGCGGACCTCGTTGAGGTAGTGCGAATAGGCACGACTCGTCGGCTCTCGCAGCATCACGATAATTTTGGCATTGGGGCTCACCTGCTGAATACGTTCAGGAGTCTGCTCGTCCCACAAGTAGGATGGGCTAGCTTCTCCTATTACGGAATGGTGGGCCTTTTGCTTAAACAGATTGAGGTAGGCGGCTGCCTCTTGAATATTTACACAGCCCGAAAGCGCCATGTATCGTTGCTTTGGCCTGATGTTTGAGAAAAAATGAGGCTCCTTGACAGGCGACATGTAGATGTCGGGATGCTGACTCAGATAGTGGTACAGCGAGGTTGTGCCTGCCTTTGCCGCACCAACAACAAATAAATTGGGCCAGACTTCAGTCATTTGACTTTTCTCCTTTAATGTATTGATAAGGTTTGTAAGACAGTTAGTCCCATATTCAACATGGACATCATTCAGGTAGGGTAGGCGTCTCGCCTGCCCGGTTAATGGGCGGTCAAGATGGCCACCCCACATCAGCTTTAAGGTTCATTATTGTTGTTTTATATAATGCCTAAGCGCTATCACCACGACCCTCAGAGTAAAACCTCACCCCCGAAAGCCCTAAACTCAAAAAACTCCAGACAATCATGCCGGGCATGCCAATCAGCACATTGCCCAGCAGTACCGTCGCTGCCGTACCTAGACTGATACTCCGCACAGAATTCACAAATGTATCGGGGGGTGGGTGACGAAATACAGCGAAGAATAATGTACTCAGCCCCAGCAGATAGGGCACCCCACCAAACCAACCCATACCAAACAACAGTTCTAGCAAACCGCTATCAAGCACTAGTCGGCTATCACGGGACACAACACCCAGCCCGCTACCGAGCCCTTGAGTCGCAATTAAATCTAGGCTGTTGTTATAGGTCTCTATGCGCTCATTGAAGCTGGTATCTTCATCCGGACTTGCTAAGCTTTGCACTCGAGCGCTGATGACTTCAGAAAACGGCTCGACCATCGTCAGTGGTACAACCATCAACCCCAAGATCAACACCGTGACAGCGAGCCGGATTTGTAGTTTGGCTCGACTGGCGCTCAGCAACGTTAGCAGGCTCAGTACCCAGCCGATCCAGGCGGATCGAGCCAAAGAGAGCATCAGTGCCAGGTAGCCTACTAGCGACGCCGGAGCCTGTAGCGGTCGGGCATTGCTCAACAACAAAATCAGCCCCGCAGACAGGACCTGGGCAAAGGGACCGGGGGAGTTGAGCGTACTGAAAACTCGAATCTGTAGCGGCTCCGGCGAACCAATTACCGGCATCTCCGAGTTCACCATCCAGTAACGGTCCCAACCGGGGGCTGTTAGGTACTGAAATAGTCCGTAACTGCCCATGATGAGTACGCCCCAAAGAAAGCAGCGGTACATCAACCGCCGCTGCTGCGGATAGTCATGCCAGTTGGCATAGAGATGGAAACCAAACAATACCGGAACACTCCAGTACAGGAATGAGGTGATGAGAGCGGTTAGGCTTGCGCCGTTGACAATGCCTGAGAGAAGGCCATAGCCGGTGGCTGCGATCGCACCCATAAATGGCAGCCCGCCTCGCCACGTGAGGTAAGGCAACTGCCGAATCAGGGTTGCCCCCGACACGAACGTCACCAAGAACGGCGTGAGTAAGACCGGGTTTGGGTCCTGCCACCCGCCAGAAAAATCTGCGATTCGCCGCACCCAAGGCGAGAGAAACCAAATCCACCAGGTAAAGCCGATGTACAAAGTGGGGTAGCGGCCATAGAGCCAGATGGCGATCCCTAGCGCACCAGCGGGAAAGACGAGGCGGAGAATGCTGCCCATATTTAGCAGGGCCAGCAAAACCGATAGAAGTATAAGTGCCAGAATAGGTAGCCACCCCAGTGTGGGCTGTAGTCCCAGTCGTTTAGGCCCCCATCGTCTATACATTGTCTTGTCCAGACTGCTGGGCCAGCTCGTAGATTTTTATCTCTTTCAAAACGTCATAGCCGACCCAGAACAGGCTGTTTATAAATCCGGCTAATCCCTTTGTGCAGAAGCGCCGCAGCAGGTACTGCTGAAAAAATCGAGCAGGGGGCTTTAATAACAGACGCAGCAGACTAAACTGCTGCCCGGCATCGTAGTCTCGCTGCGCTTCTAGGCTGGTGTAGTGGTTAAACCGCCGCACCTGGTCGTGCACATTGCGAAACTTGTAATGCCACAGCGTTCCGGCCAGCTTGGGGACCACCGTCTTATCTACATTTACCCCTTCGTGAACCAGCACGTTCGAAATTTGATGGTGTGTGCGGTCAAATAGTCGCACTTGGTCGTCCATGTGGTGTGGCAGCCAACAGCCTAAAAAGTCGTTAGTGCGGTCTACCTTAAAGGCATATCGCTCGCTATTTTGCTGCTGTTTCCACTGGTTGAGCGCCAGGGCCAGGTCATCGC
>CAWUKV010000302.1:0-4161 GCA_963923025.1 uncultured bacterium
TGACCCTGTGACCCGAGCTCAGCTTGCCCGTGTTATTAACCAGTCTTTTGAGCTGTCGTCTGAAGAAGCGGCTATTGATTTTACCGACATCGCCACTGATTACTGGGCCTACGACGCGATTCAAGATTCGGTGAAAGGCGGCTTTATGAATGGCTTCCCAGACGAAAGCTTCCAGCCCGATATTTCGGTGCCTCGTGTTCAGGTCCTCACGGCTTTGGTAACGGGGTTACAAACCGAAGCCGCCGGTGATATCTCATCAGACGTGGAGCGTTACACTGACGCGGCTAAGATTCCTGACTGGGCCGTTAGCAAGGTGGCTGCAGCGACTCAGTCTGGCCTAGTCGTCAACTATCCGGAAGCCAATCAGCTGGCCCCTAATCAGCCTGCTACCCGGGCAGAAGTTGCAGCGATGGTCTATCAGGCACTGGTGTACCAGGGACGGATCGACCCGATTGCGTCGGAATATTTGGTACAGCCCTAACGGGGTATTCTATATACCCGATACGGGGCCTTCAATGAAGCCTGCAAAGCCCAAACAGCAATTTTCCTGGCCCTTCTGGCCTGCCGTACCCCTGTACCCCTACGGTCAGCGGCGAACCCTGCGTAACGAAGTGGTTGAGGAGACCGTCTGGACCTTTGACCAGATGCAGGGGACGCTCTATGTGGTTGTCCCGGTGCGTATGACCGTGGTCCGCCTGAGCGCAGGTGGGCTGTTGGTGTTCGCGCCCGTTGCCCCGACGCCCGAATGCTTATCTTTGATGGATGAGCTGGTGCAGGCCCACGGCGAGGTGAAGTACATCATCTTGCCGACGGTAACGGGCATCGAGCATAAGGTGTTTGTGGGACCGTTTGCCCGCCAGTACCCTACGGCGCAGGTGTACGTTACCCCCAACCAATGGAGTTTTCCGCTCAACCTGCCCCTAAGCTGGTTGGGTTTGCCCGCAGACCGGACGTTTGAGCTGCCGACTAACAGCGCTGAGGCCCCCTTTAGTGACGAGTTTGATTACCAAACGCTGGGGCCGCTGCGCCTGGGATTGGGGCCGTATGCGGAAACGGCGTTGTTTCACCGGGCGACTCAGACATTACTCGTGATTGATGCCATCGTCTCGATTCCGGACGAGCCGCCTGCGATCGTGCAGCTTGACGGCTATCCGCTCCTGTTCCACGCCAAAGACAGTGCCTTCGACACACCCGCAGATACCCCTCAAAATCGCCTCACAGGCTGGCGACGGATTGCGCTGTTTGCGTTTTATTTTCGTCCGAGTGTGCTACTAGACCCGCCGTGGGGAGAGGTGCTTCGTGATGCCATCAAGACCCCAAATCGCTCTAAAAAAGCCTACTTTGGCCTCTTTCCGTTTCGATGGCAGCCCGATTGGGAAGACGCCTTCCATCAGCTGAGAAGCGGCGGACAGCTGATGGTTGCGCCGGTTTTGCAGGCCCTGATTTTTAATCGTGGTCCGGAGACCGTACTGGACTGGGCTAAGACTGTGGCAGACTGGCCCTTTAAGCGGATTATTCCCTGCCATTTAGATGCCCCGTTGTCGGCAACCCCAGACGACTTTTTGCGAGCGTTTGCTTTTCTCAAGGGCGCTGTGCCCTACCGGGATGACCGGCTACCGGAGGCTGACTTTAGCCTGCTGCGTCGTATTGGTCAGTGGCTGGACGATAGCGGCGTCATCCCGCCACCGAAGGACGAGTAACGGACGGACGTGACTGTAACTATTGTGGCTTGTTGTGGCCTCACGCCGCTATGCCGGTCTCCTCGGATCGCTTAAGAAATAGCAAGGTGCTGTAAAGGTGGAAGGCGGGATCCCAGTTGGTGGGGGCACGACGGTCAATGTCGATGTAGGGATTGATGTAGGGCAGTAGGTCGATAAACTCTAGCGCGCCCTGACCAAAGCTGCTGAAGTGATTCAATGCAGGGCCACTGGCCGCTTGGTTGACCACCTGCAACAGCGCATTCCACTGGCGGCGAGTGGTGAGCTGACGGCCTGCATCGGCTGGCAAGAGATCGGCTCCTTTAGTGAATTCGTAGGTGCGATCGCACACCCTTAGAACAATGCCCCGCTGATGCAGATGCAGGTCTAACATCTGCACATAGTCCTGGGTTTGTTCCTTGCGTTTGGGCTTACCCCACGGCCCCAGGTCTGCAACCTGCTCAAATACAGGAAGCTGGCCCACCACTCGCTGGGTCACTTCTGACCAGTCAAACTCAATTGCGCCGAGCTGCCCCTGGGGGCTGGTGCAAACGACGATGGGCTGAGCAGGCGGCTGGAGTTGGCGAAAATGCTGAACGCGAAAGGTTTGAAGCGCCTTGATTTGGTCGACTTTGGCACAAAACGTCGGAATACCACCCTGCTGCAGCGCCGCGCCGTAGAAGCCCAGTTCACCCACTGGCCCGATCCGCTGAAGACGAGGCCCCTGACTGGGCAACTGCATCCGCGCCGTGTAGGGGTCAATCTTGAGGACCTTGGCCAGCGCCTGGGCAGCGGTCTTTCGGTCCTCGGGTGGTTCAATGATCAAGATGCCAGGCTCGTCGCTGCCCAGGACTGCCGTCGCCTCGGTCAGAGCCTGGTGCTGAGCAGCCTCACGACGCTGCTGGACCTGCCTAAGCCCAGTTCTGGCCTGCCCCATCAGTTTGGGACTGTTTACTCGCTTAAGAAACTTGAGGTAGGTTTTTTCAGCTGCATCGAACTGGAGGGTCTCGGTCTGGAGCTTGGCGATTTGTAGCAGCAGCAGCGGATCCTTGGGTGCGGTCTTCTGCCACTGCTTCAGTAACTGTGCGGCTCGCTTGTAGTCTTGGTCAGAGATCGCGGCGGCTACCAACTCGTACATCGTTCTGCCAACATTCCTAAAACGACTGCTGTCAATCCGGCCTTATCCTAACAGTACTGTTAGACCAGGCAGTATCGTCAGATCACTGACTAACTGCCACTGGCCGATCTCATAGCCTGCTGAAAGACTCGTGATCTACGAAAAGAACAGTCTGCGTCAATTTTTCAGGCAGTTTTCAGATAGTGTTGGATGTTGAATGTGGATGACGCGCAGTAAATCTTATAACCGCCTTACCTTATAACCGCCCTACGGGGATCACATCGTTCTGTGAGCATCCGCTGACGCTAATTTGGCGTTTCGTTGACGTGAAAAAACAAAACGATGCCCCGAAAGAAAATCTTCCACGGGGCATTGTATGCTGAAGTTGTTAGAACCAGCGATATTCGCCGACCTAACAACAGATCTACTTGTGACAACAAGTTGACAACGATCTACTTGTTTTAGGATCTACTTAGTCTGGTTGTCTAGATGATCGAGACGAGTCTCTTGAACGTTGTCAACGCTCTTAGTTTGGTTGTCTAGGTGCTCTAGACGCTGAGCGTGAACGCCTTTTCCACCAGCAACTTCCTTTAGCTGATCTTCAGAAAGCTGTTCTGATTCTGTAACCTTCTTATTATCTTCCATGAACTTATTTCCTTGGACTTAGGGGACAACGACAAACTAGAAAGACTGTCTAGCCCAGACTAGCCTGCGCTGCTAAAACTATATCGATATTTTCTAAAATCGACCACTTCATTAAGATTGTTTTCTGTTTTGAAATAGCTTCCTCATGTTTCGATGCTTATTATTTTTTAACGAAAAAAGGGCGAAGTTGCTCGGGCTTAATTGGATTTGGTCCGCAGTAAACAAATTTACAATTGGCTACGACGAAAGCTGACGTCAAAGCGGCCCTGTTACACATATTGGTACATGCTCTGTTAGAGGTGTTTTATGCTTGAAACAGCCTAGAGTAAAGGGCTTTAGCTCAAAGCGACTACGGATTGGATGCCGTAGTTCGGTACAAAGGCTAATCTATTGGTACTACAAAACAGTGCTGACTTTCAGTACTCATCTTTAAAGAAACCTGCAAGGATAGGGTGATATAGTCCTGCTAAAAGAAAAAACAGTGATGTCTGTCAGGGCGTGCATTATGGCTAATGCTATGCTCTGAGTTAATATTATTTTTTCACGCTTTAACGAGTAGGCATACTGCTTGAATTGTGTTTTTCGAACATTCTGAATAAATAATAAATTTCGAGGTAACGGTAGCTTAGAGCGACATTCATGCATGACTTATTTGTCCGACAACCTGTACTCAGGTAGGGCTAAGGCTTTAAAGATAGGCTC
>CAWUKV010000303.1:0-4153 GCA_963923025.1 uncultured bacterium
AAAGCAAGACTTGATTAGACTTCTACAAACTCCGATCTTGCATGAGTGTTACTTGATTAGACTTCTACAAACTCCGATCTTGCATCAAGAAAAGTGGATTTCTCACCCAACGGCTCAGCCCCACTTCCCGCAAAAACACTGAGCCCACCCATCAACACAGCTTTATCTCATACTCTTAAACCTAACAGAGTTGTTCTATCCATCAGAACAACAGTATACAAAGCCCTTCTTCGTCCGTAATCTTGTCTAAAACAGCCTGCATACAGTCCACCGCTTCAACCTCCCTAACTGCATACAGTCCACCCCCCACTCTCACCCCATCAGCCTTTCCCGTAGGCTCCATTCCAAACCCACCAGCGTAAAAACATGGAACTTTGCCCATTCTGCAAAAAATCCGCAGTTCCCCCTATGACGCCACCCCATCACCAACCACACAATCGAAATATCCCGTGTTCCCTCGGAGTCATCCGAAGAAACACACTTAAACCAAACGCACCAAGGAGGTGTATTTACCATGTCCCGCAAAAAGCTAGCATCCGAGATGCTAAAGACCGCCATCGGTCGTATTCCCGGTCTCAAGGCCATTGACCCCAAGCTCGACTTGGGCAACGGCCTTACCGTGCCCGACTACGAAAAGCGTATCGAAGCCTTTCAGGCCAACCTGGAAGACTACAATCAGCGCCTCGCTGACCTCGATGCCCTGCGTAGCCAGCTCAAGGCCGAAGAACGCGACCTCGGTCGCTACTCCACCAAGATGCTTATGGCTGTTGCCTGTGCCTACGGGCGTGACAGCTACGAGTATCAAAAGGCGGGTGGCGTCCGGCTGAGCGAGCGCCGCTGGCCTCGCCGGTCAGACTCTGCCGGTTCACCGGAGGGCGCGATGGCATAGGCTGGTTGGGCCAGACGCGGGGGCGCAAACTGCTCCTTGCGTCTGGCCCAGCTTTCGCGGCAGAGTCGCTACGGATAGTGCCCGGTCAGAGACCGGATGCAAGAAGGGGCTACCGACGTAGAATTTAGCTTTGACGAACTACCAAAATGTTTAAGCCGCGTCGCATTGAAACCTCGTCTGACTGGCTAGACCCAGATGGCATTAAACTCTACACCGTCTCTGCAACTGGCGAAGCAGTCATGCAGACTGACTATCTGACACAGCTTCAAATTATCAAATCTCAGAAGCAACTTGACTGGAAACGTATTCCAGCATTTGTCATCTTTCATGAAGCGGCCAACGCTCAATATCTGGTGCTGGCTTGGTGGGGCAATGACAACGAGATGTTTATCTCCGTCTCGGTGCGCGAACAGTCGGATTGGATAGTCGATTCCGACAAATATTCATTCTGTCTTTGGGACCTCGAAATTATTTGGGCAGAAAGAAACATTTTTATCGAAACAATGTACAGCGGAACAACTGACTTAGCGGCTTATCGTTACCAAAGACTGGATAGACCGACGTGATGCAGCCAGCTAACCCTGCGCAGCAGCGAACAGAGAGGCAATCTGAGTTGTCAAAATCTGGCTGCCGTTCAGCTTCGCGTCAGATGGACGCCGTAGGCGTGTCCGCGATGCTCTGCCTTTCAAGGCGAACCAACTTTCAAAATCACAACCCAACGTCGTCTGAAACGATATCGTACGAGTAAAGCGCGGCTGTAAATAGCAAGGCTGGGAAGTACAGATGTTTGTAGACGTCAATGGAGCAAAGCTATTTTTCGATGTGGATGGTGAAGGGTTAACGCCATCTGGGGCAATCATGCGGAAGAAGCCAACCGTCGTGATGGTTCATGGCGGACCTGGGGCCGATCACTCTGTTTCAAAGCCGTATTTCTCTCAACTCACGGACATCGCTCAGGTTGTCTATTACGACCATCGAGGCAATGGCCGGAGCGACACCAGTGATCATACAAGTTGGAATTTGGCCCAATGGGGAGATGATCTAAAAGGGCTTTGCGATGCACTCGGCATTGAAAAGCCAATCGTTATTGGCGCATCATTTGGCGGCTTTGTCACGCTGTCCTATGCGGCTCGACATCCTGACCATGCAGTCGGGCTAGTCCTGATTAGCACAGCCGCCAAAATGGAGTTTCAGAGTGTTTACGATGCCTTTGAGCGGTTAGGTGGCAAGAACGTTCGAGATATCGCAGAAGACTATTGGGAAAACCCAACTCCTGAAGGCCGAATGCTATACCGTGAGCATTGTGTGCCGTTCTACGGGAAAAACAAGTCTGCGTCAAATGACTGGATGTCTCGCATTCTTTGGAAGGATGAAACTGCTTTATGGTTCAACGGGCCGCATAACGAGCATGGGCGGATGGATTTTCGATCAGCGCTCCCCCAAATTCAGTGTCCTGTTCTTGTGATGGTTGGTGAAGATGACCCCATTACGCCACCGCAATTTAGCGACGAAATCGTGAATGGATTGGGGGCAGAGCAAGTCATCTATAAGAAGTTTCAAAACTGTGGTCATGGGGTTATAGGAGACAAGCCAGATGCTGCTTTGGCAGCGCTTCGTCACTTTATCTGCTCGCTATCAGGTGAAAACTAACGTCATTAGCTCAGTTTTGCAAAGCGTATCGAAAGCTGTTAGGCCACCTTGGAAGACTATAGCTAGCGCCACATAGGTTAGGACACCGAGTATGACGATCCTGCTCAGCATAAAACCATGTTCTGTTGGAGCCTTGTTCTGTCGCAGCCTTGTTCTAAGGTCACTGGCGGTTGCTATACAATCAGCGCCTCGCTGATCTCCAGCTCAAGGCCGAAGAACGCGACCTCGGTCGCTACTTTACCAAGGTGCTTATGGCTGTTGCCTGTGCCCACGGGCGTGACAGCTACGAGTATCAAAAGGCCGTGGGCGTTCGGCTAAGCGAGCGCCCACGGCCTCGCCGGTCAGCGTCAGTCGGTTCACCGGAGGGCGCGATGGCATGAGCTGGTTGGGCCATACGGGGAGCGAACAGCTCCCTATGTGTGGCCCAGCTTTCGCGGCAGAGCCGCTGTGGATAGCGCTCGGTCAGAGACCGGGTAAGCGGGCGTGTATTTGTTACGATTGGTGCAGAGCAAGGAAGTAAACTGATGCCCGCTGCCGTTACCGACGCTATTACGACGCTCGCTGAGGCAGAGCAGCTACTCAACCTTTCCCGTAGCGAAAACGCTTCATTTTTCACTGAGTGGCAGCAGTCCCTGCCTACCCTCAGCCCCACTGAGCAATTGGCCCTCGATGACATTCATCGTCGCTACCTCTACCAACTTTCAGAAGGGCACTTACTAGAGGGCACTGTCACTCTCCTGTTCGCCTCACCCTTACTGACTGTCGCTGGGTTTTACGATCCCCCCTTCAAAGTTAGAGCCGAAGTCCCGGTCGATTGGGTTATCAACGATGGCGAAGAAACGCTGCGCGGCAGAATTGACGTACTCGTTCTGAAAAATCACCTTTGGGTGGTTATTTTGGAGTCTAAGAAAACGCCCCTATCAGCCTGGGCTGCCCTACCCCAAACGTTGGCCTACCTAGCGGCTAACGCTAATCGCCCCAGCTTTGGTCTGCTTACCAACGGCGATGACGTTATTTTTGTAAAGTTGGCGTCCGGTCAGTATGCGCTATCGAGAGTCTTTTCGTCACTTGCAGCCAAGCAGGACCTTTACGCAACGCTACAAGTTCTCAAGCAGTTAGCTGCCGTTGTCGGAGAGACCGGCTAGGGGCGTAGGTGCAGCGGATACCAATACTGCACAACTCAATACTGCAAAACTCTATTTCCAACCGTGCTTGCACTCATTACACTCAAACGTCGGTTGATTGGGCCAAAACTCACAGCCGCCGTGGATGAGCATGCCCGCGTACTTCCTCACCTCGGCCAGTAACGCCTCGCTAGGAAAGCCATATTCGATAGCAGCCGTGTTTTTTGCGCCGCAGTTGGGGCACTGCTTTTGGTGAATGTCTTCTAGGGTCTGTCGTCGGGCTTGTTCGGCAGCCTCAGCGCGTTTAGCTGCAAGCTGGGCTTGGCGGTACTTTTTGCTGTGGGAGCCTTTTGCCATGATGCTGTTGCTCGGTGCAGAGATGGGGGTGCGATCGCACCTCCACAAGCTTCAACACAGCTGACCCATTTTCCGCAGTCCCCGTCCTAACTTGCCGACTGGGAATGCTTTAACCAACCCTTCGACTGCCATA
>CAWUKV010000304.1:0-4057 GCA_963923025.1 uncultured bacterium
TCTCGTAAGATCTTTTGGTCTCATAAGGCCTTGCATCTCGAAAGATGGCGTGCCTAGATCAATAGCCCAACACCCGGTCAACGCTAGCGGGAATGTCACCCTTTGTTAGAAAGGTGCGAACGTTGTGGGCCACCACCTGAGCCGCCGTTGCTCGGGTGGTTATGGCCGAGATATGGGGTAGTACGGTAATGCTGGGATGGTCCCACAGAGGGCTGTCCGCCGGTAGCGGCTCTGGGTCAAACACATCTAGCACGGCATGGGAGAGCTGGCCACTGTCCAACGCCGCCAACAGCGCCGCGGTGTCCACAATGGGACCGCGGGCAAAGTTAATCAGGGCCGCACCTTTGGGCAGTTGGGCCAGGGTGACCGCATTGAGCAGCCCTGTTGTATCCGGGGTCAGGGGCAGCAGACAGACGAGAATCTGGCTCTGGCTGAGCAGGTCGGCCAAGCCCGCTCTCCCCCAAACCGTCCGTACCCCTTCAACCTGGCTCGGAGAGCGCCGCCAACCCCAGACAGGAAAATGCTGCTGACGTAGCCGCTGCGCTGCGGCCTGCCCTAGATGACCCAGGCCTAGCAGACCCACCGTGCGGTGCTGGGGCAGAACCTGCGGGAGGGGCTGCCAGCGATGCTGACGCTGCTGCGCGCGGTAGCGGGGCATATCGCGGTGCAGGTATAGCGTCCAGGCCAGCACAGCTTCAGCCATTGTCTGCGCCAGCTGCGGGTCCGTCATACGGACAATTTTGTAGGGCATAGGCCGGTCTGACGACAGCAGCTTTTCTACCCCTGCCCACAGGCTTTGGACCCACAGCAGATTTGGAAACGGGGCCAGCTCCGCGGGGTCGGGATTAGCCACGATGGCAACTGAGACGCGCGATCGCACCGACGCAGGCACCTCCGACCCAGGACAGATCAGCTGTTCCGGCATCGCGGCCTGTAACGTCGCCATCCAGGCCGCTCGCTCGGTATCCGTCAGCTGTCCCAGGAGTGGAATTGGGGTCGTTTTAGCGGTGTTCCCCGTCATACGGCCCCGACTGGCCGAGTCACCGTCTGTTGCACGGCGGCGATCGCCTGGTCAATCTGCGCTGTCGTGACCGCCAGGCTGGTGACGGCCCGTACTGTATGAGGCCCGGTCGGCAGCATTGCCACCCCCTGCGCCTTGAGCTGCTGCACCACCTCAGCCGCCGGGGCCGCAGTACCGAAGGTGACAATGTTGGTCTGCACGGCAGCAGGGTCTAGCTCAATACCGGGCAGCTGCGCCAGTGCCAAAGCCAATCGCTGGGCATTGTCATGGTCTTCCTGGAGGCGGACTCTGTGATGGTCTAACGCGTACAGTGCCCCTGCCGCGATAATGCCCGCCTGCCGCATCGCACCGCCAAACAGCTTGCGAAACCGTCTGGCCCGCTGAATATGCATTGCCGAACCAACCAGCGCTGAGCCGACCGGCGCGCCTAGCCCTTTGGAAAAGCAGACGCTCACGGTGTCAAAGGGGGCAGCGTAGTCGGCCTCGCTGATGCCGGTAGCAACACAGGCATTCCAAAACCGGGCTCCGTCCAAATGCAGCCGCAGGTCGCGTTCCTGGCACAGGCTAGCAATATCTTGAATCTTGTCTAGGGGAAAAATCGCACCGCCGCCCCGATTGTGGGTGTTTTCGAGACAGACCAGCTGTGTTTTAGGGTAATGGGGGTCGCTGTGGCGCAAGTGACGCTGGATATCTTCGGCGCTGAAAACCCCCCGCTGACCCGGTACCAATCGGCAGGACGCCCCTGACAGCGCTGCCGGGCCACCGCCTTCGTAATAGTAGATGTGGGCCTCGGCCTCCAAAATAATTTCGTCGCCGGGTTCCGTGTGGACGCGTAGCGCCACCTGATTGGTCATGGTGCCCGACGGCATGTAGAGGGCAGCTTCTTTGCCCAACAGTGCAGCCACCCGCTGCTCTAGCTCGATCACGGTAGGGTCATCGCCCAGAACATCGTCACCGACTGGGGCTTGGGCGATGGCCTGCCGCATGGCCGGGGTAGGTTGAGTGACGGTGTCACTGCGTAAGTCGATGAGAGGTTGAGTCACAGGATTCACAGAAGAGTTGGATGAGCAAGGGGCCAAAGACCCTATTGTGGCGCAGCTTTCATCGGCCTTGATGGTCTGTTTACATTATGTTCAGACAGATTTGACCTAAGGTCCCGAGACTCCGCCAGGGCGATGGGCACTCTAGTGAAAGTTCCTACGGCTATCTACCACCATCGTTACCAAACCTTCTATGGGAAATCCGAACAGCTCAGCTCAGGTTAATTACTACCTACGTAGCCGCCTACCGGCTCATCTCCGTGACACCTTTACAGAAGAGCAGCTAACAGCCATCCGCGAAACCTACAGCGGTCTTTCCCGAGGCAGCACCCCCATCATCGACCAGCGGGTAACCCTCCCCATTCCCGGTTCTCCCCTCTACGCAGTATTGATTGTGGGCCGCGACCTCAGAAGCAAATCACGTGCAGAAAAGACTCGAACCACCGTAAAGCGGGCTATTAAAGCGCGGCTGATCATGGCAGCGTGCGTTGTCTTAGGCTGTGGCAGCATGCTGGGGCTGGTCAAGCTCCGCCATGTCTACTCCACTCAGGCCTACCGGAGCACACTGAGAACAGAGGACGCAACAGCCCATCCCACAACGGTGCCCTTCAAGCGCGATCGCACAGCCTGTGAAACCAGTGGCCGCGAGTGGCGCAATGATGAGTGCGTCGACCACGAACACAACCCTACCTTTTGAAGCGACCTCGACAAAGTTAGACCCCGCACCCGCCGATCGCCCCTCACAACCGTAGTTACGGCATGTCTTCTGAAAACTGGAAAGTTTCTTAAAGTTGTGCCTGTTTGGGACGGTTGCCGTCGCAGGCATCAAGATTATTTCCTGCGTCAACCTGACCAAGCGAGCCTCTATTATTCTGGCCGTATCGCTTGGCCTCGGCCTTGGCGTCAGCGTTGTTCCCGATATTTTGTTACAAATGCCAGCGTTGGTTCAGAGTATCTTTTCTTCCGGTATTAGCACCGGGGGACTGACCGCCCTAGTTCTCAATATGGTTCTACCCGGTGCCCGAGAGTAGCCCTGGGCAAACACTGAGGCGGCTCTGACTTTCCCCAAGGATTCACCTAACTGTTGGTTGGGGGAGTATCCGTACGGTCACGAGCGTTTCTTCTCTTTTATTCCCTGTCATTTACATAGAAGACTGCGCACCACTGGCGGGAATTTTGAAAGCATAGACGCTTTCCTGAATAGACCTGAAATGACTACACCGTCTCTAAAGACCAACCTGGATGAACGGGAACGTAATCGCTTCATCTTAGAACGACTCCCTGCTCATCTCCAGACCAGCTTTACAGAAGAACAGCTCTCAGCGCTGCGCCATTCGTTTACCCTAATTGGCCGTAACCGACATAGAATCGACTGTCGCCTGTCGGTACCGCTGCCCGGGCGACCCTTTTACTTTGTCCTGTTAGCAGGCCCAGAACGGCGGTCTAAGCAGCGTGTGGCTGCCGCCCAGCGAGCGTTTACCATCCGGGCTGTTGTTCTGTTAAGTATGGCTGTTGGCAGCGGGCTGATTGTTGTGCTGGCATCCCTATCGGGAACAGGAACCAATCGGCTCAGGGGGCTGTGGCACACCGGCAATCTTAGCCATCCCACCGTTGTGCCGTTCAAGACTAACCAGTCCGAATGTGAGGCTAGCGGACGCGAGTGGAAAAACAGCGAGTGCGTCGACCACAGCCACGGTCACACGTTTTGAGCGAGGACCATCGCCCATGATGTCTGATGGGCTTGAAGTGCTTCAATAGAGCTGTGGTGTTGTAGCCGGTCACCAGCCCAGCATGCGAATTTTACTGGTCGATGATGAAGTTGAACTGACCGAGCCCCTGAGTCGAGTCCTTCAGCGACAGGGGTACACCGTCGAGGTGGCCCACGACGGGGAGACAGGCTACGGACTAGCGACTGATAACGGGTTCGACCTGCTGATTTTGGACTGGATGATGCCGGGGCTGAGTGGCCTAGAGATGTGCCAGCGGCTGCGATCGC
>CAWUKV010000305.1:0-4054 GCA_963923025.1 uncultured bacterium
CGTCAGTCACGCGAGAAGCTAGGGGTGTCATCAATAGCTGTCTAGTCAGGGCTGGGCGGTTTATCAGCGGGTGGGATACAGCATTTCCCACGAAGTTTATTCAAAAGTTTAGACGTACCTACAGCATAGCTACCACGGGGATCGCCTGCCATAGAACGGTTTTACGATCTCTTCGGTCTTAGCGTACAAATCAACTAACTGCAACAATCTCTAGACCGTTTTCAGAATCGGTTTTTAAGTTTGCCGCATGGGATTTACCAGTGTCTGAGCCAGCTGTATTGCCTGCTGGAGCTGGCCTAGGTCGGTCTCAATCGAACCGATTTCGGTCAGGTAGGGCAGGACCAGCCGGCGGGCATAACTACCATAGGCGACACCTGCAACCGTCCGTGTTTCGGATATCACCCTGTCCCTAATTTGGTCGGTAACGGCTGACATTGGCCCCCAGAGCCCCTGCTGCTTGAGCTTGTCGATAGTGTGCGCGTTCGTACCTCCGGCTAGCTGAACATAGCCAGGTAAACCTGCGTTTAAGACCTTCTGAGCCAGCTTGACTGCGGCGTGGGTGGTCCCTGCGCCAATATCGCCGCTCATGGGGCGTCCGTCTGTCTGCCACACGAGAACAGCCGGATCTGGCTGCAAGATTTCGTGTAAGTTGCGCAAGTAATCTAGGTGATCTGGACCGTCCGGACAGCTGACAGCAACAAGCTTAAGTTTTGTTGCCGCAGGCGCAAGGGTCTGCCAGAGCTGGGTGAATTCTGATTGGCGTCCGGGGTGGGTGTGGATTTCAATGGCATCGATGTGGGGGAGAAGGTGAGTTGAGATCGCACCCACGCCCACCTGCCTCGACGCCGACTCAATTACCCCCACTGGGCATACCGGCAAACATCGCCCGCAGCCGTAACACCGCTCTGCCAAAATCTCCACAGGTCGCTGTTCTGTTATCGGCTCAGTCAGGGGCGCGATCGCGTCTGCCGGACACACCGACACGCAAGGTTGTGGACAAGTCGTTGTACAGGCAACACTTCCCAGCACCGCCTTACGGAAGTGCGGATCTTCCCCGTCATTCAGGCTGACCATCAGCCAAGGGCGATGGCGAAAGTTATTAGGGACTTGGTCCACCAGCTCTAGAGCGGTTTCGACACCCCGCCGTACCGCAGAGACGACGGCGGAATCGGCAGCCATATCGATGCAGTCCACGCCCGCCAGGGTATAAACCAGGGCCAGGTCACGGATAATCGGCAGGTGCTGGTAACTGGCCCCGCAAATGAGTTTGACCCACTGGCCCCGTTGAAGCGATGTGAGAGGCGTGGTGGTTTTAGCAGGGACCGAAGAAGTAAGGAGCATTGAACGGGGTGAGCCTCATCCGAAAGCCCACCCTAAGGGAAGAGCAAAGCTCTACATCCCCCAGCCCTTCTCCCCTCTCCCCACGGGAGAGGGATTTAGGTGTAGCCGCCCAAGCGGCTTCTCAGGGAGTGGGCTCCGGCAATTCTGCGCTCAAAGAAATCTACAAGCCCATCCTAGAACTCGCTTTTATCAAGAGACTCACCTAACCAAAAATCGTCACACAGCCGCAGACTGATTCCCCTGTCCGTTCGATGCCTGCTCCTGGGACGCACTACTTGGCGTCTCCGTTGCCCGCGTCCCGCCACTCTGCAACGATTCGGGACGACTCTGCTCAGACGGACGATATCTGCGTTTACCCATGACTGCTTGCCGTTTACGTCTTGTTCAGACTAACGGCCATGCCCGTCAAACGAGTTGAGTGAATTTCTGTATTTCCTGGTCTGTATTTCTCGATCAGTACCGTTTAGGGGATACGAAGAGCATCAAATCACTTTGTATCCAGCCAGGGGCTCCCACTGGAAGGAGCGATCGCCGCCCATCTCTACCACGACCTTAATCTTCGGCTCCTGCTTCGGCAGCTCGGCCAAAAACGCCACTTCCTGACTAGACAGAATGTGTCCTTCAATTAGCCATAGCGAAATGCCTTTTGCATTCGCAGGCAGCTCACCCACGCGATAGGACAGAACCGGCGGTACAAAATATCGATAGCCAACCGCTGCCTGACCTTCGTTCTTTTTGCCCAAATGCGGCGGACGGACGCCGTGGATGCCTTCTAAATAGGCCGACAGGTCACCCAGACCGCGTACCGACATGTATACGTCTTTGTAGCCAGCCTCGCGTACGCGGCGGCGATAGCGGCCCTCGAAGCCCCCCTCCAGCGGCATCCGCACGCCCAGCGCACCGTGTTTTTCCAGGTCTTTGACAAACTTATTGCCGATGACGAGCAGAGGCATAGGGTTCTAAAAAATTGGCGACGTCATTCCTTACAATAAGCGGTCGGCTCAGCGTAGGCCAATAGATCTTTTAGGTGAGGAGCAGTGGGTTGGGCAGTGGGTTGGGTTGAGGTTACGTGAGCGTTGCCTTCTCATAGAATGAAACCCGAATAGAATGAAACCCGACCCAGGTAGAGGTTCTGCTGGGTTACGGCTTTGCCTAACCCAACCCACGGGCGCTTCGTGACCTTCGTTTGACCTTTGTGAAACCAACCTCAAAAACTTTTTGTCCCCGGCTGTGGACAGAGCGCCGCTGCATGCACTATGCTTATAAACCGCTGCCGAAACAGATACTGATTGGCTGAGCTACTCAAGTCTGGGCACGAACCAACGGTGATTCTTCAGCAACGAACCGAGCAATAAAGGCTCGTTGTGCTAACTCGAAGCCACCACCCCATTCAATTCGAGCGGATTGGATTGCGTTTGTACCGCGTCCTAATTGGATGTGTGCTTGCAAGCGCCACTGGCAGGTTTAGACCTGAGACGGTCATGCCTGCTCGTTTTTGTGTTTAGTTCGGAGACGCGACTAGTGGCTGTCGGTATTCTCGGTAGAAAGCTGGGTATGACCCAGGTGTTTGACGACGCGGGCAATGCGGTGCCAGTAACTGTGGTTGCTGCAGGTCCTTGCACCGTTACCCAGGTCAAGACAGAGCAGACGGACGGCTACAGTGCCGTGCAGATTGGCTATGAAGAAGTAGCCGAGAAAGCGCTGAATAAGCCCAAGTTAGGTCATCTGAAGAAGTCTTCTTCTGCGCCGTTGCGTCATCTGACCGAGTACCGCGTTAAAGATGCGGGTCAGTTTGAGCTAGGCCAGAGCATCACCACCGAAACCTTTGAGGCGGGTCAGCTTGTAGACGTTAGCGGCATCAGCATCGGTAAAGGCTTTGCCGGTCTGCAAAAGCGCTATAACTTCAGCCGCGGTCCCATGGCTCACGGTTCTAAGAACCACCGGGCCCCAGGTTCCATCGGTGCGGGTACCACACCCGGCCGCATTTACCCCGGCAAGAAAATGGCGGGTCGTATGGGCGGTAAGGCAGTCAAGATTCGCAAGCTGGCTGTCGTTCGTGTGGACAACGAGCGCAATCTGTTGCTGATTAAGGGTGCGGTGCCGGGTAAGCCAGGTGCGCTGCTCGACATTACACCTGCAACCATTGTGGGTCAGCAGTAGGGAGTTAGTAAGGAACTGGGAGCTGGAGGCGCAGAACATGGCTGAATGTACGGTTAAAGATTGGCAAGGCAACGACGCGGGTACCGAAACGCTGGACCTGAAGGTTGCTAATGAAGAAAATGCTAGCCACATCGTTCACCGGGCGCTCAAGCGTCAGCTGAACAATGCCCGCCAGGGGACGGCATCCACCAAGACCCGTTCTGAGGTGCGTGGTGGTGGTCGTAAGCCCTGGCGTCAAAAGGGTACTGGCCGTGCCCGTGCCGGTTCTATTCGCACGCCGCTGATGCCCGGTGGTGGTATTGTTTTTGGCCCTAAGCCCCGCAGCTATACCACTAAGCTGAATCGTAAAGAGCGTCAGCTAGCCCTGCGCACGGCATTTCAGAGCCGGGTTGAAGACATGGTTGTGGTGCAAGACTTTATGTCTGAGCTGCCCGAACCCAAGACTAAGGCTGTGCTGGGCGCGTTTGAACGGTGGGGCATTGAGTCTGGTGCAAAGGTGCTGATGATTACCGCTGAGAAGAACGAAGTTCTCTATCGCTCCATTCGTAATGTG
>CAWUKV010000306.1:0-4036 GCA_963923025.1 uncultured bacterium
GCTGGGGCAGCATGATCGGCAGCTTTGGTCGCCGTTGTTTTCGCGGCGGCTGAACGTTTGGACGCTGAGTTGGGTGGGGCCGAGGTGCTGGCAGCAGCGCGACGGGAGCGGGGGGACGCGGTCATAGATGAGAAGTAGTGCAGGAGTATTGGAGGCCGATTGCCTTCAATTTTAGACGGCGACCCTACCCCCGAGGCGCTTTATCTGTGGAATGATCACATTTGACCCTCCCCAGACTTTAAATGTTCACAGCCTTAGAACTGATCGGCGTCGGCGTCTTTGCCAGCAGCGGTGCCCTGGCGGCCGGGCGCAAGCATTTAGACCTGCTGGGGGTAATTGTGATTGCGGTGGTGACGGCCACGGGCGGCGGTACCCTGCGGGACCTGCTACTGGACCGGCACCCGATTTTTTGGATTGAGGATACGCGCAACCTGTACGTCACCCTGGGGGCAGCGCTGCTGACGGTGGCCTATACCCGCTTTTTTAACCCGCCCAACAAGCTGCTGCTGATTTTAGACGCTTTGGGGCTAGCGCTGTTTGCCATTGGCGGGGCGCAAATTGCCGAGGATGCAGGCATGACCGGCATTGTGGTGGTGATGATGGGCACCATGACCGGCGCAGCGGGGGGCATCTTTCGCGACATTATCCTGGCAGATATTCCGGTGGTGCTGCGGCGCGGGCGGATTTATGCGACGGCGGCCATCGTGGGAATTTTGGTGTATTTGGCGTTGCAGGGGCTGGGGGTGGTGAACGCGATCGCAGCCCCCCTCAGCATGGCGATTATCGCCGTCCTCCGCCTCGCCGCCATTATCTGGGACCTGATGCTGCCCATCTTTAGCCTGTCGGACCTGCCTGCGGATCGAACTTAACGAATCGACAAACGGATCGATCTGGACCGTTAGAATAGGCGCAAGGCAGACACAGCGGTCTTAACCAATGGCATTTAGCAAGTTCACGCTCAAGCAAGCTAAACAGGACTTGGGTATTCAAGTCATTGAAAACGAGCGACTCTTCACATCGAGTCCAACCGCTCCCGTCAGTGACTATTTGAGGACGACGCTGGCAAAGTTCTCGCCATTGGCTTTATCCATTAACACCGAAAAATCCCGCTCTGAATGGATCGTCGCCCCTGTCCTTGCAGAACTTAGAGATCAGCTTGACGAGAAAGTTAGCTTATTTTCTGGTATTTCTTGGTCTGTTGAACCAGGACGAGGTCTAGATGGCATCTGTGATTATCTCATCAGTGCAGATGCTGAGCAGTTTTACCTTGTGGCCCCAGTTGTCGCAATTGTAGAAGCGAAGAAGGAGAATATTATTGGTGGGCTAGGACAGTGTATTGCCACGATGTATGCTGCAGCACTATTCAATCAGCGAGAGGGGCAACCGATTCAAACTATCTATGGTGCAGTCACAACCGGATCGACCTGGAAGTTTCTGAAGCTCCAAAATCAGACTGCCTGGATCGACGTAGATGAATACTACTTGCAGGATGTAGACCGTATCCTTGGCATTTTGAAGCAGGTTGCTCAACCTATACGGCTACCGTCAACCGCCTAGTAGACGGCGGATCGATATAGCGATGTCCGGAAATGCCAACGGCTTAACGTCGCCTGTCATCAGTGTTTGCTGCCGCTGGTAGCCGTCCGACCCAGGTTCACGGAAAACCTGTAACGCCCGCCGCTTAAGGTCCAATACCCAGTATTCGGCAAGGCCTGCTGCTGCATATAGCTTTGTCTTGACCTCCAGGTCTTTTTTCAAACTGGAGTTCGAATACTCAATCACCCAATAGATATTTTCAGGGTAAGGGTGGTGCCGCTGATACTCATCACCCAGGCGCTGCACTACAGCAATATCAGGCTCCGGCTCAGAGTTTTGTTGTGGCAGCGTAATCGGCTTGGCCTGTCGAACCTTGGCCCGCTGCCCCAGAAGGTAAATTAAATACTCCCCTGCTTCATCGCTGGAGTAAGCGTGGAATTCCCCTTCTGGCGGCCTCGTTATGATTTCCCCATGGATTAGCTCAACCCGCCGCCCCTGCAAAATGCCTGCCGCAATCATGCGGTGATAGTCATCCAACGTCCATTTCGCGGTGGCTAGCGTCATTGCAGTTCAATTGAGCTACTTCTTAATATTATCCTGCCAAAAGGTTGCCCTACAGTCGCAGGCCCAATCTGCTAGCAAATCAAACCTGCCAGTCCGCACATCATGGCGGATAATAGAAACCGTTGCTTAGCATTTCTACACACTATGCCGCTACCTAAGAATCTAACCACCCTGGACGGTAACCCTGTTGCCGCCGAAACCCTAGACAATAAGGTCATTCTGTTTGTCAACGTTGCCAGCAAGTGCGGCCTGACGCCCCAGTACAAAGGGCTGGTCGAGCTGAATGCGGAGTATGCCGACAAGGGCTTCCAGGTGATTGGCGTGCCCTCCAACCAGTTTGGCAGCCAAGAACCCGGCACTCCCGAAGAAATCAAAGAATTCACCTCGTCCAAGTACGGCGTGGACTTCCCCCTGCTAGAGAAGCAGGACGTCAACGGCGGCAACCGCAGTGAACTGTATCAGTTCCTGGTGGGTGACGGTGACGACATCGAGTGGAACTTTGGGAAGTTCTTGGTGGGTCGCGATGGTGAAGTGGTCGCCCGCTTTGACCCCCAGACTGGCCCTGATGATGCCGGTCTGAAATCTGAGATCGAGAAGGCCCTGTAAGGTGGCGCTTCGTTAAATCTGAATAGACGGGTAAACGGGCTATCGCAGACAACTGATGGCCCGTTTATTATTGGATTAGCCCAATAGGTACCTGCACACAGCCATGACCCTAGCCGCAGCGCCGCTAACGCCTAAAGCACCTCAAGAACAGCCACACTTATTTACTGGTTTAACTTGGCGCGAGTTCAAGGCCACCGAGCAGTTACTCGGTCAACCAGGCTATCGGATCTCCTTTCTTGACGGAACCTTAGAAATTCAGAAAATGCCCGGCGAACTGCATGAGTCATTCAAAGAAAGGATAGCAGCGCTGCTAGAACTGTTTTTACTGATGGCGGGCTTTGACTTCAAGCCAACAGGCTCGATGACGTTGGAGAATGAGTCCAGGTTGGTCAAGCGGGAAGCGGACAAGTCTTACAAACTTTCACCGACGAGTCCGCGCCCAGATCTAGTTATTGAAGTAGTTTTCTCTAGCGGCGGAGTTGAGAAGCTGGAGGCGTACAAGCGATTAAAGATTGATGAGGTTTGGTTTTGGGAAGATGGGGTGCTGGATATGTACCATCTGCGCGGCAGCGATGACGGGGCCTATTACGAGAAAATTGAGGCAAGTGAGGCGGTACCGGGGTTGGATGTGGCGCTGCTGAAGCGGTGTATTTTGATGGCGAATCATGTGGAGGCGTTGAAGATGTTTCAGGCGAACCTTTCTGCAAGCTAATCTACGAGCCAGCCAAATAGCTTGCCCACAGTGAGCTGTAGACCCTCGGTAAAGGTGGGAACCGGCAGCTGCATCTCTGGCTGCTCAAAGACCTTCAGTGCCTGGTCGGGAAGGTGAGTAAAAATAGTCTGCTCTCCGGGGTCAATCAGCCAGCCCATCTGAGTGCCGTGCTCTAGGCAGTGCAGAATATTTTTGGTGACTCGGGTTTGGCTCGGGTCAGGCGATAGAATCTCGATGGTCCAATCGGGCGCGGCTTCAAAGGCGTTGGCGATTTCGCCATTGTCGTCACGGGGAATGCGGCTCCAGACGAACACTGAGATGTCGGGGACGATGGAGCGATTTCCAAACGTGCAGCGCAGCTCGGGGAAGGCTCGGGCGATGCGTTTGGGCTTAACGCTGGCGTTGATGACTGGGACAAACTCACCCCGAACCGCACTGTGCTTTCCCTGGGGAATGGGCTTTTGAAGGATGTGTCCGTCGATATATTCGCTGGCGGGCTTGGTTTCTGACAATGCTAGGAACTTTACCAGGGTTGCCTGCTTATAGGGAATCTGTACCATGTCAAATTTCTAAAGTATTATTGCGAGTCATGCGAGCTTACTGGAATCAGGACTTGAG
>CAWUKV010000307.1:0-4023 GCA_963923025.1 uncultured bacterium
CCCACTAGTCCAATCTTTCAATAAGGAGAAAACCCCGGGACGGCGTCGTTGTAAGACTTAACAAAATCACTCTCGATCAGGAAGTTAACGATGGAGCGCGGGTTACTCTGGCTACCCCTGCTGGGTCTATTTATTTGGCTGGCTTGGGCCGGATGGAACGAATACCAAAAAGTCGAAGCCTACAAGCGATGGGCCAACCAGTTTCAGCGGGCTAAGTACGATATTTACGCCGTTTTAGGGCAGCGGGATGATGAGCTGGTCTGGGGTAAGCCCACGCGGTCAGACCCGATTGACGTCCAGTCCGTCAAGCTGGGCAACGTTACGTCGGTTCATTTAATGGTCGCCGGGCAGCCCGTGCCGATGTTTGATCTCCCCGATTTGGCAACGGTCGCGGCGGCCTCGTCTGACCCAGCCCCTAGTCAGTCCACGGAGCAGGACGCAGCAAATGCCCAGCGCGGCAAGGTTACTATTCAGTTTCAGCTGATCTCAGGCGAGTCTCGCGACGTTCCGTTTACCGACCGAACGATCGCCGAGCAGTGGTATCGTTTCCTCGCACCTCGCATCGCGGCCCAGCAAAATACTCAATAGGTAACCTTGCCGCGTAATCTGCTAAAAATTAACCCCGCTAGAATCACTGAGATTTACCCCAAACCGCGTAACAAACTCTACTAATTGGGGCAGTCTGACTCTGCAAGGCCGCCAAACGCAATGACCGCTCCCTGCTAAATTAAACGCCCTCCTGACGTCCAGCCGGTTCCGACCCTGAATTTTCCTTGCAATCGCATCTATGCCAGACTCTGTGCCACCCGACCTATCCGCACCGTACTCGTCTAGTCGGGCGTCTTCCCCAGCCAAAGCAGCGGTCCAACTGCCGACAGCTTTGACCGCTAAACCAGACATTTTCTCCCCATCAACGCCAACTAGGCATAGCAGCGCCTATCGGCAGCCCTCAGCCCAGAACCTGCAACGACGACGGCACACGCTGCAAAAACAGCGCCGGGTTCGGTTTCTTCAAAAACTATGCCGGTTGACCGTCATCGGGGGATTGGCAACGGTAACCATTACAGCTGCTACGTCGCCACGCTGGCAAATTCAAGGCCCCCAGCAAGTCAATCTCAGCGGCAACCAACTGCTGTCCGACGACGCTCTCTACGAAATGCTGGCGCTCGACTATCCTGAGCCCCTGCTACAGGTCGAACCCGAGGCCCTCGAACAACACCTCCTCGAACAAGGACCGATTGCCGATGCCGTGGTCAGTCGACGGCTATTCCCACCGGGGCTCAATGTTTATGTCCACGAGCGGCATCCGGTGGCCATCGCCCTACCCGATACACGCACTCCAATTACCTCTGTTGACGCCCTTGAACCGTTTAGTCAAAAGGGCCTTTTAGACGAGAGTGGCTATTGGATGCCGTACCAAAGCTTTAGCCAAATTGCCGATAGCTTCACCCTGCCCAGCTTACAGGTTGAGGGCATGCAGGCGGCCTACCAGCCTCACTGGCCAGCCCTCTATGCCCAGATCAAAGCCAGCCCAGTGCAGGTTAGTGGCATTGACTGGCGATCGCCCCACAATTTGATTTTGCATACCGAACTGGGCACCGTTCACCTAGGTCCCTACGGTCAATCTTTTGCCGCACAACTCACCGCGCTCGACAAAATGAGACGCTTGCCAACTCAGCTGGAACTTGAAAACATCGCCTTTATCGACTTACGTAATCCCGAGCAACCTGCCGTGGAAATTTTGCAAGCAACCGGGCAGCCTTGACCGTTCATATTCTGCACATAGAATCCTTGCAAAGGCTGAGCCATCAGATGTTCTAGGGAGCGACAGGCAACTCAAACAGCTCAAAATATTTCTACTTTTTTTAGGATTAGACCCAAGACCTTTTAAATGGCTAAGTTCATCTTTAATCCGGCGACTCCATACATCAAGAATTTGTTTGGTTTTTTCAACATGTTCCCGTATAGTTGTCTAGAACCAGCCCAGCCAGCTGCTGTGCTGCCGTTTTATCCCTGAAGATCAGTATTCGGTAGAGCCGTATTGAGTTCTTAAAGCCTGTGTTTAGGATATTGGCTTAAGACCTTGACTCATAACGCTTCCACCGTTGCCCTCATCTACCTTTTACTTCAGGAGTGTGCTGTTCTCCGCCCCTGTCGGAACAGCCGCAGCAAATCTCCCCCGATTCGTTGCTTTTATAGCAGCCGCCATTGTCGTTAGGGCAAGGCTGCGACGCCATAGGGCTGTATACCAAGCAGGGTTAGCCGTACCCGGTGCCCTAATCGCTATGGCGCTAGCTATAACTTTGAGAGACGCCATCTGTGCTGACAGTCAGGGTTTCACCGACTCCGCACCGAACCGCTCCCAGCGTCCTCGTATGACTGTCTAATGTATAACTGCCAACTTTTGACGTCTTTTGCAACATTATTCTTGCAATTGGGGCAGTCATAGAGACAGAACCCGATCTAGCCTCTATACTGTGGGCTTTAAAGAAAGCAGCTTGAGTTTGCAGCACCTATGACTTCTCCTTACTCTGATAATAATCTCGGTAACGGGCATTCCAGTAATGGGGCTAATAATGGGGCTGCCAGAAACGGGACGCATAACAGTGCTCCCGATCTATCCACACTATCCAACGGGCGTTCGCATGGGACCCATGGTGCCCTCTCCCTATCAACCGATCCTATGAATAGTACTAATTCTCAAACGAATGCTTATGCTGAGACTGGATTTGGTACGAATGTGACGAACTCGCTCCATAATGACAGTGGAGCTGTAACATCGACCGAAGCGGCGAGAGGCGGTGACATTGTGCCGGGTAGCGTAGCGAGAATCAAAGTCATTGGCGTTGGCGGCGGCGGCTGCAATGCTGTTAACCGCATGATTGACAGCGGTTTATCGGGGATCGAATTTTGGGCACTCAATACCGATGCCCAAGCGCTAACCCATTCTGCCACCCAAAACCAGATGCAGATTGGGGGCAAGCTCACTCGAGGCTTGGGCGCTGGCGGTAACCCCGCCATCGGCCAAAAGGCCGCAGAAGAATCACGCGACGAGATTGCCAGCTGTATCGAGGGCGCAGATCTTGTCTTCATTACCACTGGTATGGGGGGCGGCACCGGCACCGGAGCAGCACCCGTTGTTGCAGAGGTCGCCAAAGAAGCCGGCGCGCTCACCGTTGGGGTTGTGACTCGCCCCTTTACCTTTGAGGGACGACGACGCACCTCCCAAGCCGAGGACGGTATCGTTGCCCTGCAAACCTCAGTCGATACGCTGATTGTTATTCCTAACGACAAGCTGCTGTCGGTCATTTCAGAACAAACCCCGATCCAAGAGTCTTTCCGCTACGCCGATGACATTCTGCGACAAGGGGTCCAGGGCATTTCCGATATTATTACGATTCCTGGTCTGGTGAATGTTGACTTCGCCGACGTTCGAGCTGTTATGGCCGATGCGGGCTCTGCGCTGATGGGGATCGGTGTTGGGTCTGGCAAGTCTCGCGCTCGGGAAGCGGCCATCGCGGCAATCTCTTCACCCCTGCTCGAAACCTCCATCGATGGGGCAGCTGGGGCTATCTTCAATATCACAGGTGGCAGCGACCTGACGCTGCATGAGGTCAATGCCGCAGCGGAGATCATCTACGAAGCGGTTGATCCCAACGCCAACATCATCTTTGGTGCGGTGATTGATGAACGCATGCAGGGTGAGGTACGTATCACGGTCATTGCCACCGGCTTTAATTCGGATATGGGTACGGTCAACCAGGGTGTGACCAGCCGAGTAACGCCACTGAAGCGAACTGCGCCTGCGGCTACACCCGAGCCGACGGATACGGCACCGTCTAATCAGCCCAGTATTGCGCCCAATCTCGACATTCCTGAGTTTCTACAGCGGCGGCGACCCACGCGCTAGGCTGGTTGAGATCGCAAAAGATGGTACAGCCAATAAACACACCGCCGGTAGCGCTGACGATCGCCGGTTCAGATAGTGGTGGCGGTGCAGGTGTTCAAGCCGACCTGCGAACT
>CAWUKV010000308.1:0-4017 GCA_963923025.1 uncultured bacterium
AAACGCTTGCAGCCCCACCGCAACGGTACGAACAAACCCCACCGTTGGCCGGGGCCGGAGTCGATTGACCTTTTCCTCTTACGGGGCATCTGCACCCTGCATGTACGATTGACCTGCACAGATTGAGCGAATTTAGGAATGCCCATTACCCCCCACAATCCATCAGAGTTGTTTCCTCCCTACCGCAACTACAGTCATGCCGTTGAAGTTAGTGGTGATTCTCGACTGCTGTTTATTAGCGGACTGAATGGATACCTGATGGATGGATCAACAATGCCTGAGTCGTTCGAGGAACAAGGTGATGTTATCTGGGGCCATATTGGCACTATCTTGAGGTCTGCGGGTATGTCGTACGACAACATTATTTCGCTGAGAACCTATTTAGCGAGTCCAGAGTATGATGAACCCAATGTAAAGTTAAGAATGAAATATTTAGGCAGTAACCAGCCTGCATCAACGGTAATTTGCTGTCAGCTTTTAGAGTCGAAATGGAAGCTGGAGATTGAAGCCGTTGCTGCGGTATGACGTCGGACGCAATTAAGCTAATCTTTTATCAGACCTGCTGCTTCACCAGGCTTGCAAGGGTTCATCCGGTAGCCGAATCTCTGCTTTTGTCTGCTTGTAAATCTCTAGCCCTCGTGCCTGGTAATTCTTCAGCGCCGCTGGACCGTCCAGGTTGTTGGTGTGCACCCACACTCGCGTTGCGGTCATCGCCCAGGCTTGTTCTAGGGCAACCGTCAGCAGTCGGCCACCGTGCCCCTGCCCGATGAACTGCGATAGCAGGCCAAAATACACAATCAACACTGAGCCGTCGGGTTTCTTCTCTAGCTCGAAGTATCCGGCAGGGTTGCCGCTGACGGTGCCGACCCAGGTTTGTACGGTCTCTTTTTGCAGGTAGGTGAGCCACTGGTCATAGGTCCAGTTGCGGCGGTCGGTCCAGTACCAGCGGTGGCCGACGGCAGCGTAGAGAAAGCGGTTGAGTTCTGGGCAGGGTACGGCTGCCTGCTGGACCACCAGTCCACTGTCTCGACCCGGCTTGAGCTGCTGGGGAGCGGTCATTTCTAGGTAGGTGGTGACCAGGCGGGTGCTTGCCATTGGGGGACAGTCTTTTGAGGGCTGCCCCAGTTTATCGTATGGATTTTTTGGGGACGCGATCGCACTGCCAAAACGGTAGTGCGATCTCACCTGCTCCTACGCGTCGACAGCGTTGATCACCACCTTGCGGGCGGGGCGCTTACGTTCGCTCTTGCGCACGCCACCGGCCTGCTTGTACTCCAGGCTGTCGAGCCCAAACTGGACGGCGACGGCTTTGAGCATTTGGGTGCTGGTATCGCTGAGGGCGGTTTCAGCGATCTTGATTTCGCCCCGTAGGCGGTCAAGCAGCGACAACAGACTGTTGTACTCGCTCATTTTCTCGCTGAGCTGGTTAATCTGCTGCTGATAGTTGTCGATAGTCAGGTTAGGACCAAAATTGAGCTGGTCACCAATCGTCCTGACCCGACTGATGCGGACGACGGCGTCCTTGTAAGCTCGTGAGCTGACCTTTTTAAGTGGCATAATCTGTCTCCTTTTTCTCCTGTTTGGTGTGCCGGTGGGCACGAGGTTGATAGGGTTAGGGTTCCAATGTACGGATAGATGCCGGTCGGGGTTTGTACGGAACTTTGGGCGGAGGCAGAAAGTTGAGTGTTTTTACGCTGGTGGGGCCAGGATGAAATGTGGGGTGAAGGGTAGGGCCGGTTGGTGCTGAGGCGGACTGTATACCATTGGTGAGAAAGGTGTATGCAGTGGCAAGGTTCGGCATTTGTGGGAAAGCACCGATTTTTGCGTAGATTTGCGCGGTGGGGGTGATGCAGTGGCCCGGGTTTTTAGCGGGGATTGTCTGAGGTTTTACGGAAGGTGGGGGTGATAAAACCGCAGCCGAGACCGAATCAGTGGTGATTTTGAAAGTTTCTGTAGCAACTGCGGTTGATGTAACAGCAGCTGTTGAAGTTTCTGCATCAACTGCGGTTGTTATAACGGCAGGTTCTAGAGTTTCTGTAGCAACTGCGGTTGATGTAACAGCAGCTGCTGGAGTTCTTGCATCAACTGTGGTTGATGTATTAGCAGCCGCCAGATGTTCAGATACTGACTGTGGTTCAATTAAGAGCAGCAGAGGAGGTTGGTATTCGTGTCCAGAAAGGATGTCTTTCATAACATCGTTCGCCGTGCCTTAGAAAAAGACGGCTGGACAATTACGCACGACCCGCTGATGCTGCGCTACGAGCTTGGCAACCTGTACGTTGACCTAGGGGCCGAGCGGGTGTTGGCGGCAGAACGTGGCGGGCAGAAGGTTGCTGTGGAGGTTAAAAGCTTTTTACAGAACTCAGCGGTTTCGGAGTTTCACACGGCGTTGGGTCAGTTTTTGGGATACCGGATGCTATTGGCCGAGCAGTACCCAGACTATGAGCTGTATTTGGCGGTGCCTATCAATGCTTATACTTCCTTCTTTGCCACGCAGTTCGCTCAGAATCTGATCGACAGCTATGATCTAAAGGTGATGGTTTACAGTCCTCAGCAGGGGGTGGTTGATCAGTGGCTAAGCTAGACGAGTATCGAGAAGCGATTCGGACGCTGCTGGAAGATTACGCAAAACTAGGTAAGGATGGCAGCGACGTTGAGAATGAGCTGATTTTTGATGCGGTTCGAGATCATTATCAGCTCGTACATGTGGGCTGGATAGGGGAGCGGCGGATTTACGGTTGTGTGCTGCATCTAGATATTAAGAATGGCAAGGTGTGGGTGCAGCACAACGGGACAGAGAGTGACATTGCTGCCGAGTTGGCAGAGCAAGGCGTAGCTAAGTCAGATATTGTTATTGGCTTTCATTCTCCTTTCAGCCGTCAGTTTACTGAGTATGCTGTCAGCTAAAGAAGCTTTTCGCTCGTAAGTCTCGCTACTGTGTTAGGACACCGTCTTCATCCATTACTAGATTGAACTGTGCCATGAAATTTCCTGGCTGGTCGGCCTCAATCTCACTGTCAATCTCGGCTTTGTGGTCGTAGTAATAGCTCAGTGCATCGTAAAACTGAGCCAGATTGATGTTGGGGTAACCCTCTAAAATGTCTGATGGTAATTGACCCATCTGGTGATACCTTACCAGCACCTTCACGGGTACTCGAGTTCCCCTGACAACTGCACGGCCACCGCACACTCCTGGCGTCCGGGAAATGTGTGGATGCCGAATAGACGGTAGAGTTGCTTCGATGCTAGCCAGCAGGCTCAAACGTTCTTGAATGGGTAGTGCCTGGGCTTGCTCTATCAGGTTGTGTGCGGTCATAGGCTCAGGAGAGCGGCTTTTTGGTGTTCTATAGCCATCATAGGTGATGGGATGGGGTGCGATCGCACCCTAAAAACGCGAGACCGGTAGGGTGGGCACTGCCCACCAATCCAAAAAAATTGAGCGCGATCGCAACTCCCCAACATCAGTATTTCGTCGTGTTACAAATGGGTCACAGCTCCCCAAATATCCATGTGCTTTATATGCGTTGGCTGGGAGGTGCCCACCCTACCGGATGGGATCTGCTATGGCCACTGGCGGCACACGTCCCGGACGACCTGCAACACGTCTGAAAAGGTCTGCTCATCGCCAAAATCGAGCATGAGCGAACGGATATGGGGGAGCTCTCTAATCAGGCCATCACGGTTTAGATAGGCCAAAACCTCCAGCATCTTCAGCCAGTCTTCAGGGGTAAGGGTCAAACGTTCTGACACAGCCAAGAAGCTGCTTAAGGCTTTGGCCCGATAGTAAGCGTCCTGAATTTGCCATGCTGCTGTCAGCGCCCGTGAAAGCAGCGAGTCCGATAGATATTTAATCAAGCCCGTTATAGCTCGCGCCCTGGCTTCCTCATCTTTGATGCTCTCTGCCATGTCTAGCGCCTCTGACAATAGTTCCAGTGGCAACTGCTTGGCCAGTGAACTGAGCTCACCTGCCCGAGAAGATTCAGATGCAATCTCGCGCGTGACCGCCAGCGCCTCTGG
>CAWUKV010000309.1:0-4011 GCA_963923025.1 uncultured bacterium
CTGCCAGAACCTAGGCTCTACAAGCTTCTTTGCTTTTTTCAGCAAACCCTACGTACATAGAAAAACCCTGTCATTCATTGGAAAACGTCTGATAGATATCAATCCTATTGAATCAAGAGATACTCACAATCAGTACGTAATGCATGCGCAGCATATTCTTTGGCAACTAGCTACTAGAGCTATGTATCTGGGCTGGGCTGTTTACCAAGAGTTGATGACAGCTTATGGTATTGCTTCAGCCATGGTTGAAATCCTTGAACATACAAACGGCATTCTTCGCCCAGAAAATTACTTTACAGATGCTCTCCGCCTTGGCATGAAATTAGAAGAGTTGGAGAATATGGAATGGTCGCAAGAATAGTTTTTCAAATGTAGTGAAACTTATTTTCTTAAACTTCAGATTGATGATGGGCACTGTTGCTCTATCTCTAGAGACAAGACAATTGAAGTAGTTCTATTTCCTGATTAGGCTAGCTCTTGTCTCTACACTCAGCGAACTAACTCACAAAAAGGATGCCCACTGATGTGAGTTTCCCAAACCCGACAGCACCCCGCTACCGGCAGACTTCTCCCTGCTTCTCCCCAACAGCGACACCATCCGTCACATCCGCCTCAGTACCCCCGCCGACATCCACCAAACCCGCCACCTATTCCACAACCTCCGCTACGTCGAAGTCAGCCAGTGGAGCCCCCTCGTCCAGCTCACCCACCAGCAAATCATCCTCACCGCCAACCAAGGCGAACAAATGAGCCTGCTTACCCGCCGCCTATCCCAATAGACAGCCCTACGCGTGCGGTAAGCAAAGTCATCTCAGCGGCTTCCCGCACGTCCCCACTGAAACGTCAGAACGTATGCCCTACGCAACAGCAAACTCAGAATGCTCTCGCATAGACGGATGGTGAAAGCCCATTACCATTTCTTGCTTAGTAATGCCGCGATCTGCAAAATCCCTATCAATTTCAACATCCGTGGTGTTTTCCTGCACCCAGATCTTGCCGTCTTTAATGTCAAAATGAAATACCGGATAGTTAACTCGCTTCTCCCCATCCCAGCCCACTCTTAGTAATAGATAGTGGTCCCGCTCAGTATCGATCACGAGCTGAGTCTCGACCCCTTCCCCGCTCCAGGCATCCACATACTGTTCCAAAAACGTACGAATGCTCTGGCGATAATGCTCTAGTCTATCCATGACTCAATCTCCTTAGTTGAGAGGCTATGGGTTTGCAGGATTGAAGTCGGCCAAAATCTGCTGCTTGTAATGCGCTACGGAAATCATCACTTCAATTCCGTAAAGCGACCTATCCAAACTGTAGTATCTTCTAGCACCAACGACATGGCAGAGCGCCATCGGTGTTGTAAGCGCAGCTCATCATCTCTTCGTGATAGATGCGCGGTAGTCCAAGCCGAATCGGCTGTACACGTTTTTCACAGTATGAAAACGCTCAAGCGGTGGCTTCTATGGGGAGCCGTCTGGGGTGTCGTAAGCCTGATGCTGATGGCAATTGCCCCCACCTTTCTCAATTCACATTACCCGCTACTGGGCTTCCTCATCTGGCTTACCGTTGTGGTCGGCTGGCTCTTGTATGGCAACAGCGTCATGCTGCGTTAGCACCATGCCCGCCAGTCCCGGCGGCTGTTCCTCCGCCAGTATCCACAGTACCGCCACCTCACCTGGGTTGATTTCCTCGGCGTTTCAACAAAACAGGTTCAACAAGATCTGGAAACACTAAGCATCGCCCAAACCGAGCCGGACTACCCATCTCTCCATCTCTCTCCTGACGATTTCGTTATCCGCTATCAAAAATGAAAATCAAAAAGTTTGTCAAACTGGCTCTCTCCCTCAGCGTTCTGAGCATCCTTGGCAGTAGCTGCGGCGTTGTTCCTGGCACTAGCCGAGAAACCGTCGAACCGGGCTACGCTGGCCTCAAAATCAAGCTCTACGGGGGTGATAAAGGGATCGAAAATGCCAATCTGGTTACCGGCCGCGTCTGGTACAACGGCTACACTGAAGATGTTGTTATCTTCCCTACCTTTATCAACACCTACCCCTTCACCCAAGACGCCACAGAAGGGTCTCCCAATGACGAATCTGTTGTCTTCTCGGTGGGCGGTAGCCCGGTTTCCGCAGACGTTGGTGTCTCCTTTGGCTTTACTACCGAGCAGCTTGACAGCGGCGCACCCAAAACCAAACTGCACCAGTTCTACGAAACCTATCGCAAAACCCCCGATGAGTTTCGCGCTAACGAACTGCGTAACGGCCTGCGCAACTGCTTTGGCAAATCTGCCGAAGACCTGGAACTCACCCCCTCCATGCTGCCGACTAACCAGCAAAAGCTGGTAGATGCCGTGCGCGACTGCACCCAAGCGCGCTTCCCTTTCATCGTGGTGCAAGATGTCTCTCTGCTCGGCCCCCTGCGTCTTCCTGGCGATATTCAGGCCAGCATCGACGAGCAGTTCGCCGCCCAGCAGGCCGCCCAAACCGCCGAGTTCAACCGCCGCAAGGTAGAGGCCGAAGCTGCTGCCAACGTGGCCCGAGCCAAGGGCGAAGCTGAAGTGCTGCTCGAAGAGGCCAGAGCGGAAGCCGAAGCCAACCGGCTCCGCGCTGCTTCGGTCTCTCCTCAGCTGCTACAGCTTGAAGAACTCCGCAACGAGCGTGCCCGCATCGAGCGGTGGAATGGCCAGCAGGCTACCGTTGTGCAAACGCCGAACTTGCAGCTCAGCTCGGGGCAGTCTGCTAGTCGCGCAGAGTAAGCATTAGCTTACCTACAAGCCCATGGATGGCTGTCAGCCCTGGTGATGGGGCGAATATTGTTGGAAATACGCCTGTCGCCTCGTTTGCCACCTCTGGGCTAGCGAGGCGATTCGGCCGGTGCCTGGTCGATCAGGCCAATGCGATTGTCGCGAACAGCTACGGTAATCAGCGCTAGGGGGCGTGATGCAGGCCCGGCAAGGACGTCGCCGTTGGCGTCAAAGCGGGAGCCGTGGCAGGGGCAGGCAAAGGCTTGAGCGTCCGCATCCCAATCGACGATGCAGCCGAAATGGGTACAGACAGCGCTGAGGCCATAGGCGGCAATGTCTGGCCCCGATTCGATTACCAGGTAGGCGTCGTCGTCAAGCCCTGAAGCCCGGAGGCGATCACCTGCGTTAGCAGCGGCCAAAACCGCGTCCACCTGATAGGGGTTGCCGTTGGGGTCTACGGCTTCGGTGCCGGGTAAGACGCCTTCACAGCGGGCATTAAAACGGTATTCGAGGCAGAATTCATCTAGGTCTAGGGCAGATGCGCGCTGCCAGCCTAGGGCAACAGTAGCGAGACCCCCACCGACGAAATAGCGTAGAAATCGGCGACGGCTAGCGGGTGTGGTGTTGGGCTGAAGCATGGGGGTTAGGGCAAGGAAGGGATGTCTTCAGCATAGAGAAGGTGCCTGACCCCTTGCAAAGTAAATGGGACCTTTTGGAAGAGGTGCGATCGCGTCCACCTCAACTACATCTTTTTGCGGATGGCCCAGAGTTTGACTAAGGACAGTTGCGATAGGCAAGCTCATTAAACAGGGCTGTTAGACAGCATCTGGGTCAACGCCCAGCTCTCTTAACTTCTCGGCCAGTCGATCTGCGCGATCTCGTTCCTGCGCAGCCTCTTGCTCTGCCCGTTGTCTGGCCGCAGCCTCTTGCTTTAATGCTGTCGCGAGCTCGCTGGGTATCAGCAGGCGCTCACCCGTATCTTCTCGGTAGAAGCCAATCAGTGGCCCTTCGTACGCCACCCGTAACCCTAAAGCATGGCAGCGACCATCTGTAATGGGTTCGTACTCATCGCCATCTAGTCGGTACCCTTGCAGCGGCACGTCCAACCACTCACCTTTAGGGTCGAATAGCCAGTATTCCTGTATGCCGATCTGGGCGTATAGCGTCTTTTTGAATATTTCGTCCTGCGATCGCGTGCCTTTAGACGTCATCTCAAAGACAACCGCTGGCACCTGACCCTCTTCCCAAATCTTGTAATTGTCGCGCCCACC
>CAWUKV010000310.1:0-3996 GCA_963923025.1 uncultured bacterium
AGGGGAAAAGGGAAAATACCGCGTAGGTGGGCACTGCCCACCAAAAACTGGAGGTCAGGCTTTTACCACTACCACTGCTGATTGTAATGGGTGGGTGGTCGGGGGGGACTGGGGTAACTTGACCGATGCAGGCGCTGTGGGTGTAGCCTGCCTGCTGGAGGGCGCTGAGGCAGGCTGCGACTTGAAGCTGGGGGACCGCTGCTAAAAGCCCACCTGCGGTTTGAGGGTCGAAAAGTAGGTCGTAGTCTGGGTTGTTGATGGCCTGACGGTTGCGGATTAGCGTTTCGATTTGCTGGTTGCGCTGGTGAAGGGAGCTGTAGTGACCTGCGGCTAGCGTCTCGCGGGCACCGGGGAGAATTGACAGGGCGGTAAGGTCTAGCTCTACTCCGGCCTGAGATGCCTGTAGCATTTCATTCAGGTGACCGGCTAGGCCAAAGCCGGTGATATCTGTGCAGGCGGTGATGCCGTGCTGTTGCAATACATGGAGTGCGGCCTGGTTGGACTGGGTCATGTGGTGAACGGCGGCGTCAATCCAGCGGCCTTTGGCGGCATGCTGCATGTCGGCAGCGAACAGCGTGCCGGTGCCAATGGGCTTGGTGAGGATGAGGGCATGGCTGGGCCTGAGGCCGTTTTTTCTGAGGATTTGATTGGGGTCTACCCAACCGCTGGCAGCAAAGCCCAAGGTCAGGTCCGGGCCTTCGGTGGTGTGGCCGCCGACCAGAAAAGTTTTGGAATCGGCTAGGGCGGTATGGGCACCGCTGAGGAGCTGGTACAGTGTCTCGGCCTGGAGAGGGTCCGTAGCATAGGGCAGGGTGACCAGGGCCATGACCGACTGAGCGGTGCCGCCCATGGCAAAGATATCGCTGAGGCAGTGATTGACGGTGATTTGCCCCAAAATGTAGGGGTCGTCCAGCAGGGCGCGAAACTGGTCTACGGTATGGACGGCTAGCTTGCCCGGTGGCACGCGGACAATGGCGGCATCGTCCGGGGTATCCAACCCAGCATAAATATTGTCCCGCCCCGGCCAGTCAGTCGGTTGAGGCAGCCGCGATAGTGCATGGTCAAGGACATCCCGACCCACCTTCGAGCCACACCCCGCGCAATGGGCTAACGGCACAACGTGTTGTGCCCGTACGGGATGTTTTTGCAGGGCACCGTCCACCTCGTGCGCGATCGCATTTGGCAAAGCAGCATTTTGGGAAGGGGTTTTCGGGTGGTGGGCACTGCCCACCACCCGAGACGACCATAGACCCGACAAGATACCGCCCGGACGGGTGGATTCCATCTCTGGAAAGTCGTTGAACAGCCCCATGAAGTTGCCGTCGATCCAATCTTTCCAACGGCGAAAGAGGCGAGACTGCCACGCAAAGGGGCCACGGGAGGCAATCGCACTCCCATCTCCGATATCAATAATGTTCAAAAACTGTTTTTGTGGTGTGAACGGCTTTAGCTCTCTCCCTTCCAGATATCGCTTCAGGTTCTCGTACAGCGGTGGCCCCTGGCGGACGGCAAACACCCCGGCTTTGGCACGGGGATGGTTCACCATTGTGGCGATGTCACCCGCTGCAAAAATGTTGTCCTGGTTCGTCGCCTGCAAGGTGTCGCGCACGGCGATGAAGCCGCCATCATCGGTAGCCAGGTTGGTGTTTTGTATCCACTTCGGCGCGGTGGCGTTGGTAACCCAAAAGGTGCGATCGCACCCCACCGTTAGCCCCGATTCGCAAATCACCTCTACCCGATCCCCCCTGTGATTTTGAGAGGGCAATACCGCACACACCGACTCCCCCAGATGCATCTGTATCCCCCGCTCCTGGAATATCTTCGCTAACCGCCGCTGTGTCCACCCGTTCCGCCCTGTCGCCAGTGCCTCGCCCCGATGGAAAAGATGAATCGTCACCTGGTCTCGGCTGGGCATCGTCTGCCACAGACGAATCTGCATGTTCAACGCCAGTTCCACACCGCCGACGCCGCCACCAACAATGCCGATGGTTGCCTGCTGCTGGGGGTGGGTTTGCAGGTCGGCCTGCAGCTCTTTTAGATAGACATCCCAGGCTTTGAGCAGCTTCGGAACGGGCTTCGCGGGGACCGCGTAGTGACTGGCCCCAGGAATCTTTAGCGCCCCCGGCGTGCTGCCAATGTCAATGGAGAGTACGTCGTAGTGAACGGGCGGACGACCTTTACAGAGAATTTGCTGCTTCTCCGTGTCCAGCCCCACCATCTCGTCCATCCACAGGCGACACCTGGCAAAGCGGGTCAAAGGCCGCAGGTCGATATGGGAGCTGTCAAAGTCGTACAGGCCCGAAATGTGGCAGGGCAGCATGCCGGAATAGGGCGTATCCACCAGGTTAGTAATCAGCGTTACCCGCACGCCGGGGGGCAGCCCTTCCATGCCAATTTTGCGCAGCACAATGGCATGGGTGTGCCCGCCGCCCACCAGCACGAGATCGGTATGAAAAGGGATTGCCGTTTGCATAATGCACCTGTCGCGTTGCTATGACAGTCTCAGCGCTTAAAGCATAGGATTGGAGCCCCGCGATGGACCGTTGTGTCGCGTTGCTAGGACAATCTCAGCGCTTAAAGCACAGAGACTGGAGCCCCGCGACTGCCGTATTCGGCTCCATAATGCCCGGTTAATACGATAGCGGGGTTAGATGAATATGGACTGAGCGCGTATCCGTCCCGCAGCTCACTTAGACGGACGCAACCGTATCTGTAGTTACAGAACTGGCCGGGGGCATGGGCTCTCATAGACCCTGTAGACCCCGGCCTATCCTGTGACCAAACTGGCCTCCTCCGATTTGGACGTATCGCGGCTTTTGTTTGATCTAAAGCGGTGCGGGGAGCTGGTGAATCGGTTTACGGGCTGGCTAGAGGCAGATGCGATCGCAACTTGCGTAACGGACGGCCTGGTCGAAACCTTTGGCTGTGCCTTTGCCCGCATCTGGCTAGTGGAGTCAGACCGCAGCGCCCTACGGCTGGTGGCCTCTTCTGGGCTCTACACGCGGCTAGACGGCTCCTTTGCGCGGGTACCCATGGGGGCCTTCAAGGTGGGCAAAATCGCCCAGCACTGCATTCCCTTCCTCAGCAATTGCCTGCCGGACGAAACCTGGGTGAAGGACCGCGACTGGGCCATTGCCCAGCGCATTCAGGGTTTTGCAGGGCTGCCGCTGATGGTAAAAGGGCAGGCGATTGGGGTGCTGGCGGTGTTTAGCCACGACCCGATGGTGCCAGAGTTTTTAGAAGTGCTGCAAATGCTGAGCCTATCGGTAACGGGGGCACTGGCCGCCGCGCTTAACCATCAGGCCCAGTCAACTATCCCCCACCGCAGCGCCCCCACCCTGTCAGAACAGCTCGGAGACCTGCTCGGTCAGCAAAAGCTGAGTTTGCTAGGGACCGAACAGCCATTGCCAGGTGCGATCGCGCAGCTTCTACTAGAGGCCGGTCGCATCCTCCAACAGCTCCCTTGCCACTATTGCCGCCTGGTCTATGAGCCGGATGAGGTAGTGCTAGAGGCCATGCTGGCAGTACAGTCCGAAGCGTTATCCCCTACGCTGGCAGCCCTAGAGACACGGGCTGCTAACCTCGGCGGTCAGCTATCCAGTCAGGCGGGGGCCGACCAGTCCATTACCCAAACCCGATTGCAAATTCCGCTCGCTCAACCGGACGACACTCTGCTAGTGCAGACGGCTACCGCTGGGGTACCCACAGAATCGCCCCTATCGGAACGGGAGCAGGAAGTGATGCAGCGACTGGTGATGGGCGATCGCGATCGCGACATTGCCGAACAGCTTTACATCAGCGAACGCACAGTCAAGTTTCACGTCAAGAATGTGCTGACCAAGCTGGCGGTTAAAACGCGCGTTCAGGCGGTTTATGTGCTGACCCAATCCGGCTGGTTAGGAGCTGAGTCTTTGCCAAGCTAGACGCCAACCTCACGCAACATCAACGCATTCCGCATGATCCTAGATAACTCTTTCTAGTGAAGCAGGATAATTG
>CAWUKV010000311.1:0-3988 GCA_963923025.1 uncultured bacterium
TCTTTCCCTACACGACGCTCTTACGATCTACAATGCGTGTACCGTCAGGATGGAAAGCAACACCATAAACAGAACCTTCGTGTCCTTGAAAGGGTTGACCAATAGGCTGCCCCGTTGCTGAATCCCACAGTCGTATCGTTCCATCAGAGCCACTGCTGGCAATGCGCGTACTGTCAGGGCTAAAGGCAACACCATAAACAGGTCCCTCATGCCCTCGGAGCGGTTCACCAATAGGCACTCCAGTCTCTGCATTCCACAGTCGTATCGTGCCATCCCAGCTAGCACTAGCGATTCTCTCGTCATCAGGGCTAAAGGTTACAAACTCAACTATGTCATCATGCCCCCGAAGAGGTTGACCAATGGGCTGTCCCGTTGCCGAGTCCCATAGTCGTATGGTCCTGTCATAGCTAGCACTAGCAATTCTCTCTCCATCGGGACTAAAGGCAACACTGATAACTGTATCCTCATGACCTCGGAGAGGTCGTCCAATAGGTACCCCGGTATCTGCGTCCCACAGCCGTACAGTACGATCAACACTGGCACTAGCAATTATCTCGCCATCAGGACTGAAGTCTATGTATACGACGTTATCCGTATGCCCTTGAAAAAATGTGGAATATGCAGCATCCCATAGGCGTACAGTTCCATCAAGTCCAACACTGGCAATATAGTCGCTGCTTGGGCTAAACATTACGGAGACGACACCATTACCATGACCGCGAAACGGACTGCTCAGAGGGGCACCATTGAGATTAGATAGCCGCACTGTACCATCTTGGGCACCGCTGACAATCCGCTGACCATCTGCACTAAAGGCTACCGATAAAACTGGGCTGTCATGCCCACGAAAGGGTTCTCCAATAGGCTCACCTGATAAGGTCCAGGCACGTGTAGTACGGTCTCGCCCGCCGCTAACAATCCGCTGACCATCCGCACTAAAGGCAACTGATAATATTTCTCCTTGGTGTCCTTGAAACGGCTCTCCGATAGGATTGCCTTGTGAATCCCAGAGTTGAAGAACACCTTCAGATGTTGTAGTAACTACCTGGCGTCCGTCAGGGCTGATACTTACACCATTGACCGGATTGGGGTTAATAACAAGACTGTACGAACCGGTCTGATCGCTAGAGGTAGACGCTACAACGCTATAGATACCCTCCTCCGGTAAAATAGCCCTCAATGGCGAGAATCCTTCTGTAAGGATCTCACCAGCTTCGTCTTGCAGACTAAGAAAACCGTCGAAATTATCGGTTTCCATACGAATGACAATTTCTTGCTCGGCCTCTCCTGTAAAAGGATAAATGTCGCCGCGCCTAATGAAATCTTGAATGAGGTCATCTGATTCATCTAAGGTTGCAACTGGCTCGTCAATGAGGGAAGGTAAGACACGCTGCACCTGATTGACCCTTAAGCTGTAACTTCCAGAAGCTTCTGAGGCTCCAAAGTGAGTTGCAATAATTCTGTAACGACTATTCTTAGGAAGAATTGTATCAATAAAAGAATTAAAGTTACCAGTAAACCCATCATCATTCTCTGCGACTAACTCTCCATCTGAGTCTTCTAATCTGAGGAAAGTGTCAAAATCATCACTTTCCATTTGGATTGCTAAGCGTTGACCAGCAACTCCGTTGATGGTGTACACTTCACGACGTTGCGAATCGACAACCTCGTCGTCTGAGTCTAATGTTGCGGTAGTGGTAGATAACAGCGGCGGTTCAATCAGGACAGTTTTATTAATTTGGATGCTATACATGCCGAGAGGGACGCCACGCTCAGCATGGGTGGCAATTACCTTATATATGCCAGACTCAGGCAAGGTAATTCTAAATATATAAGTCTCATCTTCTGAAAAAGCACTCCCAATCAGGTTATCGCCTACATCGTTCTCTACACTAATCTGTGGGCTAAAATCGCTACTTGTCATGCTTATTTCAATTGTTTGTCCAGCTTCCCCTGTAATGTTGTAAACATCTGCATACTGCTCTGAACTCTCGATAATTTCATCGTCGTCATCTAATCTGGCAGTAGGCACTCTTAGCAAAGGAGAATTGATAATCCATTCTGTCCATTGCTCAGAAGGCAAATTTCGGATTGCAACTGAACCATCGGTTAGGGCGGCAACAACAACTTGACTATCCTGGCTGAAGCTTGCCTCAGTAACATCAAAGCTAGGTTCACCTGAATAGGTAGTGCTAGAAGGTGAACTAATTTGCAAGCTATACACCCCTGTTTCTCTAGGCGTTTCAAAGTTAGTAGCAATAACTCTGTAAGTGTCTTCTGCAGGGAGAAATATCTCTATATAGGAGTCAAACGTATAGGAATCAGGCGTGCCAAAGGAATCGTTGTTGTCAACAACTAATTCACCAGCTGAGTTCTCTAATCGGAGGAAGGTATCAAAGTCGTCACTTTCCATACTTATGGAGATAAATTGCCCGGCCTGTCCTTCAATCTCATAAACATCACGATATCTAGAATCAATTAGCTCGTCTCCTGCCCCTAGTTGGGCTGCAAATTCTTGTAAAAGGATGTTTTGAGTTAAATTTCCCCGTCTGACAATTCCATCTTGATCAATAGCCGTTACCACTTGTCCACTACCACTTAAAGATAGACCCACAATGCTATTGTCGAGAACTAGAAAATCGCCGTCGACTAACTCACCCTGCCTGCTCCATGAGTTAATTCGGCCACCAAAACGACTACCGTTGACAATACGCTGGCCGTCAGCGCTAATGGCAATCACGCCACCAGCGCCGATGCTAACTTGTTCTGCTGCTGCCTCCGACGTCTGTAGCAGGCTAGACTCTACGACTGCCAATAGGTCTGTATCACGAGATAATTCTTCTGGGACATCCTGGCTCTTTATCATCGAATACATCGCCAAAATTAATCCTTCCACAGCTTTTGGCGAATCTAGCCTGACTAGGCTTTGGAATGATCTTTCTCGTATTTGAGCAACTTCTCGCTGTTGCTCAGCCCATTTCTGAGCGGCTTCTGCCCGCTGTCTCTGCTGGGCCTCGGCTAGCTGAGCGGCTTCTGCCCGCTGTCTCTGCTGGGCTTCGGCTAACTGGGCGGCTTCTGCTTTTTGGCGTTGCGCTACTTCAGCTAACTGGGCTGCTTCTGCTTTTTGGCGTTGCTCTGCTTCTTCTTCTTGAGCCAGTTCGGCCTGGATTTTAGCATCTTCTGCCTCAATCCGCTCATCTTCAGCTTCTTGACGAGCATCTTCTGCCTCCTGTCGAGCATCTTCTGCCGTCTGACGCTGACGTTTTGCCTCCGCAAGGGCTAGCTCAGTTTCTTTTTGTGCTGCAAGAGCCTCTTCCCTAGCCTCTACTGCTTTTTGTCGTGATATTTCAGCTTTTTGTCGTGACATTTCTGCAATTACGGCCAGCGGTGCCGTTGAGGCCAAGAAAATTACACCAGCGGCAATGGCTGCTCTGCGCAGTCGTTTAACCCAGTTGACGGGCAGGTGCTCCCGTGCCCAGGCTGGGCTAAATACCTTTTGGTAAATTGGGTTGCGGACTTGTAGCTGTGCCTCTTCCTGCTTTACAACACCGGATAGTTTCAGATGCGACTTAATTAACGATTGCTCTTCGTCAGGAACGCGCTGACGCCCCAGCACCTCACGGTAGACGGTTAAGCCAGCCACCAAGTCGGGTGATCGTTTGGTGAGCATATCGCGCACAAACTGTAGGTTGGTGTCTTGACGGCTGGCTTCGCCTAAGAAAATGCGTCTGACAACGGCTGAGACGTCCTGCTCACTGGGCTGACCGTTTTCAGTTTGAGTTAAGGCACTACAGAGGCGCTGGGTCAGGTAAGGATGCCCCCCCGTCCAGCTCAATACCCATTTCAACACCTGCTGGCCCGATTCGGGCACTGCTGCAAGGCCCGGTGCTAGGGGCAGAGCTTCTGCAAAGGTAAAGTCGGTTAGGTCGACCCGCTCACCAATGTTGAAAGGTGTTCGTTGGGGGTCGCGGATAAGGTCGGTGGGTGT
>CAWUKV010000312.1:0-3960 GCA_963923025.1 uncultured bacterium
TCTACCCCACGGGTTTGCAGCTCTGCCCAACAAAAGGTATTGACCTCGTTAACTACGCCCGCACCAATGTGACACCCTGCCTGCCACAGGTTTACAACGGCATCGGTGGGGTCTTTGACCACAGCCATGCGGCCGTAGTCCATCACATCTGCTGGCGGACACATCACCGTGCCCCCCTGAGCTTGCCAGCGCTGGGTCATGGCATCAATGTCTTTGACGTCAATGTAGCTCTGCCAGTGAGGGGGAATGTTGCGATCGCGCATATCTGGCGTCAGCGTATAGAGGGCCGTAACAGACCGATCCCCCTTGTAGGCCATCGAATAGGTCCCCCCTTGATCCATCGGAAAGTCCTGAAATGTCCAGCCACAGAGGGCGCTGTAAAACTGCTTGGCAGCGGGGGCATCACTGGTAGCCAGTTCTACCCAGCAAAAGATACCTTCATCGTAGCTGTTGCGAATACCCATGGCGTTCTCCTGTGAATATGCATGAATAGTATTTTAGTACACATGAACTATATCCTGCATGAGCTAATTTAGCTCATGGTGAGGTCGGTCATTTGAGGTTAAAACACGGCGGAGCCCCACCAGCACAGGCGATGGAATTTCTTTAGACCCTAAAAATTAGACAAAAAAACTGTGCCAAGCTCAGCCCAGCACAGTGTGGATGTCATTTGTAGCCTTCGGCAGTTACGCTAAGACACTGAGCAGAGATAGTCTACTTATGTCATAACGAAACAGCACCACAGCCTTGCCCCAACGGAGGTGGTGGCTGCTATAAATCACGTTATGCAGGCTGAACAGACAGGCTCAGACCTACATGAGCAAACAGCTTAAATATCAAACAGCTTGGACAGACAACAGAAATCGCGAAGATATTACGCTATTGAACCTTCCACACCCAGAGCTCAGATTTTCCTGTAGTCGGCTACAGGCCACCGCTCGGATGCGGCTTAGGCAGACGCTACACGCTCCTTGAACCCCTTGCCTGCAGAAAAAGCAGGAACGGTCGTAGCTGGAATGGTCATGGTTTCACCCGTTTTGGGGTTGCGACCCTCCCGGGCTTTGCGATCGCGCGCTTCGAACGTGCCAAAACCAACCAGCGTTACTTTTTCACCACCTGCCACGGCGGACATGATGGATTCGATGGTAGCAGAGACCACGGCGTCAGCATCCTTTTTGGATACACCTGCAGCTTCTGCAACGGTGTCGATAAGTTCACCCTTATTCATCACCAGGAACCTAAAACAACTCCGCTGTTGTATCACGTAAAACCTGCCGCTGCAAGCACCTGGCTTCATAAAAACATAATTTTTGGCTCGTTTTGGGATAAATCGTCTGTTCTTCTAGCCCGCCGGAGCGAATGAAAAGGGCGGTATAGCTGGGTTTCGTAGCATCTCTTCACGTTTTGGCGCTAGAAGTGCAAGAACAGTAAAATTGCTGAAAGCCTTGATTTACAAGGAAAGTCAGTGCTCTTCACAGGGCTGCCAAAACTAAACCTGCTAGTTGAAACATAACGAAATTGGTTGATTTGGTCAGTTCTCGATAGCTTTCGCAAAACTACAGCGTCCCATGGACAAATCAAACAGGTGCAGGCCGTATTCCTGTGACAAAGCTTCAAAAACGCGCACCCCTCGCACGCTGTTGCCGTTAGCATCTATCGCTGGAGAGAATGTTGCGATCCCGGCCTGTCCCGGAACCACGGCTAGGATCCCACCAGAGACGCCGCTCTTGGCCGGAATGCCCACTCGGTAGGCCCATTCTCCGGCTCGGTTGTACATGCCGCAGGTATACATGACGCTAAGAATATCGCGGACGTAGTCGGGCTGTACGGCCTGGGTTTGAGTGATGGGGTTGTGGCCTTGGTTAGCCAGGGTAGCGGCCATGACGGCTAGGTCGTGACAGGTAACCATGACCGCGCACTGTTGAAAGTACAGATCCAACGCGGCTTCAATATCGTCGCCGATCATGCCGAAATTCAGCATCAGGTGGGCAATGGCTCGGTTGCGGTGGCCGGTAGCCCGCTCAGACATGAAGGTGGGCATGTCGATAAAAATCTCGCGTCCCATATAGTCTGCGAACATGGCCAGGAGTCGGTTGAGCTTGTCGGTGGGACTGTCGCCGTGGATCAGGCTGGTGGTGGCAATCGCCCCCGCGTTAATCATGGGGTTGTAGGGCCGTTTGGAGCCTTCATCCAGGCGAATGATGGAGTTGAAGGGATCGCCAGTGGGCTCAACGCCGACCCGCTCTAGCAGCACCTCGCGACCGTGATCTTCTAGGGCCATACCATAGGTGAAAATTTTGGAGATCGACTGGATGGTGAAGCCGTGGCTGGCGTCGCCTACTTCTATGACCTGCCCGTCTGTTGTGACGATGCTGATGGCAAACCGCTGGGGATCAACCTTGGCTAACTCGGGAATGTAGCTGGCGACTGCCCCATCGGTTACGGGTTGAAAATCCTGATGGAGTTTCTGGATCAGGGTCTGAAGGTTAGACATCGTTACGGATTGAGAAAAAACAGGTCGAAAGTAGGGTGAAGATGTAGTCTTTGCGTCTCATCGCAGCATCCTATGCCCAGTCGTAGACGAACCCTACAGATTCTTTCCGGTGCGGCACTGAGCGGTATCTTAGCCGTTCGTCCTACCCCTGCGACTACTGCTCATCAGTATCGCTGGATTTTGCTGTACTGGATGCCCTACGACAACGACCTGAGCCGCTACGTCAGTGAGATTGTGGCTCAGCTTACGGCCGGTGTTGGGTCTGATCAGCTGCTGGTGCTGGTACAGGCCGATACGGTAGACCAACCCAACATGGTGCGCTACGTCATTTCAGCGCAAGGGGTTGACGTGCAGACGCTGGCCGAGGGCAACAGTGCTGACCCAAGGGCCTTCGAGGACTTTCTTGGTTGGGCGGCATCTTACCCAGCGGCGCAGCGGATGCTCGCCGTGGTAGGGCATGGGGGGCGGTTAACCCAGCTCAGCCCAGACTACGGTGAGGGGGACGCGCCCCAGTGGTTAGACATTCGAGACGTGCGGGATGCGATCGCAACTTTTAATCAGCGCACGGACAAAACGCTTGATCTGTTTTTCTTTCAAAACTGCAATAAAGCCACGCTAGCGGCCTGTCAGACGATGGCTGCTGTTGCCCAGTACACGCTGGCGTCGCAGGATCTGCTCGGTGCGCCCAATCGCTACTATCAGCCACTGCTGCGCTGGCTAGCGCGAACGGGGCAGGTGACGGGCTATACCCTGGCCCACCGTATTCGGGCTTACGAAACGGCTGATATGTACCTGGGTTACACCGTGGTCGATAACCAGCGGCTACGTGCGGGCTTGGCCGACAGTTTAAATCCGCTGATTAATCGCCTTTGGCATCGGTCCTGGGCGGCGATTGATCTAAGCGAGTTGGAACGGCTGCGTTACTTTGGCGATACCTATATTGATTTGGTGGCGTTCCTCACGCTACTGACCCGACAGGTGGGAGGCGCAGAGGTGGAACTGAATCAATTTGTGCAGTTTTTGCAGCAGGCGATAGACTATTTGCCCAACCCAACGCCGACCGCATTTGCTGACTTCAGTCGAGTTGAGGTCTTGCAGAACCGGGCGGCGATTGAAGCGCTGTATCTGGAGCAGCTGTCCGGGCTGAGTTTGTACTTGCCAGCTAGCGTGGCAGCGTTTCAAGACCGGGCCTACACCGAGCTGTATCGGGGGGTAAGCTTGCCTGCGCTACTTCAACGGCTGTTGCAGGGTGGGTACTTGTCGGTGTACGGATCAGCCGAATGACAGAAATCTCTATCACTAGCCCATCTTTGCCCGATCTTTGCCCCCATCTTTGAGAGTGCGGCGCTAACGTGGAAAGCAACCCCCCCTTTTTTTGATGATCGCAAGCGCATCCCATGAAACTGGCCCTGCGAGCTGCGATCGCGGCCCTACATACATGTTTGAAAATGCTGTCCGATGGTTCA
>CAWUKV010000313.1:0-3940 GCA_963923025.1 uncultured bacterium
ATGACTCTGAATGCGACAGGATTAGAACCTTGATGGATAAGTACCAGGATGTGCCAATGGACTTAGCCGATGCCTCCCTAGTCGCCGCTGCCGAAACTCTGAGAATTAAGCGTATTTTCACAATTGACAGTGACTTTTACGTTTATCGCTACCGAGACAAAGAAGCCTTTGATGTTATTCCATAGCTTCAAGATCTGGTTCATTAGGTCAGGCTATTCACCCTGTAGGGGGCACCATCCGCATTACATGAGAAGACGACAGCCAGCTCGTAGGATGCGTTTTCTTCGCTCCTCAATGCAACCCCTATCTCGTAGGGTGCATTACGCTAGGCTAATGCACCGAATCCAACCCACCACCGCCATAGCCTCCGTAAAGCCCCTCGGATCTCGAAGCCAATATCGACTTTCTGACCCGAACACCAAAAAATGGTGCGTTACGCGTGGCTAACGCACCCTACGGGGTCGGTTTCCGGGTATGTCTGATTGATTTGGGGCACGTTAAGCTCAATGCTTATGTGCCTGTTTCATGCCCAATTACCGTCGCCCTCGTATCTCTGGCGGCACATACTTTATTACCCAGGTTACCCATCAACGTCATCCTTGGCTTTGCACCGATACGGGCCGAAAAGCGCTGCGGGAGGCTATCATCGCTGTCCGGCAGAAGTACCCTTTCACCTTAGATGCCTTTGTGTTGTTGCCCGATCACTTTCATTGTCTGATGACGATGCCTGAGGGCGATCATGACTTTTCGCTACGACTACGGCTGATTAAAACCTACGTCACCAAGCATTATAAGCAGGCATTGGCGATTGATTGCCCGGTTTCTGAATCACGGCAAAAGCGGGGGGAACAGAACTTTTGGCAGCGGCGATTTTGGGAACACGTCATTCGTGATGAAAGAGATTTTGTAAATCATTGCAATTACATTCATTGGAATCCGGTGAAACACGGGCTATGTGGGATACCGAAGGAATGGCGGTTCTCGAGTGTTCATCGGTTGAGTCGATATACCTGCTATGAAATCCAATGACTTCAGAAGCCGCCTCAAAAAAGACCGCCCTATGACCAGCGTGACCTTACGCATCCCCGAAGACGTGGTCGAAGACCTCAAACGAGTGGCCCCCCTTCTTGGTTTTTCGGGCTATCAGCCGCTCATGCGAGCCTACATTGGTCAAGGGCTTAGAGCTGACTTAGAAAAGTTAGAAAACGACACCGTCACTGCCCTGATCGGTAGCCTCAAACGTCACGGTGTTGACGAAGAATTGCTCAATACTGCACTCAACGAGGTGGTTCACGGTTAACGCTATTACCCAAATATGCTGGGCTTCAGCAGTCGCAGGCGTCTACCGTTCAGCTTACAAATGTGGTCGCTCCAGCGAAGCTACCGGAGTTTGAGACCGTATGCCATCTGCTGTTTGGGCCGCTCACAGCGGTACGACTGACCATTCAAGACTTTCACAGAAAGCGTTACGCCGAACCCAACGACTGGCGCAATGGTAAAAAACAAACAGGCCCCTGCACAATGACGGGGGCCTGCTGGCGTTAGCTTTTGAAGGCTACTTTATGATGGGGAGAGGAAGAGCGTTAGTGCTCGTCGGTCGAAAGACTGGACCTCGCCTGCCTCACTGAGATCGTCAATGACGCGGCGTAGCAGATCGGTAGCGCGATCGCGGTGCTGATGCTCACGTCCGCGCAGACGCACCAAGAACTTTACGGAGTCGCCTTTTTCCAGCCACTCGATTGATCGCTTGATACGTAGAGCGTAGTCTGACTCGCCGATGTTGGGGCGAAATTTAACTTCTTTGACCGACGGTCGGGTAGTCTGCTTTTGGCGCTTGCCCTTCTGGTATTGAAGCTTGCCGTAGTCGACGGCCTTGGCAACGGGCGGCCCGTCTTTCTGGGTCGACATCAGGACGAGGTCCAGCTTCTGGACTTTCGCCATGTCGATGGCATCTTTTGTGTCGATGACGCCGTGATTTTCGCCAGTGTGGTCAATAAATAGAACCTGAGGCGCTTCAATGTTGTGGTTAACAGGCTTTTTTTGCTTCTTAACGAACTTAGTTGCGATAGGACGAGTCTCCTAAATTTCAGTTTTCACCAATATACTAACCGATTCAGCCCCACTCTACCTGTCGTTATCGGGAGACCTTCACAAGGCGCTGAGCTAGGTGTAAAAAGCCCGTCCCACGACCAGTTTCGCCCTGAGCATTCCTAGAAACGTGGTTGAAGACCCTCAACGAGTGACCGTCCTACTTGCGTTGACGGCTGGTAACACGAAAGGCAAGTAGGTCGGTCAAAGGCCGATGGCTTAAGGAAGTTCAGTAGTACCCATTAGGTAGCGATCGCACTCCCGCGCAACCCCGCGCCCCTCGTTAAAGGCCCATACCACCAGGCTCTGTCCCCGACGACAGTCGCCTGCTGCAAACACGCCAGGCACAGCCGTTGTGTACTGCTCATGGGCTGCCTTGATATTGCTGCGGCCATCTTGCTCCAGTCCCAGTGCGTCAATCAGCGGCTGCTCTGGCCCCACAAAGCCCATCGCCAGCAACACCAGCTGAGCAGGAATCACCTGTTCCGTGCCTTCTACTGGGTTAGGAATAAACCGGCCCTGTTCGTTACGTGCCCACTCGACTTGGACCGTATGAACCGCTTTGACCTGGCCGTTCTCATCACTCTCAAACCGAGTGGCGGTGCGGGTGTACGCGCGGGGATCGTGACCAAACAGCGCTTCGGCCTCTTCCTGGCCGTAGTCCATGCGGTAGATTTTGGGCCATTCGGGCCAGGGGTTGTTGGGTGCCCGCGTCTCGGGCGGCTTCGGCATAATCTCTAGCTGGGTGACGCTGGCGCAGCCGTGACGGATGGAGGTACCCACGCAGTCTGTGCCCGTATCGCCGCCGCCAATAATCACCACGTCTTTGCCCGCTGCGGAGATGTAGTTCTCTCCTGGCTGTCCATCTAGCACTGCCTGGGTGTTCGCTGTCAGGAATTCCATGGCAAAGTGGATGCCTGGCAGGTCACGCCCCTCGATGTCTAGATTGCGAGGACGGGTAGACCCGGTGCAAAGAACAACGGCGTCGAAGTCGGTTGTCAGCTGCTCGGCGGAAATGTCCTTGCCAATCTCGGTATTGCACACAAAGGTGACGCCCTCGGCTTCGAGTACGTCTAACCGGCGCTGTACCACCGCCCGCTTATCCAGCTTCATATTGGGGATGCCGTACATCAGCAGCCCGCCGGGACGGTCGGCCCGTTCATACACCGTCACCCAGTGACCGGCTGCATTGAGCTGCGCCGCTGCGGACAAGCCCGCCGGACCGGAACCTACAACTGCTACCTTCTTGCCGGTCCGCTTACCGGGAAGCTGCGGCGTAATCCACCCTTCTTCCCAGCCCTTCTCGGCAATGGAGTATTCAATATTTTTAATCGTCACCGGCGGCTCTACCAGGCCCAGCACACAGGCCCCTTCACAGGGGGCAGGGCACACCCGCCCGGTAAACTCGGGAAAGTTGTTGGTCTTGTGCAGTCGGTCTAGCGCTTCCTGCCAGTGGCCCCGATAGATTAGGTCATTCCACTCAGGAATCAGGTTGTTGATCGGGCAGCCGCTAGCCGCCCGGTTCATCTCCATGCCTGTATGGCAGAAGGGCGTGCCGCAGTCCATGCAGCGTGCCCCCTGGGTTTGTAGCTTCTCGTCTGCCATCGGCAGGTGAAACTCGTCCCAGTTACGAATGCGGTCAACGGGAGAGACCTCGTCTGCCACCTCGCGGAGAAATTCGATAAAGCCGGTTGGTTTGCCCATAGTTGTTGCTGGAGATGTGTGTAGAGATTGGTTGAGGAAGATTAGTGTTGCCGAGCCCTCATCCCCTAGCCCCTTCTCCCGAGGGCTCCTGTGCATAAGTAGATAGCCTTAAGTATTTGACGGCATGTCATTCCGAGCGGAGTCGAGG
>CAWUKV010000314.1:0-3939 GCA_963923025.1 uncultured bacterium
CCCCCCCCCCCCCCCCCCCCCCCCCCCCCCCCCCCCCCCCCCCCCCCCCCGGCCCAAAGGAAAAGGGGCTGCTAGCCTTAACCGAATGTTTATCACTCAAGGGAGCATTGGCTAGTCAAGGTACCCGCTGAGCCCCTTTCACCTTTTCCCCTTAACCCTTACCCTGACTCACTGGGGACAAGACTTATCCGTGCATCCCTCTCCCCGTACAGCAAAAAAGCCGCTCTGGTAGAGGCCCGCGTCCCATAGCGCTTATGATCAAAGGGTTGGCAAACCTTTTACCGCATCATGGCTGGCAAACCCACTGTTTTTATCGATGGCGAGGCCGGGACAACGGGCCTGCAAATTTATACCCGGCTGGCCGGACGTGATGACCTTGAGCTGCTGCGCATTGATGCAGACAAACGTAAAGATGCGGCAGCGCGATCGCACCTGTTGAATACGGCTGACGTGTCTATTTTGTGTTTACCAGATGACGCTGCCAGTGAGGCCGTCAGCTGGGTGACCAACCCTGACGTAAAAATTTTGGACGCCAGTTCTGCCCACCGGGTGGCAGAGGGCTGGGTCTATGGCTTTCCAGAACTGATGGCAGGTCAGCGCGATCGCATCGCCCAGTCTACGCGCGTCAGTAACCCCGGCTGCTACCCCACTGGCTTTCTGGCCTGTCTACATCCGCTAATTGCCAGCGGCGTCCTACCTGCAGATTTCCCCGTGACGATCAACGCGGTCTCGGGCTATTCCGGTGGGGGCCGCAAGCTAATGGAACAGTACCAGGCGGCTGAACGGATCGATGGCGAGCACCCCACCCCCTATAGTCCCTACGGACTCAGCTTTGGGCACAAGCACGTCAAAGAGATGCACAAATATTCCGGCCTGTCCCACAGCCCCCTATTTGTGCCTGCCGTCGGTGACTTTGAACAGGGCATGCTGGTGCAGGTACCGCTACCGCTGTTTGTGCTGGATACGCCCCCAACCGGCGCGCAGATTCATAACGCCCTGGTCAATCACTATGCAGGCGAACCCTTTGTCAAAGTGTTGCCTTACAACGACACCGCGGCCCTGCGCGATGGCAAGTTTCTCGACAGCAAAACGGCCAACGGCAGCAATCAGGTGCAGCTGTTTGTTTTTGCTAACGATACCGAAGTCTTGCTAGTCGCGCGCCTCGACAACCTGGGCAAAGGAGCCTCGGGTGCAGCAGTCCAAAACCTCAATCTAATGCTGGGGCTGGAGGAATCTTTGGGGCTTTGAGAATCTGGCACTTATCCCACAGGCAAAGGATAATGAGGGCTGAGTTACCTGCGATGGGGTCAGCTGCGAGCCATGGGAAAACGCACCTCACAAACGGGCCTACCGGACTGGGACGATGCCCCTGATCTAGACTGCCTGGTGCAGGACAAACGCAAAGGCAAGCGAGCCAACCCCACCAAGGGCCGACGCCGCAACCGCCGCTATGAAAACCGTCTGCTAAGCGCCCAGCTTACTGAACTAGGCGCGCCAGACGAGCAAAGCCAAGATGCGGGTGAGACGCCTGCTGGTGAGTCTGACGCGATTTAGCGAACGCAAATCTGAGGCAGTTGGGCATTCCATAGCAGCCGCTAGTGACCTTAGGACAAGGCTGCGACGCCATAGGTTTGTGTGCTATGGCAGTCGAAGGGTTGGTTAAAGCATTCGACTGCGTCGAAGGGCTCCAGCATCAAGAACTTCAATACCAGGACTGTCTTTAGCAACTCAACGAATGCAATGGGCAAGATACCCTCACTCGGTGTCCTAACCGATATGGCGCTAGCTATACTAGCGGTTGCTTTGCTCATGCACATCTCCCATGGTTTCACTTCTTGCCTCGCGGCAGCATGTTTATCTGATTTGCCTGTTCGTTTGGAGCTTCGTCGGCGCAGTCATTCTCAGTCGCTAGACTTACCCTGCTGACCTGACTAGCAAGACTCAATGGGGTGGGCAGTCACCAGGAGCAGCCACCAGGGGCAGTCACCAAGGGCGACGGACACCACAGTCGCCACAAATCTGGTACAACGGACTTTGAACAATTTCGGAGCCCGCCGTGCCGACCCCTATTTACTTTGTAGATACCGACCAGCTACAGCAGCATACCGACGCGATTGGCTGGGCCAAAGCCAATCAGTTTGGGGCTAAAGCCGGTACCTACTGCCTGATTCCGGGCCCGGACGGCATCGCTAAAGTGCTGGTCGGTCGGCCTGACCCAGTCGATACCTGGGGTATCGCTGCCCTCAGTCGTAAGCTGCCCGTCGGCGACTATCAGCTAGCCGACACCTGGGACACGGACACCGCGACCCAGCTGCATCTGGGTTGGCAACTCGGCCAATATCAGTTCAGCCGCTACAAGCAGTCCTCCACCGCTGAACTCCCGACGCTGGCTCCCCCAGAGGGAACGGACACCGCCTATGTGCAGGCCGTGTCCGAGGCCATTTACCTAGTCCGAGATTTGGTCAATACCCCGGCCAATGACATGGGACCGGCGGAGTTAGAGGCCGCAGCCCGTGACCTTGCCAATACCTACGATGCCGCACTCGATGTCACCACTGGTGAGGCGCTGCTGACTCAAAACTATCCAATGATTCACGCCGTGGGCCGGGCCAGTACCCGTCCGCCTCGGCTGATTGACCTGCGCTGGGGTGATCCCAGCGCGCCCAAAGTGACGCTAGTTGGCAAAGGCGTTTGCTTTGACAGCGGCGGGCTAGACCTTAAGTCGGCCAAGGGCATGAAGCTGATGAAAAAGGACATGGGGGGCGCAGCTCAGACGCTGGGCCTAGCTAAGCTAATCATGGCCATGAACCTGCCGGTACGGCTGCGGCTGCTGGTGGGTGCCGTCGAAAATAGCGTGTCCGGTAATGCCACTCGTCCTATGGACGTATTGCCCTCCCGCAAGGGAATTACCGTTGAAATTGGCAATACCGACGCCGAAGGGCGGCTGGTCCTGGCCGATGCCCTATGGGAAGCGGCCAGTGAAATGCCTGAGCTGCTGGTTGACTGCGCCACCCTGACAGGCGCGGCCCGCGTCGCGGTGGGTACAGAAGTCCCGGCCTTCTTCTGCAATGACGAGGCGATCGCCCAGGCCTTTACCACAGCAGGCCACCAGACCGACGACCCAGTCTGGCAGCTGCCCCTATACGAGCCCTATCGCGGCATGCTAGACAGCTCGCTGGCAGATATTAACAACATCTCCAATGCTCCCTACGGCGGTGCTATTACCGCAGCCCTGTTCCTGCAGACCTTTATTCGCCCCGGCATTCCCTGGATCCATTTAGACTTTATGGCCTACAACCTGCGCAGCTTGCCGGGTCGCCCCGAGGGCGGTGAGGCGATGGGCCTGCGGGCTCTGTTTGACCTCATCCGCACCAAATTTGCCTAATCGGATGGTCTAACCCGGCTTAAAGCAAACAGAGGTAGACCAAACGGCCTACCTCTGGAGAGTTCAAAGATTAGGGGTTCGCTCGCTTGCGCTGAGACAACCTACAGGACGCCCACAGAGGCAAGGCCCAAAATAGCGCCTGCGCCAATGACGTGACCTAGACTTGTTACTGCCAGCATCGATGCCGCACTCATCCCACCAAAGAACTCAGGAGCGGGCAGGGCAGGGCCGACATCCTGGTTTTTGATACCCCATTTGCCGATCGCGATCGCAATCACATTGCAGGTCACCATTACCAGCCCTACCTTGGGGCTCCAGCTGAAGGTGTCCGGGACAACTGCCAGTAAAGAAGGTAAGTAAAACAATTTGCCGTCTCCTTAAAGAATCATGACAGGGGATCGCTGTAGCATAGGGAGCACGTCCCTCAACGCCCACTAGTCCAATCTTTCAATAAGGAGAAAACCCCTGGACGGCGTCGTTGTAAGACTTAACAAAATCACTCTCGATCAGGAAGGTGACGATGGAGCGCGGGTTACTCTGGCTACCCCTGCTGG
>CAWUKV010000315.1:0-3937 GCA_963923025.1 uncultured bacterium
AGAGTTTCGGGCGTTTTCTATGGATCGCTGGGCGCTGGGCATTGCTGAAATCACCCAGAGCGTCAGCCTGATGACGCAGCTAATGGATCACCAAATTCCGACAGCTTTACCAGAGGTATTAGCGCCGCTGAAGCTCTACCTATTGCCTAAAAGTTCGATTGAGATTGCGTCGGACTGTAGCTGTCCCGACTGGGAGAATCCGTGCAAGCACGTGGCGGGGCTGTACTACTACCTAGCAGACTGCATCGACGCCGATCCATTGATTTTATTTGAGCTGCGGGGGCTGACGCGCTCAGCACTTTTAGAGGCATTGAGACAGTCGCCGCTGGGACATGCCTTAGCTGATGCGTTAGGGGAAACGTTACCGGAACCGGAACCGGTGAAGACCTACTATACCCGCCCGCACACCACGCCACTGCCGCCCATCCACACGCTCGACGATTTTTGGCAAGGGGCACCGTTACCGGCGACGTTATCGCATCAGCCAGCCACGATTCCCGCACTAGATATTAAAAAGCAGGGTGACAACCCGGCCTTTTGGCAAGCCTCGCCGTCGTTCATCGCCGTTATGACAGAGCTATACGAGCGGGTCAAGCAGTATCACAACGGTAAAACACTGTAGATAAACTTGATAGATAACAACTCCGTTTGATGAACTTCAACACCGGTTTATGGATGTAAAGTTTCTTCAAAAGCTGACTGAACTGTACAACTGCTGATCCGAAAAAGCACATCTGCCTGCGGTATTTCTGAGTGTCCTTCAGTGATTCTTTGCGGGTTGTTATGTTAGCTGCATCCGTTCAAAAAAGCGTTTTAGGTTTAGCGGCCGCAGTACCCGTCTTGGCGATGCTGGGTAGCACAGCAGAAGCGAGCAAGGCTGACTTTCGGGTTTACAACGACACCGTTGCAGCCATTGACCATCTGTATGTGACGCCTTCGGATGAGAACTCCTGGGCCAAGAATGTCTTGGCAGACTATAGCTTGCCCGCTGGTCACAACGTTCAAATTCTCTTTGGTGATTTGTCTAACGAGCGGTGCTACTACGACATCCGCGCCGAGTTTGACGATGGCATTGTTGTTGAAGACTTTCAGGTCAACGTCTGCGAGGATTCCACTTACACATTTTTTGAAGCATAGGCGCGTTTTTTGAAGCATAGACGTTAGGGAATAGCAACAGGGAAACGCAAAACCAGGAAGGGATAGACGATGCTGTATCTGTTAGGCCGGTTTACTCACAACGTGTTGATGCTGAAGGGGGTTAAGGCGGTCCAGTCCAATGCTCAATGCTCTGAGGCCGCGTTTCCTCAAATGGGCTGGGTAGACCCACTTTCGTCGGTCAGCCTGTACTTGTGGGAATATGGCAGTCGAAGGGTTGGTTAAAGCATGCGACTGGGTCGAGGGGCTCCAGCGTCAAGAACTTCAGCACCAGGAACTGTCCCTCGCAACTCGACGAATGCAATAGGTGCTAACGGGCGATCGCTATGTTGATATGATGTGCCTGATGATTGGAGTGGTGAGATGGGCGCGTTTTCAAGCTTGGGCAACTACAAGACCGTGGGCAGCGTTGGCGTTGCCATTATGGCAGGGGTGGGCAGTAACCTAGCTTTTCAGGATTTTGAAACCGATGCAGCTGCGGATGAGCTGGTAGGCTATTTGACTATTAACGGCAACCTCGAAAAGCGGAAAATTGACCTGGGGGTCTTACCTGAGACGAGCGGGTCGTTTAATGTTGCTTTCCCAGACGGTACTGATATCAGCTATTACAACACTGTGGTGGTTCAAGCAGGGACGGACAGCGTGGGTCAGGCAATGATTCCCTAGCGCTAAACCATGACGGACTTAGACCGAACCAGCGATAAAAATTGGCCAGAATACCTGCTAGACCAGGCTCTACGGGCCGGTGCCGAGGCGGCAGAGGTGGCGGTTGAGACGGCGTTCTCTCAACCGGTTGTGTTTGAGGCTAATCGGCTCAAGCAGCTCGAGACCTCGGAGTCCGCAGCCACTGTTCTACGGGTTTGGCAGAACGGTTGTCCCGGCGTTGCGGTTGCGGCCGGTCCTGTTCCACCACAACAGCTAGTGGAGAAAGCCTTGGCCCTAAGTGCGCTGGGAGAACCCGAATCGCCTGATTTGGCAGGGGGTGGGACAAAGCGGTTTCCAGCAGTGGGTCAACGGACTACGGTAGAGACGCTGATCGATTGGGGCACCGATGCGATCGCGGCTATCCGGTCGACCTATCCAGAGGTCCTATGCGAGATGTCGCTGTCGTCAGAGACGTCTGAGATACGGCTGATTAACTCGCAGGGCTTGGACTTTGCCTACAGTGAAACGAGCCTGAGCGCGGGCCTGAGCGCTGAATGGGTCCGCGGGGATGACTTTCTGGCGGTGGAGGCCGACGCTATTAGCCGGACTGAGATTGAGCCGCAGGCATTAGCCGCTGAGGTGATGGAGCGACTGCAGTGGGCAACGCACACTGCGCCATCGGTCCAGGGGCAACTGCCAGTCGTATTGACAGCACCTGCGGCGGCGCTGCTGTGGGAAACGGTACAGGCCGCGCTAAACGGGCGGCGCTGGGTGGAGGGAGCGTCTCCCTGGCAGCAGGGTCAACAGGTTGCCGATGATCGCTTGACGCTTTGGCAAGATCCAAATCGGGGGCCCTACAGCTGTCCGTTTGATGATGAAGGGCGGCTGACCCAGCGACTGGCGCTGATCACGGCGGGGCAGGTAATGCACCCCTATTGCGATCGCGCGGTCGGACAACAGCTGGGGCTTGGGTCTACAGGCAATGGCTTCCGTCCTGGCTTGGGCAGTCGGGCAACACCTGGGTTGGTCAATCTATGGGTTCAGCCAGGTGTGCGATCGCTGGCTGATATCTTAAAAGGCTTACCAACGGCAGTTGTGGTCGATCAGGTTATGGGTGGCAGCGGTGGGCTGTCGGGCGATTTATCGGTCAACTTGGATGTTGGCTACCTGTTGCAAAATGGTGAAATCGTGGGTCGGCTGAAGGACACGATGGTATCGGGTAATCTCTATACGGCGCTGAAAGAGATTATTGATATCGCTGCTCAGCCGTTATGGAATGGTGCTTATCACACTCCAGCGCTAGTTGTTGAAGGACTAGCTGTCGTTGGGGTATGACTGAATGTCCCAATATATATAGCGTTTCTTACGTGACTTGACTCGTTCTCCAGTTTGACGGACCTCAGCTTGGCGAATCTTAGACTTGTGGATTTTATGGATTTATGGACAGATAGTATATGATGTCGGTTGCGAATATTGTGGGAGACAAATCCTTGACCATCTACGTCGGCAATCTATCGTTTGAGGCAACCGAAGAAGATATTCGGGGGGTGTTTGCAGAATACGGCGAAGTCGTTCGCATCACTCTACCGATTGACCGAGAGACGGGGAACCGTCGAGGGTTTGCGTTTATCAATTTGGCAGAAGACGCCCAAGAAGATCTCGCCATCTCTGAGCTGGACGGTGCCGAGTGGTTAGGCCGAGATTTACGGGTCAACAAGGCGAAGCCCAAGGGCGATGACAGCCGGTCGCCGCGTCCCAAGGGTCGATTCTCGCGCAATCCGCTCTAAAGGATGCACGGGTAAATCTTGTACCCGTTAGATTGGGGCATGGACGAAAGGGGAAAAGGTCAAGGGGGCTTGGCTGGTGTCCTAATCTAGGTTAGGGAACCAACACCAGCAGCCCCAAAATTATCCAAAAAGGTATCAATTATCTGAGCTAGGTCAACGTAGGGAGACTCAGACTGATATTTTTGGCCGAGCGATCGCAAATTTTTAGCAATCGTATCGGTCAACCCCAAAATGTACCAGTCCATTTCAACCACAGCGACCTCACGCAGGATGTGTAAACTTGCTCTCATCAGGGCTAGTGCATCGTCAAAGCTTAATTTTAGGGTAGACGGAAGCGAGCTTACATCTGG
>CAWUKV010000316.1:0-3926 GCA_963923025.1 uncultured bacterium
ATGGGCATGATTTTCGTCCCCAGTCAGGCGGGCATCAGCCATGCCGAAACCGAATACACGGCCCCAGAGCACTGCATCCAGGGCGCAAACGTGCTTTTGCATACGATATTGCAGCTAGATCAGCACTATCGTTGTGCCATGGACCCACTCCATTCAAGCACCACCCCTTCAGACGCGGACGCTGCTCATACGGGCGCTGTTCAACCGGACACTGTCCCAGCGGCATCCACAATCTAAAGCCTGCAATCTAAACCCGTAATCTAAAGTTTGTCTAATCTTTCTGCCTAAGACCAAACTCGGTTGCTAAGGTCAAATGCAACATTACTGAAAGGGTGATCTGGAATACGTTTTATCGCGTTTCCTCAAGTGTCGTTCGTAACAGGTCGTTCGTAACCGTAGGTGCAACAGCAGGATCTATGACCGTCAGCGCGGATCAGCCTTCGTCACGCATTTCCCAGCCCTCCTCCACCCCGCCACCGCTACCCGCCAGCACGGCAGCGACGGTTTCGCTGCGCTCGGTCACCAAGCGCTACGGCAATACCACTGCCATTGAAAACCTGACCCTCGACATCCCTGCCGGGATCTACTGCTGCCTATTGGGTCCCAGCGGCTGTGGCAAGACAACGACGCTACGGCTCATTTCAGGCCATGAGAGCGTCACTAGGGGTCAAGTGCTGATTAGCGATCGCGTCGTCAACGACCTGCCCCCGGCCAAACGCAACACGGCCATGATGTTCCAAAACTATGCGCTGTTCCCCCATAAAACCGTCTGGCAAAACGTCGAATTTGGCCTGAGAATGCGGGGCATCTCGCCTAGCGAGCGCAAGCAGCGCACCGCCGAAATGTTAGAACTGGTTGGCCTTAGCCACACCGCCGACCGCAAGCCCGACCAGCTCAGCGGCGGTCAGCAGCAGCGAATTGCCCTGGCCCGCGCCCTGGTTACCCGACCCCAGGTGCTCATGCTCGACGAGCCGCTTAGTGCCTTAGATGAGAATCTACGCGTCCGTATGCGGCGAGAGCTGCACAAAATGCAAAAGCAGTTCGGTCTTACCTTTATTCAGGTCACCCACCACGTCGAAGAAGCCTTCTCCCTCTCCGACCAAATTGTGGTGATGAACCACGGCCACATTGACCAAGTTGCCACACCCACAGATCTATTCAACACACCCTCCTCCCAGTTTGTCGCCAAGTTCATTGGCGACAACAACGTTTTCACCGGTAAAGTTGTCAGCTGCGTCCCCGATGGCGATTCCGGCAAAGACCTGGTTGAGCTAGAGGTCGATGGTCTGGGCACGGTCTTCTCCATTGGCTACGGCGTGCAGCCCGGTGCAGTAGCCGCCTGCTCCATTCGCCCCGATCTTTTCCACCTGAGCGCGGCCAGCGTACCCTCAGCGGGCCTGCCCACCAACAGTTTGACCGCCCGGATTACGCTAGTCGAGCTAACAGGCTACGTCACTCGGGTCTCGCTACTGGCCGAAGCCACCGGCCAAGAACTGCTGTACACGCTACGAACAGCAGACTGGAACAGCCTTGCTCTGCAAGAGGGACAGACCCTCTCACTGAAGTGGTCTGCCCGCGACTGCGTTTTCTTACCCAGCTAAGAAAGCCAGTCCTCCTTTACCCACATCCCCAAACTCGTAACACTCACAAACAACTTTTGCTCATCCTGTTTAGGACCTTCAATCAATGACTAAGATTACTCGCCGCAAGCTACTCTACACTGGTCTAGCTGCTGGTGCCGCCGTCGCCACCACTCGCTGCGCGTCCGCTCCTGAAGGCACGCCCGACAATCCTGCTCCCGGTCCCGAGGTCAACACTAACCAAACCAAAGACGTAACGCTGCGCCTGATCGGCACAGGCGTCTCTCAGATCAACGAGATCCGCGACAAGGCCCAAGAAGATCTGGGTTTCACCATCGAAATGCGGGCACTCAGCACCGAAGAGAACAACCAGATTGCCATCACCCAGCCTGACCAGTACGACATCTTTGACGGCGAATACTTCAGCCTGCCGCTGGTCGTTCCGTCAGGCAACCTACGGCCGATTGACATCTCCAAAATCACCAACTGGGATAAAATCGTTCCCTTCTTTACCTCCGGTCAGTTTGACGGTATGCCGGTTGAGGGATCCCAAGGTACTGCCCCCTACAAGGTCATGTACCTGGCCGGTCCCGACTCCACCGAGTTCTCCGATACGCCCACTGACCACGCCACCCTGATTCCCTTCCAGTACAACGCCGATACCCTGGGCTACCGCCCAGACCTGGTCGGTCGTGAGATCAAGAGCTGGGGCGAGTTGTTTGACGAAGAGTTCAAGGGCAAAACCTCGATTCTCGACATTCCGCAGATTGGCATTATGGACGCGGCTATGGTGGCCGAGTCGCTGGGGCTGATGACCTTTGGCGACAAGGGCAACATGACCAAAGCCGAGATCGATCAAATCACCGATATCCTCAAAGAACAGAAAGCTAAAGGTCAGTTCCGCGCCTTCTGGAAGACCTTTGACGAGTCGGTGAACCTGATGTCATCCGGCGAAGTCATCCTCCAATCCATGTGGTCCCCAGCCGTGACTGCCGTGCAGGCTCAGGGCATTGACTGCATCTACGCACCTTTAGCCGAAGGCTATCGCGGCTGGGGCGGCGGCGTTGGCCTCTCGAAGAACCTAGAAGGTGTGGCGCTAGATGCTGCCTACGATTACCTCAACTGGATGCTTGAGGGCTGGGTTGGCGCATTCTTGGGTCGTCAGGGCTACTATAGCGCTGCTCCTGAGCTAGCCAAGAAGTACATGTCCGACGCGGAATGGACCTACTGGTACGAAGGTCAGGCCGCACCCGAAGACATTGTTGACCCCTTCGGCAAGACACTGGCGAAAACAGGCGCGGTCCGCGACGGCGGCTCCTTCGAAGAGCGTTTCGGCAACATTGTTGTTTGGAACTCGACCATGGATGAGAATACTTACCTCGTCCAGAAGTGGAACGAGTTTATTGCGTCTTAACGCTCGCGCACGGTCGTAAGAGCAAGCAATAACAAACGAGGCCGCATCTCTGAAAGAAATGCGGCCTCGTCTTATAAACGATTCTCTGTTATGTGTAGAGTGTTATGTGTAGAGTTAACAAGCCTTCAGACAATCAGCCCTCTGGATAGCCAATAGCGGCCCTAAACTTGCGCTTATTTTTGGGTGAGACCATGATGGACTTGCCATTAGCGTAGCTAATCCGTAGACGATCGAGTGAAAGCGCCGGACTGGAGCGTGGACTGCGGGTGTTTTGTACGGAGGATATGGATGCGAGCAGGACCGACTGAGAAAAAGGGCCGGATCGAATAATTAGCGCTTCACCCGTAACAATATACTTTGTTGACAACAACAACCAAACGGGCAGAGCAGCACCCACAACAGCCATAAAAATGGCCGATAGATAACCTATCGTTCCACCCTTCTTCATGACCAGAAAGACGGTGACAACAGATACTAAAATTACGGCTACGATCACGCCAAGTAGCCAGGTATCTATTTTTGATGTAAATTCTTTCATACCCCACCGCTCCGTATAAAGTTCAATAATTCAAGTCAAGCCGTCGTTGATAAGGGTTAATGTCCAAGATGGTAGCTCTCTGACTGCGTATCCGTCTATTAGTGGAAATGTCTAACGATGGCTACTCCAGATCACATCCGGTCTCTTCAAGCCTAATCAGAACCTTGTAGGTCGGGTTAGGCCCCGCCGTAACCCGACACCCTAAGCAATCAAAACGCCGAAAATGTATGTAAGGCTCCCCTATTTATCTCACCTACACAAGAGAAAAGTCCATTTATCCCGACCTTTAAACAATTGCCAAATAACCAGCTATTTTTGATGGGAAATGTCATAGTTCAAGGGTAGGGACAGTTCAGTAAACCGTATGACGAGTGGTAGCCCCCAACCCAGCCCC
>CAWUKV010000317.1:0-3829 GCA_963923025.1 uncultured bacterium
AGATGTAAGCTCGCTTCCGTCTACCCTAAAATTAAGCTTTGACGATGCACTAGGCTGTTGGTCTTGGGCCAGTACAGCGTTGGTCCTTGGAGTTGAAGCGTCAGGTTCGCTAGTTTGACCGAGTTGTAGACGGTGCCCCGGTCAGGATTGGCGGCATCTGCCTCGTAGCGGAGCTGTGCGTTGAGAAACCCAGGGAGGAAACGGCCTGCGCCCAAAGTTGTGCCCGCTCGTTTTCGAGTCTTGACGGTGCCAGTGGTGAAGCCCAACCGCCAGGTTCCCAGCAGCTGAGCATAGTCGTAGCGCCGTTTGTTGCGTTTGGAAGCTTTTTCGAAGGCCAGCAGTTCCGTCACCAGTTCATCTGCGGCAGGTGCGGGAGAGCGGGATTGGAGATGCGCGATCGCACCCTTCACCGCATCCGGTAGCGTTTCATCTGCTGTTACCTTGTTATCTATCCGACTCACAACGATGCCCCGCTTCAGTAATCGCTCAGCACTATTGTGACACCGATCTCCCTAGCGCTGGCTCTATCCGGCGTAGCCCGAGGCTTGCAGGTTAAACATTTCGGCGTATAGTCCGGCTTTATCAATCAGCTGATCGTGGGTGCCCAGCTCGGCAATGCGGCCTTGATCCAAGACCAGAATGCGGTCGGCCAGGCGGACAGACGAGAAGCGGTGGCTAATAAAGAAGGTGATTTTGCCCTGGGTGAGAGATTTGAATCGCTGGTAGAGATCGGCCTCTGCGATCGCATCCATCGCCGAGGTGGGCTCGTCCAAAATCAAAATCTGCGCCTGACTCATAAACGCCCGCGACAGGCCAATTTTTTGCCATTGCCCGCCTGATAGCTCTCGCCCCTTCGGGAACAGGTTGCCAAGCTTGGTTTGGTAGTCCTTGTCTAGGGTCTCAACAAAGTCGGCAATGCCCGCTCGGGTGGCGGCCTCACGGACTTGCGCCCTATTTTGCCACTGCTCAATATCGCCAAATCCGATATTTTCTTGGATGCTGAGCTTGTAGCGAGCAAAGTCTTGAAACAGAACGGCAATGTTTTTATGAATGTCGTCCAGTGCAAACGCCGATAGGGGGATGCCATCAACGGTAATCTCACCCGTGTCGGCGTCGTACAGTCGTGTGAGCAGCTTAACCAGGGTGGTTTTGCCCGCGCCGTTGACCCCCACAACTGCAATACTTTCGCCAGGGCGGATGGTGAAGTTGACGCGATCGCACACCGGACGGTCTGCCCCTGGATAGCCAAAACTCACATCCTTAAAGACGATGCCCTGCTGAACGGGTTGGGGGAACGGCTGCGGCGAGGCCGGGCTCAGAATCTTAGGTTTCAACGACAGAAACTCAAAAAACTGGGCCACATAAAGGTTGGCATCGTAGGTGTTAGCGACGCTTTGCGCACAGCCCGTCAGTAGGGTCTGCGCCTGGTTAAAGGCCCCGCCGTACATGACAAAATCACCCAAGGTAATTTCTCCCCGGATAGCCTGCACCATAATCCATGCGTAAGCAGCGTAAAAACTCAGGTTGGGTATCAGGCTAATGCTGAAACGGCTCACGGCTTGATGCCGCGCCATCTTCTCAGAATCTTTCTGGTAATGTCGATAGGTCTGCTCCCAACGGTTGATTACAAAATCGCCCAGGTTGAACAGCCGCACCTCTTTGGCGTACTGCTGTTGTGTAAGGAGCCCCTGAAAGTACGAGGCGAGACGCCCTTCAAAAGTATTCTTGCGATTGAGAACAAACTTCTTCTTAGACAGTGTGACGCCTTTTTTCAACAGGGGTAAAAACGTTAGCAGCAGCAGCGCCAGAATAATCGGATTGAACTGAAATAGGAGAATAATCAATCCAGCCAGGTTGATCAGCTGTCCTGCTAGGGTCGTGGCGTAATCCAATGCCCGAACCGGATAGGTGCTGCCGCTTTGGGCGGCGCGGTTAAGCACATTGAAAAAATCCGGCGACTCAAAATAGTTCAGGTCAAGCCGTGCCGCCTGCTGTAGCAGCTTGCGAGTTGCGGTAAGAGACAGCCGGTCAGATAAAATCTGTGAAACAAACGGACGCGATTCTCCCAGCCCGACCTTTCCAAGCGATAGCCCCAGTCGAGCCAGTACCAAAATAACCAGCGGTGTCCAAATGACCAAGGACTGCCCCGCCTGCTGAGTAATCTGGTCGATTAGTAATTTATTGGTGTAAAGCAGTACGACAGGAATCAGCGCACTTGCGACTGTAATCCCTATCATCCACAGAAACCATACTGGCGCAGCCTGCCAAACTAGCTTGAGAAGGCGGTGAGTGTTGCCTAGATTCTTTAGAAACCGAGTATCAGGCCGATTGGACATAAACGCGAGGAATAGGATGACAGAGTTAGCTACCCCGCAACCTGGGGCAATTTATGACAGATAGGCGATTTTCATCCGCTATTGGCCTGCGAGAAAGGTCACAAACAATATAACTATCTGCATTGATAGTATTCCTCTTACCCGTTTAGAAATCTCAATTTATGAGCAATATCAAGTTTCGAGTCTGGGACATTGGCCTACCCCGAACGGGTACGACGACCTTTTGCAAGGCCGTGCAAATGCTGGGCTACCAGAAGGTCAAGCACAATCCTCGGTTCGAGCATTTGCAAGACCTAGAAGCCGCCTCAGATGCGGGCTGCGTGCTGTATTACAAGTATTTAGACTATAAATATCCCAACTCCAAATTTGTTTTAGCGCTGCGCGATCTCGACTCTTGGCTGGCTTCTGCAGAGTTTATTTACACCAAATATCCGGCCACCGACAAAGATATTGCCATCGTCAGACGCATGCACATTTACGAAAGCGTCACCTTTGACCGGGCCAAGTTCATCGATGCCTACCACCGCTACCATGAGGACGTAAGACGCTACTTTAAAGACCGTCCTAACGACCTCCTAGAAATGAGCATCGTTGATGGAGACGGCTGGGAGAAGCTGTGTCCATTCCTCGAACTGCCCATTCCCGCAGAACCGTTCCCTCACAACAATAAGCGGACGGATTATTACCCAGAAGCTAAGCCTGCTAACAGCTCAACGGTACAGACTGAGGCTGAGCTTGTTGCTTTTCCCTGACGTGTTCCCAATTTTGTGAAAGGAAATGACGCACTGAACCTGGCAACGCTTTTTGATCGCGCTCAAATTTTATGACTATAGCTTCTTCTCGGCCTCAGCCTTCCGCCGAAAAATCGACGACTACAGAGACTCAATCAGTGCCAGCGCCTAAAAATTACGCCTTCTTCTTCGTCTGTCAGAAAGGCAAACTAGAGGGGCTGTCGCTGCTGTTGGCGGCTTCGCTAAAGCGGTTCCTGCGCTGCGAGTACGAACTCATCGCCGCAGTGCCCCGCCCCGATGAGCGGTTTGGCGACCTGCACCCGACGACCTACCAGCTGCTAGAGCGCATGGGGGTCAGGGTTGAATATTTTAACAATCCTATCTCTGGTGAGCGCAAAGGTGATTTACTCACCAACAAGATTTACTGCTTCAACATGCCAACGGATATGGAGAAGGTGGTCTTTTTAGACTCTGACCTGCTCTGTTTGCAGCCCTTTTCTGGTGGGCAACGCTTTGGGCACACCTTTAACGCGGCACCTACCTTTTTGGCGACGGGGCGCAACTGGGAGAACATCTACCAGGCCGTTGATGTCCCTATGCCCCAGCAGACCATTGCGCCTCTCTTTGAAGATGAACAACAGCCGCCCTACTTCAACTCTGGCTTTGTGGCCGTTGATCGAGCCCTAGCCTCAACCCTGTTCGACACTTGGCTAGACTGCTTTAATGGCATCGATCGCTCAGGGGTGATGGACGACAATCTAT
>CAWUKV010000318.1:0-3725 GCA_963923025.1 uncultured bacterium
GGCGTTCAGCAGGAGCTGGAGGTTTCCTACCGCTATCCCATTACCAGTAACATTGCCATCGTGCCGTCCTTCTACTGGATCGACAACCCCAACAACTTTAGCACCAACCCCAGTATCTACGTATTCAACCTACAAACCCAGTTTTCGTTCTAGACGTCAGGGTTGTTGGGTTGCAGCTAGCAGGGTACTCAGCTGAGTACTTTTATTCACCGAAATACCCTGCTAGCTATAGACCTTCCGTAAATCTTGTGGGAAGTCTGTAGGAGATAAGGAACTCAAGTCGTTCCTCTCTCTACTGCTATGCATCTTGTCACTCCCCCCAAAAGACTCGATACTCATATCGCGCAAACGTATACTGTCCTGCGTCTGTTTATGTCGTTGTGCGGCTTTGTTTTGCCGCCGCTGCTGGTGATAGGTGGGCTAAGCCAGTTTCTATGGCTCGACGCCCCCCTTCCCGTACAAAATTCACTGAGTGCCTACTACCACGCAGGCAGCAACGAATGCCTTTCCCTTGCTGGCGTCTACCGTGACCTGTTCGTGGGTGTGCTGGTGGCAATCAGCGCCTGCCTAGTTGTTTATGCTGGGTTTGGTAAGCTGGAAAACTGGCTACTCAACATTGCTGGCGTCTGTCTGGCAGGGGTCGCCTTTTTCCCAATGGACTGGCCGGAAGTGCCTTATCGGGCTAGCTGTAGTGCTTCAGGTTTTGCACCTTTTCCTGCCAGTACCCTGCTGAACATCAACGAATTACCGATTCACTACATTGCGGCGGTCTGCTTCTTCATCGCGATTGTGCTGGTGAATGTTCTCACCGCTAAGGATACGGCCAAAATCATCAAGGACAAACAGCGGCGGAATCGCTGGTTTAAGATCTACAGCGTGGCCCGGTATATGATGCCGATGACGCTGGGTGCTGTATTGCTGCTTTATCTGGTGGCCGGTGACCAGATCATTGGAGATCGCTTGGTGCTGTGGCTAGAGTGGGCCGGTATTTGGGCTTTTTCTGGTTATTGGCTGCTCAAGAGCATTGAAATTTCTAACAACTGTGCCGATGTGGAAGCCGCCCATGGGGAGCTAACTTGGGTGCGGCCGACTAACGCTGCCCCGCTGCAAAGACAGCTTCAGCGACGATAGCGCCCTATCAGCTACTGATAGAGGGCAAATAATTCACCAGTGCTGGAAAGACAATAATCAGCACCAGCACCAGCAGCTGCAACAGAATAAACGGTATTGCACCCCGGTAGATGTTGCCTGTTGTAATCTCCGGTGGCGCGACGCCGCGTAGGTAAAACAGGGCAAAGCCAAAGGGCGGTGTCAAAAATGAGGTCTGCATGTTTGCGCCGATAATGACGCCGTACCATACCAGCCCACCAAAGCCGTAGAGCTGTTCGGCAATAGGGGCAAACAGCGGCACCACAATAAAGGCAATCTCAAAAAAGTCAATAAAGAACCCCAGCAGGAAGATGGTCACCATGCTGACCAGCAAAAAGCCGATTTGACCGCCAGGGAGTTGGGTTAGCGCATCAAAGATAAATCGATCCCCACGTAGGCCACGGAAGACTAGGCTAAACGCCGTCGAGCCAATTAGGATAAACATCACCATGCTGGTGGTGCGCAGGGTACTGTCGCACACAGCCCGCAACGCCACCCAGGAGAGCTGTCGATTCACCAGGGCTAGGACTAGCGCACCCAAAGCGCCCAAAGCCCCGGCCTCTGTGGGCGTAGCAACACCAAAGAAAATACTGCCCAGCACCAGCAAAATCAGCACCAGCGGCGGAATCATCACCTGAATGACTTTGACTAGCAGGTCACGACCTTTGACGGAGAGCAGTTCTTTGGGCAATGCCGGTACCAGATCGGGCCGCAATATTGAGATCACAATTACGTGGGCAATAAACGCCCCAGCCATCAAAAACCCTGGAATGACGGAGCCGATGAACAGATCCCCAACAGAAATTCCCAGCTGATCGGCCAGGACGACCAACACGATACTTGGCGGGATGATCTGTCCCAGGGTGCCAGAGGCGGCAATGACGCCGACAGAGAGGTCTTTGTTATAGCCGTAGCGCAGCATCGTTGGCAGGGAGATTAGGCCCATAGTGACCACAGTAGCGGCGACAACGCCGGTTGTGGCTGCCAGCAGTGCACCAACGGTAATGACTGCGATCGCAAGCCCCCCACGCACCCGACCAAACACCTGCCCCATCGTCTCCAAAAGGTTCTCAGCAATGCCCGACTTCTCTAGCATTGCCCCCATGAAAATGAAGTAGGGGATCGCCAGCAGCGTGAAGTTATTCATGATGCCGAAAATGCGCTGCGGCATTGCCGTCATCAGTACCGGGTCAAAAACGTCCAGCGCGATCCCTAGTAGACCAAAGAGAATGGCTACTCCGCCCAAAGAGAACGCCACCGGGTAGCCCAGAGACAGCAGCACCAACGCCCCCAAAAACATACCAGGGCCGAGCCAGTCCACCATCAGTCCTCATCCTCCATCAGCGCGCCCATTGCTGCGGGGTCAGCCGCATTTTGATCAACGACAGGTCGGTGCCCGGTCAAAATTGCAGCATTTTTAATCGCTTCCGATATTCCCTGTAACAACAGAACTACAAAGCTGACTAAAATTAGCGACTTAATCGGGTAGCGCGGCAGGCCCCCTGGGTCCGGCGACGTCTCCCAGATGCGCCAAGAAGCCAGCACCCACTTCCAGGAAAAAAAGAGTATGAGTCCCGAAAACGGCAGCAAAAACAGCAGTGTCCCCACCAGCTCTGCCAGGGCCTTTCGCTTCCCCCTCCAGCGGGACTGGAACACATCTACGCGCACATGCCCATTGAGCCGTAGCGTGTAAGCTGCCCCCAGCATAAACACCAAACTGAACAAATACCACTGGGTCTCAATCAGTGCGTTAGAGCTAAGGTTTCGCCCCACGGCTTGCCCCACATAGCGACCCACCACATTCCAGCTGCCGACCCCAATCATGACTAGAACCAGCCAGCTGGCCAACCGACCGATGCCCGAATTGATCCGGTCAATCCAACGGGATACCCCCAGTAGCGTATTCATAGAGAACTCTGGCTAGGCGTCTTTGTTGACAAACTGGGAAAAGCTCAGCTCGTTGACACGGTTCCAGCCGTATACCTCATCACGGAAGACTTTCCAGTTATCGTAGATCTCTTTGAAGGCCGTATCGCTAGCGGCGTTTTGCTCGTAGATTTCAAAAGAGGCTTTCTCTGCGGCCTGCATAATCTCTGTGCTGTAAGGCGTCAGCTTCACGCCTTTTTCGACGAGCCGCTTTAGTGCTGCACCGTTAAGCGCATCGTACTTGGACAGCATGTTCAAGTTGGCCTCAAACGCTGCCGTCTTAAGCGCCTCCTGATATTCTCCTGGCAAACTGTTCCACGCTTGCAGGTTCACCTGTAGCTCTAGGGTGGCGCCGGGCTCCCACCAGCCGGGGTAGTAGTAAAAGTCCGCCGCATCAGCCAGCCCCAGCTTCTCATCATCGTAGGGGCCAACAAACTCTGCCGCGTCAATCGCATTGCGGTCTAACGCTAGGAAAATCTCGCCACCCGGCAGCACCTGCACATTCACGCCCAGCGCCGCCATTACCTCTCCACCCAGGCCAGGAATTCGCATCTTCAACCCTTGCAGGTCCGAAACGGTATTGACCTCTCGCTTGAACCAGCCCCCCATCTGCACGCCAGTGTTGCCCGCCGGGAAGTTGATTACACCAA
>CAWUKV010000319.1:0-3681 GCA_963923025.1 uncultured bacterium
CGCAGAACTGACCCCACAGGTTAGCGCTTTCGCGCTGCTGTAGAGTAGTTGTCATGATGGATAATTCCGTTTTTAAGGTACGTATGTCACGTTCAGGGAGCGTTAAATGATATTCCCCGTTCGCTTATATACAAATGTAACGGAAGGTTCTCAGTTTTTCAAGGGGTTTCTCATAAAAGTATTTCGAAAGGTATACATTAGCTGGAGTTATAGCGGGACGAGGGTTTGAGCCAATTAGGAGGAATTCCCTAGTTGGCCGTCAGCACCCGGTTGAGCTTGCCGCTTTTGTAGCCTTCCAAATCTAGGGTGACGTAGGTAAAGCCAAAATCTTGGAACGCTGCAACCAGGGTGGGCAGGTCAGTGCGCGCCACAAAGGCTTGAATTTCGTCAGGCATCAGCTCGATCCGCGCCGTGTCCCCGTCCGAGCGGACCCGCAGGTTTTTAATCCCCAGATCGCGCAGGTAGCGCTCACAGCGGCCCACGCGATGCAGCTTCTCAGTGGTGATCAGCTCACCGTAGGGAAAGCGCGAACTGAGGCAGGGCTGGGAGGGCTTGTCCCACCAGGGAAGGCCGAGCTGCTTAGAGATTTCGCGCACTTCGAACTTGGTAATGCCCACATCGGCTAAGGGCGAAAGGACACCGCGCTCTTTAGCGGCCTGAATGCCAGGACGGTAGTCTTGTAGGTCGTCTGCATTGACCCCATCAATCACGTAGGGATAGCCCAGCTCGTGGGCCAGGGGCTTGAGCGTGTCGTGCAGCTCGCTCTTACAGAAATAGCAGCGGTTGACCGGGTTAGACGTGTAGTTGGGGTTGTCCATCTCGTGGGTCTGCACAATGCGATGGGCAATGCCGATTTCTGCCGCCTGAACGCGGGCATCTTCCAAATCTTCGGGCATCAAAGACGGGGACTCAGCCGTGACGGCCAGGGCGCGATCGCGCAGTACATCGTAGGCAACCTTGGCCACCAGCGTACTGTCGATACCACCGGAGTAGGCAATCAGCGCCCGGTCCATTTGAGCAAAAAGGGTTTGAAGCTGAGCGAGTTTAGACATGGATGAATCGGCGGGGTGTTGTAGAGGCACAAAATTTTGTGCCTCTACAACACCCTAACCAATCAAAACTGCCGTCGCGCAAAAATATTCGTCGCAATCACAATCAGCAGCAGCGTGTAGATGATGGCGTAGATGGCGTTAACCACCAGTTCCTCAACACCGGGCAGCAGGGTGGCACCGTAAATGGCCTCGTTCTTAAAGTTCAGCCGCTCTAGATCGGGCAGCACCAGGTACATCCAGCGGGCAATGCGCTGAAAGCTTTCGCTATTGACCACCCGACCAAACCGAACAATGTCTTGGCTGAGGTGGCCCACCAGAAAGATGGCAAAGGTTAGCAGGGTTGCCAGCAGTGAACTGGTAAAGACCCCAAACAGCAGCGCTACCGCCACCAGCAAAATCATCTCTAGCAGCATGAACAGCAGCGCCACCAAAATAGCCCCTGCCGGAAAGGGCACGCCCTGCATCAGCAGCACAGCAAAGAAAACCCCCGTCAACGCAGCCATCACCGTCGCCAGCACAGCAGACAGCCCCAGATGTTTGCCAAGGATAAATTCAAACCGGCTGACGGGTTTGGCAATCAGCACCAGCACCGTCTTTTTCTCAATTTCCTTATTAATTAGGCCGGTGCCAATAAATAGGGTGATGATCAAGGTCAGGACATTGATGCCCGCTAGCCCCACGTCGAGAATGATTTTGTCTTCGGTGGCGGCGGCAATCTCGGGCAAAATGACGCTGGCTAGCACCATGAGAATGGCAAACAGCGCTACCAAATAGAGAATGCGATCGCGAATCGCCTCTAAAAACACATTCCGGGCCACTACCCAAACACGGCCTAAGTGCATATCACAGTTCTCGCTTAATTCAGTCTGCCTAGTTTCTGCCTAATTCACGTCTGCCCTTCACGTCGTCACCGGCTGACGCGCCCGGCGCTCAACGCTCGACTCACAGGTCACCTGGGCCACTGGCGTCACCTCCCGAGGCTGAGCAGAATCGGTCGGCGTTGCCGCCTGACGCGGCACAATCGTGCAAACCTTTTCGTAGAAATGGCCCGAAGCCTGAGCCGTTGGCCCCAGCCAGTTGGCCCGCAGCCGCAGCTGATAGCCATTACTAGCTTCCGCTGGAGCAGGCGCGTCCAAGCTCCAAAAGTCCCGCTCCCCATCGGCGGTAATGTCCACCTGGCTCGCCAGCCGGTTCATCCCCTCATCCAGATTCAGCAGCCAACGCTCGACCCTGGGCCAGGGGGCATTGTCCAGCTCGGCCTTGAGCAAACTTGCCGCATTGTTCAACAGCGGAATGCCTTGGGAGTCTTGAATGTTTGGATCGCGGACCTGATAGACAAAGGCACTGTTGTCGATGTCCTCTGCCGTCAGGCTAGGGTAAGCCCGCAGCCAGTCCTGCACCCGAAAGTGAAACATCAGCCAGCTCATCAGCAGCAGGTTGACGAGCAACAGTAGCAGCAGCGGCTGACGCTCATCGGTTTTGGGCGCTTTAAACTCCAGCTTCCAGTTCAAGAACCGGGGCAGCGCCGCTACCAGCGTCGAGATTATCGGCCAGCTCACAACCGCCAGCCGCAACCGATCCTCGGTCCAGGGGTTAAACAGAAAAATGCACATCACCGCCCCGGTAATCCAGGGACCTAGCGTAAACCCAAAAATGTCGGGCGTCTGGTCAAACACCGTGGGCGGATTGATCGAGAGCCCCCACCACAGCGCAATGGTCAAAAACATCCAGCTGGCCGTGCTGAGAACGTTGACAGTCGCCGTTTGGGCATCGGTGCCTTCTGCGATCGCGGCCATCAGCCAAGAAAACAGGCTCAGCAGCAAAATTGTCTGCCAGGCAAAGTAGCGCGGCGGCGTCAGCAGCTGCTTGATTTGCCCAAACACATCTTGAATTAGGTCAACCATGCCTAAACCCCTCCCGCCGCCGTGATCAGATAAGACCGCAGCACTAGCAAGATTAGCAGCGCACTAAAGCTGAGAGCGTTGGCCTGCAAGACCGCGCTAATAATGTGGGTTGAGGCTTGCTGGTAGAGGTTGCGGCCCGTTCTGGCGCGCTCGTACTTATCGGCACGGGCCAGGTCTTTGGGCTTTTCCGGCATCACCCAACGGTTGGTCATGCGCATCACCAGCTCTAAGCCCTTCAGCTTGACCACCAGCGTTACAAAAAAGGCAATCAGCCCCGTCACCAAAATCATCCATTCCATACGGGGCCAAAGACCGTTGGTAATCAGTCGGTCAAACATGATGTAGCTGATAATCTGCGCACGGGTGCCCACATCGGCAAACCGCTCTAACGCCAAAAAGCTAAACCAGCCGACAACCGTAGCCATCAGGTTGATGGTGGTGGCGTACTGAATGCTGGTGCGGTAGCCCAGCCGCAGCCGCTGTCGCAATACATTGCCTTCGATTGCGATCGCAATCATCAGAAACATCAGCTGAAACACCACCGCCTTGAGGGGAAAGACGGGCTCAAACTCATTCATAAATCGCTTAACAAGGCCCCAACCGGCTAAACTCTAGTTCGCTATGACATATAGGGTATACCCCAACTCCCGGCTCACACTGCCATCCAACAAAAAATTGCCAATCCTATCAGCTCCCCTTTCAGCGGCTAGAATCATAAACGCACC
>CAWUKV010000320.1:0-3650 GCA_963923025.1 uncultured bacterium
GCCGTCACCGCGCTTGCGCCTCGCGTGAGGCGCTGAGGGGTCTGCTCGGGCGTACTGCGATTCAGGGCGAGGGCGGGCTGGGTAAAACAACGCTGGCCCAGACCTACCTGCACGGTCTAGGCTGTGGTCGGGTGCTAGAGCTGATGATGGCGAAGGAAACGGCCAATATTTCTCCGGTGGAGCGCGTGGTCGAAGAATGGCTGCGGCAAGACTTTGAGGAAGAGCCCGGTCTAGACTTTGGCGTGACCTTAGACCGGCTGCGACGGCGACTGCGCCAGGAACCAGTCGGCATCTTGATCGACAACTTTGAGCCCGTGCTGGATGCCAACGGGCAGCTCGTGGCTGAACACCGTCGCTATGTCGAGCTGCTGCGGGTACTGGCGGACCCGGCGGCCCAGTCCATCACGCTGCTTACCAGTCGCGATCGCATCTGCGAACCTGGCATCCGAGCCTATCATTACCGCCTGCCGGGGCTATCGCTGGCGACCTGGCAAGCGTTTTTCACCGGGCAGGGTGTCGCTGAGGGCAGCGATTCGACGCAGCTTGCCACCCTTCACCGCACCTACGGCGGCAACGCTAAGGCCATGGAAATTCTCTGTAGCACCGTACAGTCTGACTATGCGGGAGATCTGGTCAGCTATGGTCAGGTGAACTATGGGGGGCAGGTCAATGTTGGGGTCGTGAATTGCGCTGATACGCTGGTCGAAACCGATCTGAAGAACCTGATTAACAGTCAGGTCAATCGACTGCAGCAGCTTGACCCGTTTGCCTACCGACTCCTGTGTCGCCTTAGCTGCTATCGATTCCAAACCGTGGCCCAACTCCCGTTGGCTGCCGTGACATCACAGCTGCCAGCCGTGCCTGCCGCGCAGCATCATCAGGCCGTCGTCTCTCTGCGAAATCGGTCGCTGTTGGAGACACACAAGGGCAGCTACTGGCTGCATCCCGCTGTGCGGGCGGTAGTGATTGAGCGGTTATCGGATGACGAATGGCAGACGGCCAATCGGGCAGCGGCACGTTTCTGGCTGTCTCAGCGGCAGCAGATTACCACCGTCCAAGCGGCGCTCGAAGCCCTAGAAGCCTACTATCACTATCGCAGCATTGATGATGCACCCGCGGCGGCTAGCGTCCTGCTGCACAGCTATTACAACCAGTGGCAGCAGCATCTGCCATTGGCCAGTCATCTGTACCGCATGGGGCTGTTACAGCCCATTGTTGAAGCGATGGGCGAGGTTTTACCCCGCCTGCAAGCGTCGGCTCAAACCAGCGAACTCTACAACATCTTGGGAGATGTGCATTGGATCAAGGGTGAAATCGTCGCGGCGATTGCCTGCCAGCAGCGCACATTAGCCACAACCGAGACGTTATTGGCAGCAGAGCCAGAGTCCAATGCCCTGACAGCGATCTTCCCACCGGATCAGCCCTTCGAAGAGCGAGCGCGACGACGCTACTACTTGAAAATGCTAAACGTCGATTCGCAGCTCAGTATGGGCTTTTATCGTCTGGATTTGTGGGAATTGACGGCAGCGAAAGCCCAGTTTGAGCAGGTGGTTCGGTTGGCCCAGGGGACCGAACATCAGGCCTGGGCCGACAAAGCTGAGATTGCGATCGCGCTAGTCAACGCCCACCTGGGCAATTATGCCGCAGCCAAAACCGATGCGGACCGCCTACAGGATCAGCTGACCCAGCAGCTTCAAACGGAGCGCTCGGGACGGTTTGCCTACTTCATTCACCTACTGGGGCACACGTACAATCGACTGAACGAGCTGGAAACTGCCCAGTCGCTGTATCAAACCGCGATCGCGTTTGCCGACGTGGGTCACTACCTACAGATTAAAGCCAAGACGCTGACGGGATTGGGGGAAGTCGCCCGAAAGCAGGCCAGGTTTACCGAGGCGGTGGACTATCACCAGCGGGCCATCGCCATATTGGAGCAGGTCGGAGCCCGATGCGACCTGGCGGAGGCTCATTTTCAGCTAGCGCTGACGATCCGGGCTGGCGGATCGTCTATCCAGAGCCCTGCTGCTACTGCCAGGAGCCACGCAGACACGGCCATGCGACTCTTTACCGATATCAACGCGCCTGTACAGGTGGCTAAAGTCAAGCAGCACTTGTTGGCTGACTAGACTTACTCACTGGACCTATACTCACTGGACCTATACTCACTGGGCCTATATGAAGCCCCGACAGCGCAGGCCTTTATGCATCTGTTTATCATCCGTGATGACGGCTGCTTGCTACTGAAGCTCGGGAGGGAGTGCGGTTGGCTCGACGTCAATTACTTCAATCTCACCCGCTCGGTCAACTTCCACGGCTAGAGCCTCTCCAATTTGGCTGCGTTCGACCTGAGCCTGTACTTCTGCTGCGTCGGTCACCTCAACCTCGTTGACCTTGAGGATGACATCGCCCCGCTCTAACCCGGCGGCCTGTGCGGGGGTCCCTTCCATTACTCGGACGATGATGACGCCAGTATCGGCCTCAATCGATAGGTCCAGATCGGGATCGGCGTTGATGGTATCTCGCATTTCTGGGGTCAGGTTGACCATCTGAATACCCAGGTAGGGATGTCGCACCTCTCCGGTTTCAAACAGCTGGTCGGCGATGCGTTTGGCGGTTTCGATGGGAATGGCAAAGCCCAGACCTTGGGCATTGGCTCGGATAGCCGTATTCATGCCAATGACCTGACCCTGCGCATTCAGCAGTGGCCCGCCCGAGTTACCTGGGTTAATCGCGGCGTCAGTTTGAATGAACTGAACGCGCTTGTCAGAAATGCCCACCTGGGAGCTGGTCCGGCCCAGGGCACTGATGATCCCAGCGGTGACGGTACTGTCGAGCCCCAGCGGATTGCCAATCGCGATCGCCCACTCACCCGGGGCTAGCTCAGCGGTGCTGCCCAGCGGGGCCGTCGGTAGGTCAGACTCGGCCTCAATTTTGATAACGGCGACATCTGTAACAGAGTCTGCCCCGGCCACTTCTCCTTCGAAGGTGCGGCCGTCGCGTAGCGTTACGGTTACTGTGTCTGCACCCTCCACGACGTGGGCATTCGTCATCACCTGCCCATCTGCGGTCAGAATAAAGCCGGATCCTGTGCCTTGCTCTAGACGCTCGGGCAGCTGCGGTGCGTTAGGCGCACCTTCTTCGCCGAAGAAGCGTCGAAATAGTGGGTTCTCAAAGGCATCGGGCATGCCGCGCACCGATCGAGATGCGTCGATTCGGACAACCGCTGGCCCCACCTTTTCAACGGCATCAGCAATAAAGTTAGGGTTGCTGGTCGTTCCAGGGAGGTTAGCCTGTGCCAAGGCCGGTGAGTCAAGTGCTGCAATTACCCCGCCGTTCTCTGCACGGGGTGATGACTCTGTCCCCGCCCTAGGGGTGAAATAGCTGTTGCTCGCCCAGCCTGCGCCGATTCCCACCGTGAGGAATGCCAGACCCAGGCCCATTTGCCGTACTGAAACCACGTTTTTGCTTACCCCTGTCCGTACCCTTTACTGCTTGGCCTTAGACCTACACGACTAGACTGCCCTCACTGTAGCGGATCCCGCCCAGCTTGCTGTAGTGACATTCAGTATGCCAGTGCCGGTTGGTCTCCGGGCGCACAGTATCCGGACCCGACCAACCGCTAGCTGTACCTGAAGCAAAACCCCTTCAGT
>CAWUKV010000321.1:0-3592 GCA_963923025.1 uncultured bacterium
CCGGAACTGATTATCCTTCTTTGCTCCCACAACAGCAATCCTAGGGACGGTTACCCCTTCGACTGCTATATGAAGCTGCTGCTGTGGGAAGGTTGCCTCGTGGATGGCGCGATCGCACTGCTCAAGCCCATCTGTCGGCCGCTGAACCGGCCTAGTTGTACGAGCAAATCGCCCAGGTCTGCAAGGCGCTGACTGAGCAGCCTGTTGCCAAGTCCTTTTGAGTTGACCGGCTGTAGCCAGAAGATGCCGTCGAGACCTTAGCGAAAGATATTGAGGCTATCCCAGGCCATAGTTAGACTTGGAGGCTCACTCGAAGTGCCCAAAGCTGTATAGAATAACGCCACCAATGCCAAAAGCCGCCCTTGGATAAAAGCGGCTTTTGAAGTAAGTCAATTTGCTGCTCGTCAATCAGGCTGCCAGCGCTGGCGATAGACCAGTGTTTCTATCAGTAAAGCTAAAGCACTGGTCAAGCTGAGCTAGCTCTAGAGCGATACGTACAGACGGCGGAACGCCGCAAAGGCAAATATGCTTGCTGCAAGCGTTAGCTTCGCTAAAAGCCGTCATCAAAGCAACCAGCCCTGCATTATCGATGCTGTCGACATTGCTCAAGTCGACCATGAATTCGCTGGTTTTGTCGCAGGATAAAGCGGCCTTTAACTCCTGAGCAAAGGTATCAACGGTTGCAGAAGTAAGCGATCCGACCGGCCGGACGACTCTGATCGATGACTCAAAACGTTGCATCATTTCCGAATGTCTCCTATCAACTAATCAGGCTACCGACGACAGGTCTAAGGTGGCTTAAACTCAGATGATCTGAACCTAATTCGCTTGCCTTAGATTGCCCAGTAGCCCTGAGAACCATTTGCCGAATCTTAATTTCCTCTACTGCTTGTATAAAGTTTCAAGCAAGTAGTTTTACCTATCTGTAGTTGGATATACCAACGCCTTACGTGCTGTAAATTAGGTGTTCTACGGTTTTATAACCTATTGCCCCCGTGACTCGGATCACTGCTCCATATAGGTCAAAAACCGTTTACTAGAAGTGCGGAAAACAAATAGGAGCAGTTGTTGTTATTGGTGGTCGCGAGCGTATTGCGGAGCGGCGGGACTGCTAGCCTTGATAGAGAGTTTCCGCCAAAGCACAATCATCAATACTGGTCATTGCGTTATTAGGGAGTCTCCAAAAATGTCGATTGTCAGTCCTTTTGCGATACGCCAATTGGTTGAAAAAGCGCTCTTTACCCGCGAGCTTACCCCCGACATAGAGAATAGAATTAACCTTGAACTTACCCGCCTAGGGTATATTTCAGAAGCTGACTACGAAGCTTTAGAGCTGCTTATGTATGAAATGGACGAGGGAAGAATTCGCCTAGTTCCAAGTGCTTAACGCAGGTCGACCTACTACAAATAGATACAAATAGACGCAGGTAAACAGGGTTTAGGAAATATTAACAGCCTGTTATCCTACGAAAGTAATTTTTACCACTGTCCTGACCTCTAACGTTGGCCGAGTTAGCTTTCCTGGGCACAGCATCAGAATCAATCTATATGAAAATTGCGATGCCTGTTGAGTAGCCTGAGTTTCAGGTATCACAGCGTCGGACCATGCAGGTCTAGGTTTGATGCGTAGTCCCAGTTTGGTGTAGAAGTCATCTTGGTGTAGAAGTTATCCTTCGCAATGAGGAAGTCATCCTGCGGAACGAGGCGGTTGCCAACAGTCCTGTAGGAAATGCCTAAGAGCGCGCTGAGCCTGCTCTGGTGAGTGGTGGTGACTGACTTTGCTATGAACCATTAAAGAGAAGAACTCTGTATCGAAGGCCGGTTGGAAGGCGTCCATGGGCCAGACCAGATCAGGTGACTGCTCCAGGTCAAACAGTTGAAGGCTGGTATGGTCTGGATTTTCGGCAGCTTCTGCGATTGCCTGCCGTCGTCCATCGGGTCTATGGGGAAGGCCAACTACCAACATCAGCGGACGAGACCAGATGCGATCGCGGTTTGCAGTTTGGATGACTTCGGCGTAAAGACGAGCATCACGATGTTCGATATAGACAATTTGTAAAGGTTGAATTGGGATCATAGTAATCGGCCCCAGATGTATTAAAAGCGTTTCTCATCGGACGTATTAGGCGAAGCTGTAGAAGGGGGCTGATAACCGAGCAACTGGAGATTAGAGGACTAGAGCAACAAGCAATTAGTGGCTCGCGCAGTTGACGGGTCAGCCTGCTGGTCTGGCTGAGTCGAAGCCGGGCGACTCTCTAAGGGAGATTTGCCCGTTCAGCCTTGAAAATGATTGGGGTTTAGCAGGTCGGTGAGCTTACGGTTACAGAGCTGTAGCCGACGCGTGACGTCTAAGTGCAGATCCAGAAAACGCAAGTTTTATCTAAAGTTCTTAAATTTACTTCATAAACTACCACTTTTTTGTGGAAATGTAAGCTTTGCTGTAATTCTTTCAAGAATGTTTAAAATGAGTTTATAAATAGTCGCCTGTTGACTGCCATGGCCACTGGTTACGGCAATCCTGCGACTTCAGATTCCTGCGGTTTTAGGCAGCGTCTGCGTTATCTGTAGCTAGGGCCAGTTACGTTGAGACACCGAGTACGGTGATCTTGCTTGGTATGGAACGAAATGGTTCTAAAGCAATGATGTGCAGCAAATAATGCGCAGCCTTGTCCTAACGGCGCTGGCGGCTGTTTCATCGTTGTGTCTGATATCAGACGTAATGGCCCTTAGGCGGGTTGGTGCGATCGCATGCGCTGTATGAGCTGCTGACTGGTCGCAGTTGGGTCGTCTGCCTGCATCACTGCCCGAACGATGGCAACACGAGTTGCTCCGGCAGTTAGGACGGTCGAAAGGTTATCTAAATTCACTCCGCCAATGACAAAGAACGGCATAGTGGCGTGTTCTAGGGCGTAGCGGACGTAAGTTGGACCAGAGGCTGCTTTTCCTGGTTTTGTAGGCGTCTCAAAAAAGGGACCCACGCCGATATAGTCGGCCTGCTCGGCTAGGGCACGGGCTAGCTCGCTGGGGTTGGTTGTTGAACGCCCCACAATTTTGTGCGGTCCTAGGATGGCCCTTGCGGCATCCATAGATAGATCCTGCTGACCCAGATGGACACCGTCAGCGTCAGCAGCTAGGGCAATATCTACCCGGTCATTGACAATAAATAGCGCACCATATCGGTGGCAGAGGGCTCTGAGTTGGCAGGCGGGCTGTAGCCTGATCTCATCGTTTGCCGTCTTTTCACGGTGTTGGACAATCTCGATGCCACCTTTGAGGGCTGCTTCAACGACGTCGAGCAGATTTTCATGGGGGGAGGTGACTAAGTAGGTTTGCGCCTGGTGGAGCTGGTGACGTAGCGGATAGCCCAGTACTTGACTCTCCAAAGTGTAGAGCTGATATCGGAGCTGTTTACAGTTGGCCGCCAGTTCCGCCGACGTGAGTTTGCCGTACTCTTCTAGCGTTCTTAGGGCTTCTTGCACCCGACTGAAATTGGCCTGCAGCAGACTGGTAATGCTGTCACGCTGTGACTCTTGCGGGTGCGTTAGCGCTGTTCCCGGATCGCCAGGTGTGTTGCGAGCTAGGCGAAACTCTG
>CAWUKV010000322.1:0-3559 GCA_963923025.1 uncultured bacterium
TAAACTGCTAGACGGCATTCCATCCAAAGCAAAACCGACCAGACGTGAAAGCCCAAAAGCGCCGTAGACCAGAGCGGTAAGCGTAATTGAGAGTGATCTTAAATTGGAACGAAACGCCCCAAGGAGGATAAGCAAACCACTACTCGCTAGCAAGCCACCCGGGGCCCGAATTTCCGAGAGGAGACTGGGATTGTTGCCAAGCATGATCCCATCACTAGCGTAAAAGGTGTGGGGTATAAGCAGGATAGTGCCTCCAATGGCCAGTAGTAACAGGGCAGCAAAGCCGAGAAAGAAAGAGGTGAGGCGACTCATAGGACGTTTCTCCAAGTCGTAGGGTGAACAGAAAAGGTTAAGCCGGATTGCAAGTTATGAAGTGCTCTGTGCTGAGGGGGAACAGCCTTACTTGGAAGCTTAAGCAGAGTGAGCGAAGCTACCTTTCACCAAACGGTAACTGTAATCGCTGAAACACCCCTCAGGTTTTGACGCTGAGCACATGGGGCTGCCTCTGGGGCTATAGTGCCAGGGTAAAGAGGACAGCCGCGATCGCAGCCGCTACAGTACGCACATGGTTCCAAAGCGTCCAATCGGTCAAATATCGAGTCCAGAGGTTAGCCCCAGCAACACTATCAGGATTAACCACAGCCAAGGCGTCGTTTAGCGGTACGTTACCAACAATAGTGACGCCAATGGTACCGATGAGATAGATCACCGTTCCGGCCAACCAATAAAGTGCCCCTGGCTGATCGAACTGGCGAAAGGTGGTCAGGGTCAAGAGTAAACCGATTAGTCCTGGGCCAAAGAATGCCGCCATAAACCAAGGGTTGATGACAGTGATGTTAATAGACTGCATAGCGGCAATCCCAGCAGCAGCGGTTTGCTGACCCAAGGCCTGCATCACAAAGGTTGAGAAAGCAAAGAAGATACCTGCCGTCAGACCACTGCCGATGGCGACAAATAACACTAAGGGCGAACGAAAACTTTGTACAACTGTCATGTAGCCTCCTATGGTGATGAGTATGCTGAACAGAAAAAGAGGAAACAATCGTCGGCGTTGAGGTTGGAATCGGCGTTTTGGATAGATCATGGGCTGGCGAGAAATGTCCTAAGCGCAGTAGCGAGAGCTAATAGCCCTCGATAGCGTGATGGATTATGCTGCTACTGCCGGCTGCAGCAACGAGGCATAGTCACGCGCATATTGCGCAAAGCGTCTCGGCTCTTGCCCAGTCACCTGCTGAATATCGTGAGTAATGCGGCTGGCTTGGTCTTCGCGATAATACCGTTCGAGGTCGAGCATCCGATCTGCGATCGCATCAGGCATGCCTCCTGCCAGCATGCCGTACTTCAAGTCCTCCGGGGGAAGGCTGATATGGCTGATAGAACGCCCAAGCACCACTGAAAGTTCCTGCGCGAGGTCGTCATAGGTCAGAGATTCGGGACCAGTCAACGTGTAGGATTGTCCTTCATGGGTCGGCTCGGTCAGTGCTTTCACAGCCACCGCTGCAATGTCACGCACATCGACATGGGCAATCTTTGCCTCGCCGCTGGCGCTGTAAAACGCAGATTCAGCCCTAATGGTCTCGCTCATGAACGTGACAACATTCTGCATAAAGCTGTTTGGGCGCAGAAACGTCCAGGTCATACCGCTCGCTTCAATCGCCTTCTCGACAGGGCGATGCAGCAGGGCGAGGCTGAATGCCTCGTCTTCGGCCCCCATAACGGACTGCTTCACGATGTGCTGCACCCCAACCGCTTTTGCCGCTTCGACAGCATTGAGTTCGAGCTGTGTTTGGTTTAAGGCGTTTGGACCCAGGAGAAATAACTGGTCACATCCTCGAAAGGCTGCGCGTAAGGTCTCGGGGTTGTTGTAGTCAATGATGACGGCATCGCGCCCTTTCGCCAGGGCAGCGTCTACCTTCCCTTTCGAGAAGTAGGCGGCACGAAACGGAACCCCAGCTAACTCAAGCTGTTGGATAACTTCGCGACCGACGGTTCCACCTGCTCCAGTAATGCAAATCATGGGTTGTTACCTTCCTTTGAAACTATAGATATGGACTGATTGCTACAGATCGCCGGGTTCATTCAAGGCCCTTAATCTGTAACGAAGACATCCTTAGCCTACGGAGGGTGACTGACAGGCGCTTGCCATTTCTTGCGAGACTATCATTTTCTTGCGGTGACCTCGCGCCATCCTCTATTGCCTATAGAAAGCGCATGAGAAAACCCCTTAGCAGGTTGCAGGCTCTGGAAGCTTCTGGATGTAGCAAAGTGGCGAGCGCTATATCTCAGCAAGACTGTCTGAATTGTGGAAAAGCAATCGCAAGAATGTGATAGTACCGCAAGAACTGGCAAGCCTGGGTTTGACGGCTTCCCTAAGCTGAAACTGTCATTACTTAGGAGCTTTCATTCCATGAAACTTGTCATTTTTGGTGCTACTGGAACTGTGGGTGAGCAGGCCGTTCAACAAGCCTTAGAACAGGGCCACGCCGTCACCGCCTTTGCTCGCAATCTGACCAAGCTCAATATCCAGCATCCTCAACTCCGCCTCGCCCAAGGAGACGTGATGGATTCCGTCGCCGTAGAAGCAGCTCTTCAGGGACAAGACGCGGTGTTGTGCGTCTCGGGTGCTCTGATCGACGGACCCCGTACCGGCCACTATCGCCATAGCTTCCCCAGCTGCGATCGCAACATCACCCTACAGATTTCCCGAGCCGACGTCGCCGATTTCATCCTGAAACAGCTCTCGGATCAGTCTTCCCTGTACCAAAGCCCCAGCTTGTCTTACTAAGCTGTGTTCCCTTAGGTACGGCTAGAGAGTGGATTCAACCATTCGCCCTAAAGATCTCGGATCTCCTGCTTGTCTGCTTTGTGACTTTGCCCAAAACTAATTTTGAACATTGAGGAACTTGAATCATGCCTACCGACATAACTTTCCAAATTTTGCTGATTGTAGCGGCCTTACTGTGCTCCCTTGTCGCTGGATTCTTGTTTGCCTTCGCCACCATCGTCATGCCCGGGATCAAGCAATTAAGCGATCGTGAATTTATCCGTGCCTTTCAAGTCATCGACGGTATGGTTCAAAACAACCAGCCCGTTTTTGTGGCTGTCTGGGTGGGCTCCGTGGTGGCATCGGTAGCTGTAGCAGGTCTGGGCTTTAGCCAACTAGAAGGCACTCAACGGTTGCTATTGCTCGCAGCACCGCTTGTTTACATTTTTGGAGTTCAGCTCTCCACCTTTACGATTAACGTGCCGCTCAACAATCAACTCCAAATGCTCAATGTGGATGCCATGGGCGAAACAGCCCTCAGAACCGCTCGCCTACGCTTCGAGCCCCGGTGGAATCAATGGAACGTCAGCCGGGCACTGCTGGCCAGTCTGACTTCGGCAGTCTTGCTGGTGTTGCTCTTTCAACTCTGAGTCACAACAACGTGACATTGAGCGGACAGGCGACCATCCGACAGTTTGACCGGATGGTCGCCTGTCCCCATTGTGGCTGAAAGGTTTATAGCAGTCGAAGGGTTGGTTAAAGCATTCGACTGCGTCGAGGGGCTCCAGCGTCAAG
>CAWUKV010000323.1:0-3551 GCA_963923025.1 uncultured bacterium
GCGTGGTCTGTTATCTATTGCAGCGCGTGATTCAATTTACCCGAGGGCGCATTAGCTATCCCCTGGGGCAACTCAGCCAAGCTGTCGCCGCTATGCAACAGGGAACCGCTTTAGGCGACCTAGAGCTGCGCCACAACGATGAGCTTCAAGAACTGGCTAAACTACTCTCAAAGATTACTCAGGAGAACGCTGAATTTTACGATTCGCTAGAGGCTAAAGTCCGTCAGCGAACTGAAGAACTCGAAATTAGTAATCAAAAGGCCGAAGCCGCCAACCGGGCCAAAAGTGAATTTTTGGCGCACATGAGCCACGAGCTGCGAACACCGCTAAATGCCATCCTTGGCTTTAGTGAGCTGTTGCAGAAAGATGGCACTCTGAGCGTCAGACAAGCGGAGAACCTAAGCATCATTAATCGGAGCGGGGAGCACCTCCTGAGTCTAATCAACAACATCTTAGAGATGTCCAAAATTGAAGCAGGACAGACCCAGCTAGCGGTGGCCGAGTTCAGCTTACCTAGCTGTTTGAACAGCCTACTAGAAATGATGCGCCTCCGGGCCGAGGCAAAGCAGCTGAGGTTGACCTTTTGTCCAGCCCCCAACCTACCCGCTTACATCAGAGCCGACGAAGGGAAATTGCGCCAAATTCTGTTGAACCTGCTGACCAACGCCATCAAATTTACCGAAAAAGGAGAGGTAAAGTTAGCCGTATCGTCAGAGCAGTTGGAACAAGCCAACCATCGCTGTGAGCTGACCTTCACCGTCAGTGATACAGGGCCCGGAATTTCGCCAAACGAGTTAACCGCACTATTTGCGCCGTTTACACAAACTAGCGTGGGGCAGCTGTCCCAACAGGGCACCGGTCTCGGACTATCCATCAGTCAACGCTTTGCTCAACTTATGGATAGCCAAATTCAGGTTCGCAGCGAGGTGGGCAAAGGGAGTCAATTTTGCTTTGCCATAGCGGTCGAGGCAGTCCCATCAGCATCTACAGAAGAGCTGCCCTCTCCCACCGTAGTTGGGCTAAACCCCAGCCCCAAACCCTACCGAATTTTGGTAGTAGACGACCAGTTTGAAAGCCGTGTACTGATGCAACAAAGACTGGCTGAATTTGGTTTTGACATCAGGGAAGCCAGCAGCGGAGAGGAGGCAATTCAAATGCAGGCAGCATGGTTACCGCATCTGATATGGATGGATATTCGCTTACCCGGCATCAGCGGTATCGAAACCACTCGAAGACTTAAGCAACAGCCCGATTCTCCCATTGTGATTGCTTTAACGGCAAACGCCTTCACCGAAGACCGTAAGCAGGCTATCGCCGCTGGCTGCGACGACTTTTTGGCAAAGCCCTGTACCGATAAGGCCATTTGGCGAGTCTTACACCACCATCTCCAGCTTGAGTACCGGTACGCTTCAGACTTGGCACTCCCGCCAGACACTTCACCTGATCCAGGCCTCTCTGCGCAAAATTTGGGGCTTCAGCAGCTCAAGCAAACACCACAACCCTGGCGAGAAGCCCTCAAGCAAGCAGCCCAGTCCTTAAGTGAACCGCGAATTGCCCAGGTCATGGCACAAATTCCCCAACAGCAGGCTGAGCTCCATTCTATGGTTTCAAAGCTAATCGAAAATTTTCAGTACGAGCTGCTGCTGGATATGATTGCCCATTGTGAATAGGACAAAGCTGCTTCTGCATCTTTCTGGACTATGTCGTTCTGGACTCAGCGGAATCACCATACTGGATGTCTTAATGCAAATGACGGCACCCGTACAACAAATGACGGAATAATTTATGGCTAGCGCCATTTACGTCAGGACACCGAGTACAGCTATCCTGCTTGGCATACAACGAAATGGCGTCGCAGCCTTGTCCTAACGGATCTGGCGGCTGCCATACCTATCTCAGCCCAATAGCATAGGTAAATTTTCGACGACGGTACCCAGACTTTTCCGGTTTATTTCACGAGTTCCACTGACCCAAAATGGATCAAGCGGGCCGAAGCGGTTCTCACAGTCCAGATCTTCTCGAAAAGCACATGTCCATCAATCCTTCTCCTGGAAATATCACAATCCTTGGTTAGTGGTTTCTACCAATTGCACCGTGGTGTGAGTTTGATACGTTGGATGCTGGATACCTCCATACTTCTCACCCAGGTATAGCCTTGAGCCACGCCCCTTCCACAGCCGTGGATTTCATTGTGCCGCAGGGGCTGCTAGGCAATAGCAATCCGTAAACAGGTTGAGTAGAACCGTACTCGGAGGCTAAGGCAACGTGACAAAGGCTATATCTCATGTAAGCAGTGTGGATATTCGAGATCGCTAACACCGACCTGTTGCGATCGCTATAACAATTAGGTTTCGCAAACATCTGTAGGGGTGCACCCGTGGGTCACAGTTCTAACGCATTAGCTCAACAATCTAACAGTCCCAAAAAGTCAGAGATCTCCTTCCCTCAAGACATGAAGGAAACCGACTATAGATCTCGGGTAAATTCTGAGCCAACGCAGTTGGGTGCAGTGCCTTGCTTGGTCTACTCGCCGCTGATCTCCCTAGCAGGCAAGTGCTGCGTCGGGTTTGAGGCTGAGCTGGCAATATCAGACTCAGCAGACAACGGTCAGAGTGAAACCATAAACAGCAGCGGTCCGTTACTACAGCAGTCTGCCACACAGCTACATTTCTGGCAGACTCACTTCCTCGCTGCTAAGGGAATGCGACTGGTGGTTAAGGTCACCCAAGCACAATGGCTATCAACTACCCTCGTTGAGCTGTGCCAGCAACTCTCTCAGCAGCCTGCCACGCAGCTGCATGGACTAGTCATAGAAGTCGAACAGGCCACCGTATTATCCAACTTACAGCTATCTGCGGAGCAGGTAGCCGCACTGGCTAGAGTAGGCATTCGGGTGCAGGTAAGTCATCTTGTTCCTTCCCATTCAGCCCTGGCGCGACTAGAGTATTGCGGCATCACAATGGTCAAACTCGAGCCCAGCTTTCTGAACAAGCTGGCCGAATGTGATAAAACCCAATCTTTTTTTAGCGAAGTTATTCAACAGTTTTATCAATTCAACGTTGAAGTCACGATTCCATCTATTCAAACACCGGAACAAGTCAACTTGCTGACTCAGCTCGATTGCAAACACTGGTGCACCTGGTGTGACACGCACATTAGCGCTAGCGAAGCCACGCTAATGCTATACGCCGACTCCCAGATCACCACTGACCAATTGCAAGATCATCTTGCCGCCATGAACAGCCTCAGTAAGGCGGTGCAAACCTTTTTAGGACCGGTACTCGTGGCAGGCTACTGGGAAGCGTCCCGCTCAGACAGCCCCTGGCTCATAGCAGATTCGGGCATCTGGATTCATCGAGGCTATCTCCGCACCGTTAAAAACTACAGCCTGTCCCCCCTACAGATCAACGAACTCCAGCAGTGGACGCACCGGTTTATTAAAAAATGCCAGGCCATCGTCAAAGACGTGCCTAAACTGCTACAGTCTCCAGACTTCACCCCGGCCCATGCTCAGCTACTGGGCGTGCAAGAACGATATAGCGGTCACTAGC
>CAWUKV010000324.1:0-3539 GCA_963923025.1 uncultured bacterium
ACATGATCGGCGTATTCCCCCAGCTGAGATTCAATCTCTGAGGTCACGATATTTGTCACTTCAATGATTGCTGGAGCACGTTCATAGTCCAAAAGTCCAGCTTCAAGTCGACGAAAATTGCCTTGACTGGTGGAGCTGTCATCAGTGATAACAATGACGCGATCTGACCCAGTTTGACGAGCTGCCTCTATGACGGTCTCTACATTACTGTTGGCCTCAAATACACCTGTTAGTAGGGGCTGATTGAGCAATTCTTCTGGCGATTGATTGATGCCTAAAAACACAACCGGTAGCGTTGGAAAATACGCTTCTCGCCTGTCTAAGATTAGGTTCAACCCTGGGTCATCAGAAACCATCATCACCGACAGGGGAGTGTTGGCATATTTAGTTCTGACGTAGTCTAAAAATGCCTCCTGATGGTCTAAATCTGGATAGCGCTTAGCATCTAAAAACTCATGATAGACCGTAACGTTTTGCGTCTCATTCTGAAAACCCTGGTCGATTCCCTCTTTTTGTGCATTTGTCCAGGGATACTCAGGATTGTAGGAGTGAATAACGAGTACACTTTTGTTGTCCTCTGAGGTGTCGGACACACTGCTTGTCTGAGCAAGGACTGCCTCACCATCAGTACTCAACACCCAACCCAGGCCCATCAGCGGAATTGCACATAGCATAGACCTAAAAAGAGGATTTTTCCACTTGCATGGGTAGAGATAGGAAGTATCCATAAATTAACGAACAGTGTCAGATAAGCTTAATATTCCCAATTTATTTGTTGTGCGCTTTACGCTATATGGCCATTCTTCCAATAACGGCTGTTTCCTCGAAAAAACTTCACGACGATCTCATACAATGAGCCGTTAACGAAAACGCCAAAGCGGCTGGTAAACCGCCCTGATGTTTTACGCTTAGATGTTGTCGATGTAGCAGCCGCCAGATCCGTTGGTGTAAGGCTGCCTAGATCTGCTGAGGCTATTTCGCTTCACGCCAGACAGGATCACTGCACTCGGTGTCCTAATCGTGCTGGCTCGTATCATTCCGTTTCCCCAATTAGCGTAAATGCCGCCCAGTTGCGAGGATGAGGATGTGTTTTTTGGGTTTCGAGCATGGCCTGCCGCAGCGCTTGGGCTTTGTCTTGTCCCTGTTCAAGCTGTTGGTAAAACTCTGTCATCAGCAAGGCTGTGGGCGCATCGGGAATGGCCCACAGCGACACCACAAGGCTAGGTACCCCAGCACCCATGAACGACCGCGCTAACCCAATCACCCCATCACCCGTGATTCGCCCCCGTCCCGTATCGCAGGCACTCAGCACCACCAGCTCTGCCTGCAGGTCAAAATTGATGATGTCCCGCGTTCTGACAAGGCCGTCTTCGCTAGTGCTGGGGGCAAACGCCAGGGCGCTTTGAAAGCCATAGACGGAGTCAAGCAGTCCGTGCGTTGCCAGGTGAATAATGCGGGCATCAGGAAGCTGTTCGACAACGGCTAGTTCGGTGGCATTGGCACCGATGAGGGGTTGGGTGTTTAGGATGGTTGCGATCGCAACCGCTTCTGCCTCAGCACCGGGCAGCGGAGCCAGCTGTTGCAGCGGTCCGTTGAAATCTAGCTGTACCTCGGGCATCGTCGGGTTGCCCACAACTACAGCGGCTGAAGCCGTTGATCGGCTGTCAAGCTGCTGCTGTCGGGCGGTAGCCAGCGCCAAAAATTGGATTGATGGGGCCGTAGTGGGGGTGTGGTGCTCAATCAGGAAAGCGCCGGTTGGATCCTGTAATGCGGCGAAAGGCGTAAAGAACAGCGTATCTTGCGGGATAAATGTGACCGTTTGGGTTGGATCTGTAGGTAACAGATCGGCAATGGGGGCAATCAAAATCTGATGGAGGCGCTGTAGCTCGGGAATCCGCAGCGTTGAAGATTCATCTTCTGCCCGCCATGCCAGGTTGAACCCTCGCCCTGGCACGCCCAAAGCCCGTCGGCTCTCCTTGATCAAAACCTCTAAGGGAGTGTCGAAGTTATTGTCAAAGCCTGGGTCGAAATTAACAGTTCCCGGTTGCTGGGGCCAAAGCTGTTGGAGATCTATCTGCCGGAAAGCAACTTCACCCGTCGGTTGAACAACCCAGATCAGCAGTGCCTTTTCTTGGGGCGGGCGGCGCTGACGGTTGCCAAAGGTCATCCGCGGCTGGTCGTACAGTACGCTGTATTCTACCAGGGTTGTGTTTTGACTTTGGGCAATAGCCTTGAGGTTTTGAATTGTGGGTGTGGTGACCTGGGCGTCTGTGGCAGTTTTTTCGGACAGCAGAGTAACGAGACTACGAGCCCGGCCTTGCTCAGCAACTTCTAAAGCTGCTTCTGTTTTCCCCTGATCAACCAGAACAGCTTGCAAGGTTTGGTAGGCGTCAGAGAAGCTTTCCCGCAGATTGACCTGTAAATCGTCGTTAGATTGCCCAAACAGTCCCTGATTTTCTTGTAAATCGGCTGCTACATTATCATAGCCTTGGATGGCTTGGCGAAGAGACTCTGCTGCTGCGGATAGGTCTCCCAACTGCCAGTGGATCCATCCTAAGTTGTTGTAGCCGTTAAGCAGGCTGATCGAGCCCTCGGGTGCCACCTGCTGATGCTGCTCTAGGGCCTGACGCTGCCAGTTTAGGGCCTGTTCGTATTGCCGAAGCTGCCGGTGCGCAAAGCTCAGATCGTCCATGCTCCAAGCCGCCCAGATGTTATCGGAGCGTTCACGAGCCAGGGTTAAGTTGTCTTGATACAGCGGCAGGGCCTCTGCGATTCTATTCGCAGCCTCGTAGGCGTAGGCCAACTGCTGTCGCAGCAGGAGCTGTTCCTGATAGTTTTCGGATTGGCTGATCAGTGCTAAGGCCTGTTCGTAGGCTTCAATTCCCTTCGCTGACTCACCCGAGAGTCGGTAAAAGCTCCCCTGATTGATCAAGACCGTACGCAGCAGGTTGGGGTTGTTGGCCTGCTGTGCGATCGCAAATGCCTCATCCAACGTAGCAAATGCTAGCGCTGGCTCGGAAAGCGCACCGTAATACAGGCTAGCCTGACCAATCAAGGCATAAACTGCCTCTGGCCATCGCTCTAGCTGCTGCAAAAGGGGAATGTAGTCTTCATACAGCGGAATTAGGGACGCCGTATCGCCAATGCTGATATACCCAATACTGAGAAACTGCAACAGGCTAGCTTCTAGTTCGGGGTCGTTGCGATCGCGGGCAATAACCAGCTGAGACTGATAAAACTCAATACCCTGGTCGTCACCCAATTGGCTGGCGGTTGTACCCAGGTTTTGCAGGGTGCCAATTTCCCGCGCGCGATCGCCAATTTCCCGCGATATCTCTAACGCCTGCTGATGGAGCGTCCATGCCGTTTGCGGATCGCCAAAATATCGGTAGGCAATACCTGCCCCATTCAAGGTATCGACCGCTTCCCAAGACCGGACTGCTGGGTCAACCGGGCTGGCCTCATAGTCATCAATGACTGATTGGTAGTACGGTGCTAGCTCATCCGCTCCTTGTCCATAGACGGCGGGTGACAAACTA
>CAWUKV010000325.1:0-3524 GCA_963923025.1 uncultured bacterium
TGTGCTCTTCCGATCTCCCCCAACCCTGCACCATTGTCGCCGTGGAAGTACTCATAAAACAGAATATGGTCCTGCCAATGCGGGTCCTGCTGAAAAATATCCGTATCGCCATAGACGGGCCGCTTGCCCTGCTCGTCCGGCACAAAAATATTCATCAGCCGCTGCGAAATCTCCGACGCCACCTCCCACAGCGTTAGCCAGTTGCCCGACCCAGTGGGGCACTCCACCTTAAAGTCGTCACCCAGGTAGTGGTGAAACTTTTGCAGCGACTCAATCAGCAAATAGTTAACCGGGAACCACACCGGACCGCGCCAGTTAGAGTTGCCGCCAAACATGGGGCTGCTAGACTCTGCCGGTTCGTAATGGACCGAGTAGGTTTCGTGGTCGGCGTGGAAATGGTAAGGGTGGTCTTCGTGGTACTTAGACAGGGCACGAATGCCATAGGGGCTAAAGAATTCGGATTCGTCCAGCAGTTTGGTGAGGATGCGGCGAAGACGGTCGTGGGGTTCTTTATGGTCGCGCGTTACATAACACAGCGCCAACATCCGCCGCGCCCCCTCCCCCTGCGCCTCCATGCAGGCCACATTCTTCTTCAGGTCGGGGCGATTCGCAATGAACCACTCCAGCCGCTGCTTGAAGTTGGGCACCTGCTCCAGCAGCTCCGGATCTAGCGTCATCACCGCATACAGCGGGATGAGCCCCACCATGGAGCGCACCTTTAGCCGGGCGCGATCGCCGTGGGGAAAGTGCATCACATCGTAAAAGAAGCCGTCTTCCTCGTCCCAGAGCTGCGTGCGCTCCGGGCCAACATGGTTCATCGCATCGGCAATGTAGAGAAAATGCTCGAAGAACTTGGTGGCCATGTCTTCGTAGACTGGGTTCTCTTTGGCCAGCTCCAGCGCAATGGTCAGCATGTTGAGGCTGTACATTGCCATCCAGCTGGTCCCATCCGCCTGCTCAATGTGGCCGCCCGTGGGCAGGTTGCTGCGGTCAAACACACCGATATTGTCTAGTCCCAGGAATCCGCCCTCAAACACGTTGTTGCCCTCGGCGTCCTTGCGGTTCACCCACCAGGTAAAGTTCAACAACAGCTTCTGAAACACTCTCTCTAGAAAGACGCGGTCCCCTTTACCTGTGCGCTTCTGCTCTATCTTGTAAACCCGCCACGTCGCCCAGGCATGAACCGGCGGGTTCACATCGCCAAACTTCCACTCGTAGGCCGGAATCTGGCCGTTGGGGTGCATGTACCACTCGCGGGTCATAATATCGAGCTGGTACTTGGCAAACTCGGCATCGACCATCGCCAGGGGTAGGCAGTGAAAGGCCGTATCCCAAGCGGCGAACCAGGGGTACTCCCACTTGTCGGGCATAGAGATAACATCGTGGGCATCCAGATGGCCCCAGTGCTTGTTGCGATCGCGCCTCGGTGGAGGCGTCGGCTGCGTGGGGTCCCCCTTGCGCCAGCGAGACACCTCGTAGTGGTACACCTGCTTGGTCCACATTAGCCCCGCAAATGCCTGACGCTGCACCGCCCGCTCCGCCTCGCCCATCGGCGCAGGAGAGACTTCCTTATAGAACGTGTCGGCCTCTTGTTTGCGGGTGTCTAAAATTTGTTGAAAGTCGCCGTTGTCTAGAACCTGTTCGGGCTGGTCGCTGAGGCGTAGACGAATAGACTGTGAAGCTCCAGCAGCCAGGGTAAGCGTGTACTGGGCAGCGGCTTTAGTACCAGTATTCTCTGGGTTAATCGCATCGGTCTCACCATCGATCACGTAGCGGTGGAAGGCATCTTTAGTGTAGGGAGAGTTATTTTCTCCAGCAAAAAGCGCCTTTTCATTAGTCTCATTTTCGGTAAAGAGAATCGCTTCTTTCTGTTTGGCCCAGCTGTCATGGCGCTGGCAGTGGAGGTAGCGGGTTCCCAGGTCGGGATGACGAGCTTCGATACTGCGGGCAACCGGCTGAATACTGGAAAGTTTGAGCTGCGGCTTCTCAGCATCTTCTTCCCAGGACCAGACATTACGGCACCAGAGGGTGGGCAGGACAGTCAGCGTTTTCTCTTCTGGCCCTCGGTTAGTAACCGTGATTTGAATGAGAATATCGTCTGGGGCCGCTTGGGCGTACTCCACCTGCACATCGAAATAGCGGTTCTCCTCGAAAGCGCCCGTATCGAGGAGTTCGTATTCCATCTGATGGCGGGTGCGATCGCGATTCCCCTGCACCAGTTCCTCGTAGGGATAGGCCGCCTGGGGATACTTGTACAGCGCCTTCAGGTAAGAATGCGTCGGCGTTGCATCCAGATAAAAGTAGTACTCCTTCACATCCTCGCCGTGGTTCCCCTGCGGCCCGGTCAGACCAAACAGCCGCTCTTTGAGAATCGGGTCTTCCCCGTTCCACAGTGCCAAAGCAAAGCACAGTAGCTGCTGGTCGTCGCAGATGCCCAATAGCCCATCCTCGCCCCAGCGGTAGGCCCGTTGGTGGGACTGGCTATGGGGAAAGTAGCGCCAGGCATCGCCGTTAGGACTATAGTCTTCGCGAACCGTACCCCACTGCCGCTCGCTCAGGTATGGCCCCCACCGCTTCCACGGTTCGGAACTGTGCAGACGCTGGTGTTCTGGAGTATTGGGCTGAGTAATCATGGGTAGGTAAGCCAAGACGGGGCAACCGGCCCAGCCACTGACCGCATAGCTGACGCAGCGATGCACTGCGGGCTTCCTTCACGGCCAACAGAGGGGCCAGACTTACCAACGATAGTAGGGCAGATAGGCAGAACAGCGTGGTCAGCCCACCGATAGATTCTGCCAGGAGGCTACCTACCGTCGTGCCCAGAAAACCCGCCACACCAATGACGGCGGCAGCAGCAGCAAAATAGCTAGAAGAGCGCTCTGCCGGGGCCAGCTCCAGCTGAATGTTGGCGGTACAGAGTTCTAAAGCTGCGATCGCACCCCCACGAACCACATGCAACAGCGGCAGCACCACCCACAGTGCCAGCCAGCTCGTCCCCGTTCCCACCCACAGCACGGCAACCACAGCCGTAATCAAGCCGCCCAGCATCAGCACCGGACGGTTACCGATCCGATCCGCCAGCCGTCCCCACACCAGCAAAAACAGCAAATTTGCTCCGGCCATAATGCTGCTGTAAATCGTCACCTGCTGCACAGAAAGCTGAAGCGTGTCCAACAGGTAAAAGTTCATGAACGGGGCACTCAAGTACAGGGCAAAGGTCCAGCAGCCCAGGTAAAGCAGCAGCGTAAGGAAGTTGCGATCTTTCCACATCTCAGACACGCCCACTGGCTCATCTTGCGGTTGAGAGCTGGCAAACTGCGCCTGCGGATTCACATCCGTCATCCAAAACTGACACAGCATACTCACCAACCCCATCACAATGCCAATACCCAGCACCGCTCCAACGCCCGTCAGCGACCCACCGGGCCAGCGGGTGACAACCCAGCCACCTGCGGGTATCGTCAGCCGCGCCGCCAGACAAGATAGACTTCTACGCCAGCCAAAATACTGCCCCCGCACCTTTT
>CAWUKV010000326.1:0-3507 GCA_963923025.1 uncultured bacterium
CCAATCTTTTATAATCACGCCCCTGACCGCCTCCGCCACTCTCCGGAGTGCCTGGAGTTGAGACGCCTGCGCTTCGAGCGCACGTGCCCGAGAATATTCATCTGCAATCTCGCGCGTGACCGCCAGCGCCTCTGGCAATAGCTCTGGCATCTGCTTGGCCAATTCAACCATTGCGACGACCCGGTCTGCCGCACTTTGAATTTGTCGAGTAAGCGTCAGCACCTCGGACAGGTGAGCCTTTGGCAGCTTCTCAATGATCTGTGCAATTGCAAACGCTCGATAAGAAAACCCCTTCTCTTCATTCCGACTAATCCCGTACCGATCCTCAATCTGCCCAATCGCCTCCAACACCTCCGGCCACAGCGCCTCAAACCGCTCCGCCAGCTTTGCCAACACGTACGACCGATACGCCGCATCCCGTATCTGCCCCACCGTCTTCTGCACCTCTGGCAACAGCGACTCCGGCATATACGGCACAATGGCCGAAATGCACGCCGCCCGGTGCCACGGGTCCTGCGCCTGCTGCGCGTAGGCCAGCCCCTGCGCTGGCGACCACACTGCTTTCTCCACCAGTGCCCCCACCAGCTCCGCAGGCACATTACTCGCCATACTGTTCAACGACGTCCGTATTAGCGCATAGCGAAACGTCTGCACCAGCGTCTCCCCCGGCGCGGCCTCGTAGCCTGCCACCGCCAGCCGCCAGGCCCGCCCCAGGTCGTTCACAAAACCCGCCGGTTTACCAATCGCGTCGCACGCCTCATACCAGCCGTTGCGCCCCTCGGCGTTGCTAGCCTGCAACAGCCGATGTATTGCCTGGGGCTGCCGGGCCTGTTCCATGTGCCAGGTCAGGTGGGCGTAAATGTAGCCGTCATCCGGTAGGGCGTGCCACTGGCCGCCCCCAGTCTGCCCCCGGTACCGCTCCAGCAAAGCACTGTGCGCCTCCGCCTTCGTCATCCCCAGCCCCGGCAGGTCGCCCGGTTGGGTCGGCTGCGGTGGGCTCACCAGCAGCTTTTGCGCCAGGTCGTGCATTAGGTCATGCAGCCGGTAGGTGCGCCGATTCCCCGCCTTTGCCCCCGACAGCAGCAGCGCCTTTGACCCAAACGCCCGCAATATTGACCCCGCCTGCCGCGAGGTCACCTGCCACAGGGTCACGGCCATCTCCTGGGTCAGGTTCACATCCTCCGGCACAATGCCCAACCAGGCAAACTGGCGCAGCTGCTCGGTCGACAGCTGCTTTAGGCTCAGGTTAAAGCAGGCCGTCAGGCTATACTTGCGCCGCTTGGCATCGTCGGGGATGTCGTCTCTGCCGTACAGGTCCAGACCCTCTAGCCGCGCCACCTCATCCTGAAAGTCTTCTAACAGCTCCGTCCAGGTCACGCCCTCCTCAATTTGTGAGGCGGCCAGCTCCAGCGCCAGGGGTAGGTAGCCTATCCGACTGGCAAAGGCCAGTGCCTGTTCTCGGTCAGCGTCGGTCAGCGGCTCCTTTAGCTTTTGGGTCATCAGGTCTAGGGCCTGGTGTGGCTTCATCACGTCCAGGTCGTACCGATGCGCCTCGGGGATGCGGGCCTCGCGGGTGGTCACCATCACACAGCAGCCCGTCCCACCCACCCGAAAGGGCTCTAGATGCTCCGGGTTCCACACATCGTCCACCACCAGCAGCGTCCGCTTGTCGTACAGCAGCGTCCGCAAATGGTTCGACGCCGACTCCACCGCCGTTGGTTTCGTGTCGTGATCGCCCAGTGCTTGTATCCACCCGCTCAGCAGCGGCAAAATATCTGGATTCTGCCCCAGCGTCGCCCATAATATGCCGTCGCTAAACCGAGTCTGCACATCGTCATCGTGGGTCAGCTTCGACGCCAGCACCGACTTGCCAATGCCGCCCAGCCCGTAAATGGCGCTGACCACCAGCGTGCCAAAGGCGCGGTCGTCTTCTCGTAGCAGCTGTTCTTTTACCTTATTTTGGTGCTCGGGCCGCTCCACAAAGTGATCGGGCAGCGGCGGCATTTGTAAGGGAATGCCCCAATCGCGGGTTTTTCGAGGTTTGGGCTCGGGGGGCGCAGATTGCTGAGTGTAGGCAATCAGAATGGGTTGACCTGAATATTGGCAAACCGGCACCTGATTGGTCCCTCCCATAGCCTGACGGACTCGGCCTGTCAACGTGTCGTTGTAGAGTCTTCCATGCTCTACCGTGCTACAGTCCAAGCCTTGTAGCAGGGCCTTTGTCATAACGCTGCGGTCTGGATGGGTGATGTCTTCAAAAGCAGGCTCAAACTCTCTTGCCGCCGCAATAAAGCAGCGACTCTTGCCATCCCGTTCTCCTGGGTCGGCATCGGCACAGTTAAACAACTCACCCGCATAGCAGCAGTCAATCCAAACAATCTGTTGACGCACAGGGCTCTCGTTCAGCAGATCACGTAGCCACTTGAGGCTAATGCCAGAGTTACGCTGGTTCGGGTCAGTATCGCTAGCTGCCAGATATCCTTCTCGAATGCCACCTCTGGTTCGCCGAAAGCCATGCCCCGAAAAATAGAACAGTGCCGTCTCAGGGTAGTTCTTACCCTCGGGGTTAAATAGCTGAACCAGCGCGTTCTCTAACTCCTCTTCCGTAAAGTCTTGAGTTGTGCCAATGGCTTCTTGATCGTCGCTCGTGATGATTGCCGGATGCCGCCAGATGCGAAAGTTATTGCCCTGGCCTAGCTGCTGTGCAAGTGCTTCTCCGTCGTGGGCTGGCGCGATCAGGTTACCAATGTGCGGATAGCTGTTAATCCCGACGATTAGGGCGTCTCGACTCATGGGCGGGGCAAAAGCTCAATGTATTGTCAGCATAATCCCTGATCCTTAACCCCGTCAGGTACCTTTGCTCAAATTCCCTAAGTTTTTTTGATTCGTCTTCCCTGCCACACACCTGGTTTACTCAATCCAAGACGTGCAGCGGCAAACTGCCGCTATGCAAACCACCAGCAGCTATGCCCACTACACCCTCGACGCCTTCCGCAAAGCGGACATGCTAACGTCGATAAAGTCACACTAGAGTTCGGCGTTAAGATTGTCGGTTCAGCAGGTATTCCTTACATCACCGAAGGCAACTTGAAGATTACGGTAGAGTGCTCGTTCAAGGAGTAGGCTGGCCCCTTGCTAGTAGTGCTACGCTAGAAGGCACATCCGCCGACGTCCCCCAAATGTCCTTCGTCTCTGAGCAGCGCCGCGATGAAATCATTCAGCAAGTGATGGCAGACCGTGCCCGCCGAACTCAGTTTTTGGCAAAGATGAAGGCGCGGCAGGAGCAGGGATGGAAGGTTGCCAGGCAGGCAGCACAGCAGCTCAAAAATGAGTTTGGTGCTTCTAGAGTTGTTCTGTTTGGCTCTTTGCTTGACCATTACCGCATGACCGAGCATTCCGACATCGACATTGCTGTAGCTGGGCTTTCTCAAGCTGACTTCTTTAGGGCTGGTGCTGCAATTGACCGAGGGCAGTCTTTCAAGATTGACCTGATTGTTATTGAAACAG
>CAWUKV010000327.1:0-3497 GCA_963923025.1 uncultured bacterium
CGACTCAATTTTACTCCCAACGAAATATATTGTATGTGACGGATTCCCGACATCTCTCGGTAAAATCATCTCTCGGTAAAATCATCTCCCGGTAAAATGCCGGGCAGATGGGTGTCCTCAGCTCAAAGCTTTTGATATGGCAGCCGCCAGTTCCGTGAGGACAAGGCTACTCGTCACTGTCCTGAAGCGATTGCCCCAAGCGTTGGTCTAGGCTGCGATCGCACCTCATCAGAAAGTACGCCATCAGAAAGTACAACCGAAAGCAGCTTATCTAGCCACTACAGCTAACCGATATTCCCTCATCTAAACTCCCCAGGTAGGATTCGAACCTACGACCAATCGATTAACAGTCGACCGCTCTACCACTGAGCTACTGAGGAATGCGTATTTCATAATACGTCAAGAATTCATTCTTTTGCAACTTTATTTTCACCCGGTGTCAAAGCAAACAGCGGGGAAAATACGCCATGTTGGGCAAGCCCTGACCATCCCCAAAAAACCACTGAGGTGGCCACCTAAATTGCGTATCTTGCAATACCAAAGATTCTTCAGCGGGGCTTTATCAACTCAGCCTTAGACTACGCGCAGACTTCATTAAGCCGTCGGTATTGCACCGCCAGAATTGCTAGAACGTTATCGGTACTCCGAACACATCATGGTCAGCAATGACAACGCTTTCGGAGAATTCAACCCACCCTATACAAATCCAAATCGAACGGATTGATCCAGGTCTATTCCCAGCCGTTCAGCTTGCCCGCGTGGGAGACTGTCCTGCGGACGGGGAACGGTAACTTTAGTGGTGCACCTCATGCCGTTGGTCAAATACGAAAAGTTACGGATAGCGACTGTAGGGTCCATTAGCAATTGAGGCACGAAACGTGTTTTCCTCCACCAATTTCCAGCCCACCGGCCTTAAGCCCACCGATCTCAAGCCAACATCCCCTTTCAGCGCCCCCCATCGTGTTCCCGATGCGCTGCTAGATACCCTCATGAAAGGGCAGCGGGCGGCTGACTTCTCGGAAGCGCTACAGTCTCGCTACCCACTCAACTTTCAGCCATTGGCGGCCTTTGAGCCGGTGGAGCAGCAGTTCAGCCACCAGGGCGTTACCTTCGACGGCGCGATCGCGCTGGCCCCCTCCAACCCCAAATTCATCGAACAGCCCGGACAAAAAGTGGTGATGCCCATTGGTCAGCATCGCCTACACCTACAGCTGGCCAACATCGTCACCCACATCCAAATCGCCGGACGGTGTACACAGCCCATGGTACTAGAGGTGCTAGGCGCAGACGGTGCTGTCATCACCGTTCAAAACGGCGTCACATGTCCCTTACCCGATCCCCTTCAACACGACATTAGCCGGTTGCCGAGTCAGGTATTTAAGCTGGCGCTCCCCACAGACGGCAGCAGCCTGCGCCTGTCGGCCAAGGCTCCGTTTGTACTGTCTAGCGTTGCGGTCTAGTCCGGTCATACCGAAACAATTAGGCGTGGCCGAATCGTTCGTATCATAAAGTCTTGATAGATAGATAACTTCCCACTGGCGCTGGGTTCCGCTCTCTAGCTACACTGCGGTGGGCTCATACGGACCTCGTGCCGGTACACCCCAGACGTTATCCCACGCTCTCAAAGACTTCCTATGGCGATCGCACCTTCCCCATCCGACTTTGTCAATAAGCCCATCAAGTTTGGTACTGACGGCTGGCGTGGGATGATCGCCGCCGACTTTACCTTTGTCAGAGTGGCCAAGGTAGCGGTGCTAGCCGCCTACGTTCTGAAGGACTGCTACGGCACGCAAACCGGCAGTAACACCGTGATTGTGGGGTTTGATCGCCGTTTCCTCTCGCCGGAGTTTGCGCGACTAGCGGCGGATTCGGTAGCCGCCGCCGGGTTTGACGTCCAGTTATCGGACCAGTTTGCACCCACCCCCGCCTTTAGCTGGGCAGCCAAGGATCAAGGCGCGCTCGGGGCCATCGTCATTACCGCCAGCCATAACCCCGCGGCTTACTCAGGCTTAAAGGTCAAAGGCGCGTTTGGCGGGTCTGTGCCCCCAGAGGTTACGCAGCAGATTGAAGCCAAGCTAGACCAGGAGATGCCGCCCGCTAGCACCCCCGGCAAGGTCGAAACGTTTGACCCCTGGCCCAGCTACTGCACCGTGCTGCAAAGCATGGTAGACATCGACGCCATTCGCACCGCCGTAAAGCAGAAGCAGCTGAATGTGTTTGCCGATGTGATGCACGGCGCGGCCGCAGGCGGACTCGAGAAGCTGCTGGGCACCTCCATCAACGAAATTAACGGTGAGGCCGACCCCCTGTTTGAAGGGGGCGCACCAGAACCGTTACCGAAGTACACCCCCAAGCTTTACCGGGCCATCAAGTCCCGTCACCAGCGAGGTGAGGGCGGTTTGACTACAGGGATTATTTTCGATGGGGATAGCGATCGCATTGCGGGCATGGACGGCAAAGGCAACTTCCTTAGCTCTCAGGTTCTGATTCCGATTTTGATTAGCCATCTGAAGCAGCGCGGCTTCAGTGGTGAGGTGATCAAGACCATCAGCGGTTCGGTGCAGATGCGCAAGGTCGCTGAGCTGTACGACTTGCCAGTCCACGAAACCGCGATTGGCTACAAATATATTGCCGACCGCATGCTAGACAACAACGTCATGATCGGCGGCGAAGAGTCGGGCGGCATTGGCTACGGGCACCACATTCCCGAGCGAGATGCGCTGCTGTCGGCACTGTACCTGCTAGAAACAATTGTGCAAAACGGCAAAGACCTGGGCGAACTCGACCAAGGCCTGCGCGACCAAACCGGCTACGTCAGCGCCTACGACCGCATCGACCTGCCCCTGGCCAACATGGAGGTGCGGGCTAAGCTACTAGACCAGCTACAAAACCAGACACCCACCCAAGTAGCAGGAAAAACTGTCGAGGACGTCTTGTCCATTGACGGGTACAAGTTCACCCTAGCCGATGGCAGCTGGCTCCTGATTCGCTTCAGCGGCACCGAGCCCGTCCTACGGCTGTACTCAGAAGCAGCCACGCTAGAGGAAGTCCACAAGCACCTCGCCTGGGCAAAAGATTGGGCTGACGCCATCCAGTAAAAGGCTCGCCACATCGTCCATTCGTAACCCCACATAGCGACTATCTACGCCATCTATCGACACGGTACCCACCGTGCAGGACGATAGGGGGATATTACTAGCGCCATTTACGCTAGGACACCCAGTACAGTGATCCAGCTTTTCATAGAACGAAATGGTCCTATGAAAGGTTTGGGCAGCCTTATCCTAGCGGAGCTAACGGCTGCTGGTTCTTTACTGTGGTCATACATGGAGCGTAGTAGTCGTGGGACTTCGTGTTATACAGGTTGATGCCTTTACCGCTCAGCCGTTTAAGGGCAATCCGGCTGCCGTCTGCGTGGTCGAAGCGCCAGTCGACCGCAATTTGATGCAGGCCATTGCCGTTGAGATGAACCTATCGGAGACGGCCTTTGTCCAGCC
>CAWUKV010000328.1:0-3364 GCA_963923025.1 uncultured bacterium
TCATCAGCGCTGATGGCTTGGGAAAGCAGCTGCTGCCACTCGTCTGAGCTAACGGGTCGTTCTTCGATGGGTGGCTGCACCACAATCGATTGTTGCCCGTCACGCGGGGGGGCGGCACCTGCCACAGTTCCCAGGGACAGCTCCCAGGGGTTGTCGATGGTCACCCCCGAGACACCTCGATTTGAGGAGGGTACAGAGCTGTTTTTAGCTGGGGCATCGTTGCTGTAGGCCACCGTTGCCATCACTCGCCTGATCGTGTTTTGTGCGCTGGCAACCTCGGCTTGACTGTGCGCCTTGCGATCAACAATCAAGTTGCCTTTAGCATCTTTGGCATTCCACAGGGCATCGTCCTCTAGTTCTGCAATTTGCCGATGGGCCTCTTGATTGGGGAAAATCACCACCCGCTCATTCAGACCCATGGTGCTGGTGCGAATCTTTAGCCCAGGGGTGCTGAGACCATCAGCCTCGGAGGTGATCATAATCATATTGAGCGCATTGGGGCTGAGGGTGACCGAACGCTCTTCGTCAATATCGTAGGTGACGCCTTCAACCTCGATTTGAGTTACATCGGTAGCAGAAACCTCGATTGCGCCAGCACCGGGCTTGAACCGTAGCGTGGTGCGATAGGCCGAAAACTCTTCTAGGGTATCCCCCACCATGCGATAGTCTTGGCTCAGCTTAGTGGTGTAGGAGCTAAACACGTCTTCAGGTTCAAGGGTTCTAAAGATTTTGAGCGATGAAAGCGCATCGTTACCAATCTGACTCTCTTTAAGGTCGGGTATATTTTTGACGATGTCTTCTATTTCTTCTTCTCGTTTGCCCTCTGCAACCCGATAGTTGAAGTGCTTGAACAAAGTTGCCCCCGTGTCAGGACCTAAGCGAATGGACGAGGCTAAATCGTTTAAGCCTTGAAAGTCACCAAAGCGTTTGTGCTCGCCCGCGACGTCCTTGGCGCTATCGGACAGAATCCAGGTTTTGCCGTGGTAGGCGGCATGCTCATACAGGGCCACTTCCCCCGGTGCTAGCTCGCCCACCTGACCTTCATTTTCGGCGACCTTAACCGCTCGTACAAACACAGCACGGCGCTCTTTTTGTTGAGTCCAGCTAAAGGTTCTGCCGTCGACGAGTTCTAACCATTCGTTCTGGGCCTGGTTGGTCAGCGAAAACTCATCGGAGAGACTATCTGAATCGTCAACAAACAAAGGCTCTGGCGCTTGTACCGGCGACAGGGTAAAACGATCACTTTCCTGGTCATTACCCGGAAGTAGCTGCAGCCGGGCCTGTTGTAAGCTGTAGTGAAATCTGAACAGCCCGTTTGAAAACTGCTGGGGCACGGTGGTGAGGCTCACCTTACCCGCGTGTAAGAATAGACCATTCGGCGCTTTGATAACCCACTTGCCGGTAAAGGGCTCGCCAACGGAGGACCAAATACGGATGGACTTGGGAAAGGCCTTTAGCCGTGATAGGCGCATGTCGGGTAGATCGGCATAACACTTTTGAGCCGTGCCCGTATAGTTATCGTTCTGGTACAGGGTGACGCCGGTATTGTTGGCCACTCGCAGCTCCTTAAAGCTGCTAGAAAATTTAGAGAGATCGTCAACATTTTGGTTGAGAATGACAGCAGCATTATCGGTTGCCACCAGCTCGATTTCACCTTGGCGCAGGGGCGGGTTGACTGGGGGAATCAGGGCTTTGACCTGGACCGCACTGAGGGCTGTGTGGTAAACGCGCAGGTCTTCGTATTGGGCTGCGGGTGTGTGCCGGGTGTAATGGCCGAGTTTTGCCGCCACGCTGCCAGCGATATTGGCTACGCCTGTTTTCGAGGTCCCCGTCGCAACTTGGGAGCCGTCGAAGTATAGTCTGATGTTCTTACCAGCTCGAACAAGGGCAACATGATGCCATTTTTGGTCGATCAAGCTAGGCAGGTGCTGGCTCTTAGCTCTTGCATAGTTTTTGCCACGACTATCCTCATCAACTTCAAAGAATAGGATGCTTCCTTTCTCCTGAAGCCGCAACGAAAACCAATTCCCGTGACCGCCCACATTGCGGTTACCGATAATATCCGTATCATCCTGGTCAAACGTTGTCAGCAGCTTGATGCCAAACGCTACGGTAAAGTCTTTTGTGCCAAACTGACCGACCTCTTCCGCAAAGGTCATGTGTGAATCGAGGGAACGCAATTTGACTGCAGAGCCAATGCGACCATGCCCCTCAAACAGGGTTTGATGAAAGCGCCCCTCAACACCGCTGATAGTATCTCGTGCAACAGGCCCATCTTTTTCGGTGAATTGCCAGTGATATTTGGGTTGAACAGTCATGGTTTTTCCGTTTTGAAGTGTTGTGAGATGTAGATGTTCGAACTGTAAGCAAGCTAAAGTCGGAGCCCTATCTAGACAGAGCGCTCAAAACATCAGCGAGCTAGTTAAAAACATTTTGTGCATGCTCTAAAGAGATTTAGACATCAACAAAAGAGCTGCGCAGAGAGTGGTTTCAAGTGATGTTGTTCAAATTCCAGAAAAACTCGAAAATAACTCTCTAAACCCCCTGGTTTCGGTCAACAGTAGCGTTCAGAAGATTAAAAAACACAAGAGTAAACAGCCTAAAAATATTAGGACTGCTGTTAGGAATATTGTTGATCGAGAAAAACAGAGCTTTGAGCGCTCCGTTTGTGCCGCCGAATACGGCTATTCCGCTTCACAGAGCGCGCTCCCATGCCTCGTGATCCGACTCAGGCTTTGCGAACACTGCCATACCAAGAAAAAACAGGTTGCCATTGTTCTATCGTAAGCCTGCCCAATTGAACCTTGCTACAATTGAACCTTGCTACAATTGAAACTTGCTATATGTTACGTAGCTAGCGCCACCACGAAAGCCATAAGGGCATCAACTAACAACTGTCCCCTATCTGACGTACCTTCCTCCAGAAAATCGATATCCAGCGGTCTGACTATCAATACGAACGAGGACTCAACTTGGATGGAAAATTTTTGATAGTGGATAACGCGAGACCATTAGCTGATGCAGATGAGGCATGGGCTGCGCGCAATGAGCCGAGGTTAGCTGGCAAATTTGAGCCCTATCAAATCCCGGAATTGCAACCTCTGGTTAGCTTTATGACGATGTGGGGTCTAGATGTTTGCTAATTGCGATCGCACCCCCATCGACAACCCACCCATACTGAGCTGCTTTTCCTGCTACAAACACAAGAGAAACCTCCTTCACGCAAAGGCTAGGCCAATTAGGTCCTGCAAGGATAGTGCAGATGGAAGAAGGCGTTCTCACGACGCTTAGATACGATATGTGTCTACCCCTAAACCTCATCCATCTTGAAACCTGGAGTTTTAACAAGGGTTAAAATAGTCTT
>CAWUKV010000329.1:0-3346 GCA_963923025.1 uncultured bacterium
CAGCATAGCTTATGCTGCATGACGTATGAAGCCTATTTCATCGCCGGATTAATAGCTAGCCCGACCAAAATTCAGCGTTCCGCACATTGAGTTCTATTTGACATTGCCGAGCCCTATCAAGGTGGCTATGATAGCGCTAACTGCTGATCACTCCCAAAACTGCTAATGTCGACCCAACGAAATCTCCTCACTGCTCTGGGCTGCTCTAGTTCCATCGCACTTGCCCTATCTGTGGCACCCCCTGCGCTGGCGAGTCCTACAGATATTCAGCTTGATAGCGATCGCATCTTCACCACCTTCACTCAGGCAGATGACAACCCTATCCTCGATGCCCTCACCTGTAGCTGTGCCCGCTGCATGATGGGGCAACTTGTCGAACAGTAGGCAACACCAAACTCCCCCCCTGCCTTTGGCATAGCAGCTCACTGTTTAAGCTAACCGAATCTCTTCAACACCGGCTCCCAATGGTTCTACACTTCGATCCTAAAAGCTGTCTTCCCTCCTCTGCTGAGTTGCCTGACTCGGACGATACGCCTGTGGATAATGAGTTACAGAACCTAATTCCTAACTTACTTGAGGCTATTCTTGCGATCGCATGGCCCCATCGGCTGGACTGGTTCTTTGGCGTTGACATGGGTATCTGCTACGACCCATCGAAGCTCGCCGTAGTCCCAGACGGTTTCCTCAGCCTTGTGGCTCTACTGGTTCGATCAGGCAGGTAACCGACTGCTTACTCCAGAAGAAAAAGCAGAACAGGCTCAAGCCCAGGCAACGCGATTGGCCAGTAAGTTGAGAGAACTTGGTATCGATCCAGATGCCATCTAATCTTTAAGTCCTCAAGACTCGTCCAAGACCCCAGGCCAATTCGCATCCCCTTGGCGAATATTGCCTGTAATGTCTTGCTCCCATTGGCGTTGCACCCCCCGACTGTAGTTCAAATACAGTCGGCCATCCACAATGCGCCACGCGTTCGGATCAATCGATGCCGTATAACCCTGACTTACTGCCCAAGCACAAAAACCACCGTACTGCGGCGCATACTGGTCAGGGTTTTCAACGAATAAATTTCGATTTTCAGCGCTAGCAAAGCGCCACGTCGCATTCCCCCAGATATAGGTAAACGCCTCACTGCCAGCAACTGCCGTCCCTTCCGTGAAGTAGGCCACTGGATCGGTTCCACGAATAGCCAAGCCATTTCCATCTACAAAATACCCTGGCTCAGGTTCAACTACCTGAGCTACCGGCACCGTCTCCTCAACGGGTGCTATCTCCATAGTTGATTCAGCCACCTCAGCCTCTGCAATCACTGGAATTGTCGATGCATCGTCTGACTCAGTACGACTAGCAACATCAGCCGTACAGCCTACCGTTACCCATAAACTCAGTCCCAATATCGGCAACCAAAGCTTTTCACCAATGGGCTTTAACAGTATTGTCTTTACTAAATTTTCAGATCTCATCTCTGCGCCTCCAAACATCATCCTCAGCTAACCGCACAAGCCTGAGTTTTTGCTGAAAACGTGAGGTAGTCTTACCACAGTATGTCAAAACCGTCAGTCTCAAGACAGGACCAGAATTACCCCCACCAAGACTCGGCACGGGTCAAACTAATCTCAAATCGAGACCAAATCTCATTATTTATGGTTCGTAGAATAAAAAATGATGCGAGGCACTACCGCTAGTATCTTTGGTAGCACCCCGCATTAAAATAAAAGAGAACGTTAACTGAAGCCCCTACTGACTGAGATAGGCCGACAGGCAAGTCGGCGTCGTCTTAGTCCTCAACTCAACAATGTCTTGCGGCTCATCTTCAGCATCAGAAGACACTGAAAACATTTTTTCTAACGTCTGACGTTCTGGGGAGGGAGGCTGCTGCAGGCTCAGCTGAATCAACCCCTTACAAATCAGATTTATCAACTGTCGCTGGTTTCCAGGCGTAACAAAATTTTGCCATACCCGAGGCCGTCGCTGCAGCATCTGTAGTAGTTCGTACAGCTCCTCGCTAATCTGATAGGTAGTGAAATAAGGATCGTCTGGAACAAAGACCTCAATTCTCCGATCTGTTGGCAGTAGACTCGACTCAACCCTGAACCGCAGCTGGGGTAAAGGCGTTAAGAAACAGCGTTCTCGTGTAGAGGATTGCAACAGCGATCTTTGCTGGAAATACCCTTGCACCCACTCGTAAATTGCCTGTGTTGGGTTGTGAAGCGTCCGGCAGAAGTAAGATCCGGCCTGTTCTTCAGCGGTTTCCTGAATCAGGATATAGCCAAAGTTAACTGCCTTCAGCCCCGCACCATGGAAGTTTTCCAACCATGTTTCTAGCTCCGCATTATAGTCTTCTAAAGACTGACCAAATGGCGCATGGCTATGGGGCACCGAAAACAACACATCATTCCGATCCGCCGTACAGAGCACCAACTGATCCGCGGTTCTTCCCTGCCACCACTGCAATAACTTAGCTTCGTATTCGACAACATCAACCAAATCCGTCACAATAAATACCCGTCCTTGGGGTGCCAGGTGGCCTGCACTTCCCTGAACAATCGCAGCCAGAATATCTTCGCCCGTTGTGCCACCATCTCGAAAGCCCAGGTCTTGTTTAGGGCTCGGCACAAATGGCGGGTTCGCTAGAATAGTATCAAACTGTTGCCCATCTACAGGTTCATATAGGCTTCCCTGCCGAAATTCGACATTGAGAATGCCGTTGAGCTGAGCATTGAATCGAGAGAAACGAATCGCCCGAGGATTTAAATCTACCGACGTCACCTGCTGTATATAACGGCTCGCTACCAGCCCCTGGACACCGCTCCCACAGCATAGGTCTAGCAGCGTTTTCACCGGCTGACGCGGTGCTGTATACACCAACCCTTGGCTGTCCGCCCCGATATACATCACCGGGCTCTCTGTAATACAGTCCTCCTCCAGCAGCATGTAGCGGTGATCTGTGGCAATAAACAACCCTTCCACACAAAACAGATCAACGCGAGATGCCCACATCTCTTGCCGACGGATCAAAAGCCCCAGATTGACCAGCACACCAAACGCCTCTGTTCCCAACAGGCACTCTAGGCGAGCCTGCGGCAGCGCTACTCGCAGCAGGAACAGACGAATCAGATCATCCAAATCCTCCTGACCCAAGCGGTAGCGGTCGTAGTAGTGCAGACGAGTAGGTTCAATAGCTTGTAGGGCATCAACATCGAGCCGCTGACAAATCGGCCCAAGCTCGTAACTAGCCTTCTTCAAACGGGCATGTAGCGATCGCAGCTGCCCCCGAAGACTAAAGTCTTCGTCCGTGCTGATTCACATCAACGTCGGCAGTCAATCACAGCTAACTTCGGCGGCCAGT
>CAWUKV010000330.1:0-3332 GCA_963923025.1 uncultured bacterium
CAGGCGATTGGCGTAGCAAAAATTACGCTCTAGAACTTCTCATACAACCTCTAAGCCATCTGATCATAATTACGATGGGATGCTACGAGGCTTTGTTTTTCGATGAGAAAAATATGACTATTAGCAAAACACTTCAGGAAGCAATAAAGGATGTTCTCTCTTGTGTTCATTGTGACGCACCATTTCGAATAGACAAAACTAATGCCCCAACGTTTTATTTACATGAAAGATTTTTATGTAAGGAATGTGGATCGATATCAGACTTCCCTTTGTATTGGGTTCTAGCAAAAAGTAATATGAAGCTTACAAATGAAGAGTAAGTGTCCATATCATATGTGTCTGGACAACAAGAATCGCTGTTTTCCTGGCATTCTGTTTCGAGAGAAATGAAAGGTTCTCGATGTCTAAATATAATGCTGTTGAAGTATTTCAGAGTTACTCGCTTGTTGCAATCACTGAGGTTAAGCACTAATCATCGTTTCTACTGAGAGCATGGGTACTGTCAAGCTCAAGTCCTTGACTGCAAATACTTGCACCCTCATAATCCAATTTGAATCATCGTAGTTGATAAGCCTTGGGCGTTACCCCAACCATCTGACGAAACACCTTTGTCAAATGCGTCTGATTCGCAAACCCGCATTCCAAAGCAACAGCGCTAATCGACATCGCTTGTCTCTCCAGCAACCGCTTCGCCCGCTCCACCCGTTGCTGCATCAAATACCGATAGGGCGAAACCCCCACTGACCGTTTAAAGCAGCGGCTAAAGTGCGACTCACTCATGCCCGTCAGCGTCGCCAAATCTAGAATCGACACATCTTCCGCCAGGTTCGCCTGCATATAGTCCATCACCCGTGCTAGCTGCGATCGCGACAAACCGCCCGCCTTAAACTGAGGCCGACTCACCGCATAGTTCTGCACCAACCGCGCTGCCAGCGCCGTCCCCAAAGCCTCCCCATACAGTCGCCCCGACAAACACCCCGTCACAATCTCTAGCTTCAGCGCCAGGGCCAACTGCCGAATCACCGGGTCCACCACCGCCACCTGCGGCATCAGCTCCACTCCGCCCTGCTCACTAGCCCGATTCAGCAACGTCGGACAAATCGCAATTACTGAAAACTCAACCTCCCGGTCCCAGTTGGTTTGATGATTGAGCAACGCTGGCACCACATCCACCCGACCGTCGCCATGGTCGAGAAACCCCTAAAATTTCAGCGCCCCTAGACCCAAAATGCTGTGCCGCCGCGCCGCCAATGCCGCGACTGGCACCGATGAGAAGATAGGTTGGCATGGTGGCATCTCCTTCATCTAATGACCAGAACAAAAAAGAGTGAGCCTAACCAGGCTACCAAAGACAGATGGTAGGAGCGCATGAGGAAAGCCTGGAAACGCCGATAGCTACGAAATTGGAACACCCTAAAGGCAGCTATCTGATGCAGTCCCAGACTTTCCCCCACGTTCACCCTATCAACCTGGTCTTATTCCTCCAAAGCAGCAATATCATTACGAAGGAGCGTTGCCCCCAAAAATAAGGGAACACTCGTCGCTGCGCCATTCAAGACAATTCTCGCTGCAAATGCTAGGGGATCGCTGCTGTACCTGAGCCCGCAAAACAGACTGGGCATGATGGGCAACACCTCGCTGGTAATTAACATGCCGCGATTATCTTCTCCTTTAGTGGTCGCCAAATAACGCCCAGTTATACCCAGATCGATAGCCGAGCACACTGTCGTCAGGCCTGCTGTGATTTCATCGCCCCGTCGAAGCCGCTGTGACGCCAAGTCTTCGAACTTAAAGGAGGCCATCATATGCAAGATGTCTAGTCCCAACAGACTAGTTCTCCAGCCCCACATCACGCGTTCCCAATACTCTTGTTCGTTGGCACTTTTGCTCACATTGTGTTTGCTGTGGGCAATGTTGTAGGGGTAGCCACCCGGTTCTATCGTAGAAGCAGGGAAGCTCGACAGCCAGCTAAAGCCACTCAGCACTAGGCTGATAATTTCGAAGATCGCCGTGACGTCACCATCATCATCCGACGCTTCAGTCGGCAAGTCCAAAAAGTTGGTGAGGATGCCGTTAATGGCGTCTGAGATGAGCGCCAGGTTGCCATAGTCAGAGACTTTGCTCCGCGTTTCTTCTAAATCAAACGTATCGCCGGTTTGCGCCTCTACGACAGGCCGCTGCTCTACTGATGCTGAGGCGTCAACTGTCGCACCGACGAATGCGCCAACTGGGGCAACCACTGTTGCAGCAACGCGACTTTGAGCGGGCGTCACCGCCGGAAACTCAACAGGCGCATCCTGGCTAAAAGGAGCCTCACCAAAGACCAGCTTTGACACCACCGTCACCGGAATCGCCAACAGCAGCGTCACCACATTGAGAATGGTAAGCTTACCCGCACCCAGCAGCTTAAACAGGTCAGAAATAAAGGGAATGCGGATTTCCTGATTGAGCAGGTCTCGAAACAGCTCCAGGGCGGTAACAATCAGGTCTAAGAAGGTTAGCATCAGGCTCTCACCCAGGTCCAACACCTTAATGCCCACATCCCTAAAGGTATCGATAATCGATGCTAGGGCCAGCTCTGGGCGCAGCGGATTTTTAATCATAATCTCCACCACATCAATCAGCCCGTCAAAGACTTCGATGCCAATACCCGCCGCATCTTTGAGGGCGTCAAGTAGGTTTCTGAGGGCCGACTCAAAGGAGGTGCCTGCATTTCTATCTGAGCTTGGCGTCGTCTCGCTTTCTGAGCTTTTTGAGCCGCCAAACAGCTTATTTAAGAACCATTCTGCCGCCTCTGGCAGCTCAAATCCAGACCCTTGATCCACCTCTTCGGGGTCAACGCCCAGAGCCTCAATCAAACTATCTGTGCCCTCGTTCAGCCCATCCCTCAGTTCGCCCATAAAGTTAGAAACTGTGGGCTTCGCCGAGGCCACTAGCGCACTGGCAGAGTCGCAGGCAGAGTTAATGGTTTTGACCAGAAAGCGCTGAGTTTTAAGAATATCGTCCCAGTTAAACAGGAATTGTAGAAACTCAATGAACTGTTTAACAGCTTTGACTACCTTTTCAACCACCGCTTCCACAAAATCGGCCACCTTTTCAACGGTGTCTACCACAAAGTCGATCACCTCTTCAGCAGTTTTGACAATCACATGCACAACGTCTTTCACCGTGCCAATCACCACCGATGCGGCCTTTTTAATCGCCCGTTTAATTTTTCGGCTGAGGCGGCGGAGAACCCGCTTAGGGGCAAAGCCTCTACCAATAGCGAGACTGGGCGTGACAGGACGGCCATTTAAGGGGGTGCTGTCTTCTGGATCAATGACATCATCAGC
>CAWUKV010000331.1:0-3306 GCA_963923025.1 uncultured bacterium
GGCGGGGTGCGATCGCTCAGGCCGAGAGTCCATAAATGCGTCATTAGGTACTTAACGATTTAGAGTGCCAAAGGGAACACAGTAAGGAGAGTATTCGTAACTAGAAGATGGCTATCCATCATCGCGCTATGAGCCGATTTTTGCCATTGAGCTGGAAATCTCTGTCAGAAAAGTCAATCAAACCTGCATCAAGATCTATTGGATCTGCGAGAATAAACGCCTACCCCATGGGTTGACCTATCCCGTTGATCTCATCTCAGAGGCCCAAGAACATCATGTCTGACAATCGCCGCAGCCGTGCAATTACCCAAGGTGTACAGCGCTCGCCCAACCGCGCCATGCTGCGGGCGGTTGGCTTTGGCGATGACGACTTTAACAAGCCAATTGTGGGCATTGCCAACGGCTACAGCACGATTACGCCCTGCAACATGGGCATCAACGATTTAGCCAAGCGAGGGGAACAGGCCCTGCGCGATGCGGGGGCAATGCCACAAATGTTTGGCACCATTACCATCAGCGACGGCATTTCCATGGGCACGGAAGGGATGAAGTTCTCCCTGGTTTCCCGTGAGGTGATTGCCGACTCGATTGAAACGGCCTGCACGGGGCAGAGTATGGACGCGGTGCTGGCCATTGGCGGCTGCGACAAGAATATGCCAGGGGCAGTGATTGCCATTGCCCGGATGAATATTCCTGCCGTGTTTGTCTACGGCGGCACGATTAAACCGGGTCATTTAGACGGAGAAGACCTCACTGTAGTTAGCGCCTTTGAAGCGGTGGGCGAATACAGCGCAGGCAAAATCGACGAAGAGCGGCTGATGGCGGTCGAGCGCAACGCCTGCCCCGGTGCGGGCTCTTGCGGTGGCATGTTTACTGCCAACACCATGTCGTCAGCGATTGAGGCGATGGGCCTAAGCCTGCCTTACTCTTCGACGATGGCGGCAGAAGATGCCGAGAAGGCAGACAGCACCGAGAAGTCGGCCTTTGTCCTGGTAGATGCGGTACGTAACCAGATTCTGCCCAGTCAGATTCTCACCCGAAAAGCGTTTGAGAACGCGATGGCGGTGATTATGGCGGTAGGTGGGTCCACAAATTCGGTGCTACATTTACTTGCGATCGCACACACCATTGGCGTCGACCTGACCCTGGATGACTTTGAAACCATCCGCGCCAAAGTGCCCGTTTTCTGCGACCTAAAGCCCTCGGGTCGCTATGTCGCCACTGACCTGCACAAGGCAGGCGGTATTCCCCAAGTGATGAAGATGCTGCTGAACCAGGGCTTGATTCACGGTGACGCTCTGACGGTCAGCGGGCAGACCATTGCAGAAGTACTGGCGGATATTCCTGACCAGCCCTCGGCGGATCAGGACGTCATTCGTCCTTTTGACCAGCCGATGTATGAGCAGGGGCACCTCGGTATTCTCAAAGGCAATTTGGCGTCTGAGGGTGCAGTGGCGAAGCTGACGGGCGTGAAGAACCGGCAGATTACCGGCCCCGCTCGGGTATTTGAGTCTGAGGAAGCCTGTCTCGATGCCATTCTGGGTAAACAGATTCAGGCGGGCGATATTGTTGTGGTGCGCTACGAGGGACCGAAGGGTGGCCCCGGTATGCGAGAGATGCTGGCCCCAACCTCCGCGATTATCGGTGCCGGTCTAGGCGATTCCGTCGGCTTGATTACTGATGGCCGCTTCTCCGGTGGCACCTACGGCATGGTCGTCGGCCACGTTGCCCCAGAGGCAGCGGTGGGTGGCAATATTGCCCTGGTCAAAGACAACGACTCCATCACCATTGACGCGGACAAGCTGCTGCTACAGCTCAATGTAGATGAGGAAGAGCTAGAGCGCCGTCGCGCAGAGTGGACCGCGCCCGAGCCCCGATACCAGCGAGGGACGCTGGCAAAGTACGCGAAGCTAGTGTCTTCTAGCAGTCAGGGTGCAGTGACGGATAAAGACTTGTTTTAGCCTGATTCGTAGGTTGGCGTTGAGGACCGAAACCCAACACCCCTGACAATATTGTGTTGGGTTTCAGTCTCGCTTACCCTCAAAGCTACAGCTGAGCATGCTTACAAAAGAAGTCTTAACTTATATAGATCGCAGTATGCTGTGCTGGCTGGCAACGGTTGGGGCAGACGGTGCGCCTAACGTTTCGCCAAAAGAGATTTTTACTAGTGTTGGCCATGAAATGCTGATCATTGCGGATATTGCCTCTCCAAGCAGCACGCGTAATGTCAAAGTAAACTCAAGCGTCTGTGTAAGCTTCATCGACGTCTTTGTGCAGAAGGGGTACAAGATTCGCGGCAATGCCGAGGTTGTCACCCCTACTGATCGCCGTTTTCGTGAGCTATCTGCCCCGCTGACAGATCTGGCGAAAGGGGCTTTCCCTATTCGAAACGTCATTGCCGTATCAGTGTCTCAAGTCCAGCCTATCGTTGCACCGAGCTACCATATGGTCGTCGGAACCACTGAAGAGACTCAGATCGATAGTGCTATGGCTGCCTATGGGGTGATGCCTAGGTCTTGTGAAATAAACAATCAGGACTCTTACACTATGGATTCGAACTGAATAACATCTAGGGCAAAACGTCATGATTGCAGCCCAGCAACCGTCCCCACAGCTCACACCCGAAGAATTCCTAATCTGGGAAGAACAGCAGCCTGAAAAGTACGAATATATAGACGGGCAAATCTATGCGATGAGCGGCGGCAGCGTCAATCATGGCCGTATTGCCATTCGATTCACTGCACTATTCGACAGTCACCTGAATGGGACGAACTGCATTCCAGGCAATTCTGACATCAAGCTCAACATCCCCACGACTAGCCAATATACTTACCCCGACGCTAGCGTCACCTGCGATGAACGCGATCAGTCCGCGACAAAGTATTTCACCTATCCCTGCCTGATTGTAGAAGTCCTATCTGACAGTACCGAAGCTTATGACCGGGGTGGCAAGTTTCGACTGTATCGTCTCAACCCGATGTTGCAAGATTACCTACTGGTCAGCTCCGCTGGTATTGAAATGGACCTGTACCGAAAGAACGCAGCGGGCGAGTGGATCATTCTCAATTATCAGGCAGGCGACATAGTGGAGCTCAAGAGCATTAACCTCAGCTTTCCAATTGAGCAGATTTATCAGGGGATGACGCTGAGGCCGGATGCGTGACCTTCAGCAATGGGTAGCTGCGTCAGGTAAATGCTGCCCAGTAGTTAGACTGATGATGTGAATGAGGCATATGTTGATTTGGCCCTATGATTTTTTTTTTTAATGTTATGTAGACAACTGAGATCTACACCTTTAGTCGTTAC
>CAWUKV010000332.1:0-3286 GCA_963923025.1 uncultured bacterium
TACGATTTACTATCCACAAACGGCGTACCCCAAAACTGCCAGTTTTCTTTGTTAAACGGGGGACGCCAGCGACGGATCAGGGCTGATTCTATTTGCTGGCGCGGTTTGCGTTCGGCTGGGGCATGGGGCCAAAAGGCGATGCCCAGCTGGCTGGTCAGGGCATGGTCGTAGTGAACCTGACGGTAGTTCAGCAGGTAGCGCTTACAGTCGTGTTCGCCTTTCCAGCGCTGGTTGGACTTGACGGTTTCACCGACGTACAGCAGCACGTTGGTGGTGTAGTCAATTACGAAATACAGCGCGGCCACGCCCACATCATCGAACTGCCAGCGCCAAAACTCGGTATTTTGCTGGGGTAATGCGAAAGGGTCTAACGTGTCGATAGTAGTTAGCTCGGCATTGGATGTCTTGCCGTACTGACCGGGCGCCTCGGCCACTGAAAATAAGCTGCCTTGCTGGGGTGGGGGCGCGATCGCAACCTGCCGCTGAAAACTAGCAATGCGTGCCTTCCACCGCTGTAGCTCTGCCTCGCTCAGTTGCAGAACAGGCTCCAGCGACTCGAACTGGGACTGCCTAACCTGCTGCTGTGTTTGTACGCTGAACAGTGACGGCTGCCTGTCCTGCATAGGAATATCTCACCCAAGGTGCTACATGTGGCGTTTTAGTGCCAGAAAGTAATTGGCAATACGCTACAGGTGGCATGATAGTCGAGCCGAGCGGCAATGGCAACGGTGACAAGTTGTTGAGTCTGTCTCAGGGTGTTTTACCCAGACCTAAAACAACGTTAAAATTTAGACAAAATAAAAATCCGTGGTCCCCTGTAGCAGCCGGTTCATAACGACTATGGGATACCCGTAACCGGTGTCGTATTTCTTGTATCTACATAAAGATATTGGGCAATATCGCCTAGAAGCCTATGTAACATTTGGGCAATCTAGAAGTGTTAACTTTTTTGAGCTCTACCACCGACAGCACGCGACCCGGTTTTTGAACAAGGACATCTATATATGGTCGAGACAATCAAGGTGGCTCCGAAATTTCAGGCTAGAGTGGATGCCACAAGCGGCGTCATTTGTATGCCGCAGCGGTTCACGGTAACCGAAGCGGTAGCGTTTAAGCAGCGGTGCCAGCTCTTTTTTGAGGAGCACCCCGAGGTTCAGCTTCTGGTTCTCGACTTCGCCCAGACTGAGTTTGTCGATAGCAGCGGCATTGGTGCCCTGGTAATCTGTCAACGCCTCAGCCAGTCCCACGACACCCAAATGCGGCTACGCAACTTAGCCGAACAGGTGGGCATGGTGCTGGCCATGACGGAGCTGGATAAAGTTTTTCAGATTGAACCGGCTGAGCCCACATTTGGCACAGCGCCACTGGGGATGTTGCCCGAGACTCACCCGTCGGTCAACTCTAGGGCTAAGCGACTGCTAGATATTGTGGGGGCCTGCGTGGGGCTATCGATCACTGCGGTGCTGTATGTGGTGGTTGCGATCGCAATCAAACTCGACGATGGTGGCCCGGTCTTCTTTGGTCAAACCCGCTGCTCTTGGATGGGTAAACGCTTCACCATCTGGAAGTTTCGCTCTATGGTCACCGACGCTGAGGCCCGCAAGGCTGAGGTGGCTAACGAAGTTGAAGGCCCGCTTTTCAAAAACGAGAACGATCCCCGCATTACCAAAATTGGGGGCTTCCTGCGCAAGACCAGCCTAGATGAGTTTCCCCAGTTCTGGAACGTGCTGAAGGGTGACATGAGCCTGGTAGGGACACGGCCCCCAACGCCGGACGAAATTGAGCAATACGAAGTACCTGAATGGCGACGCCTGAATGTAAAACCAGGCATGACGGGCGAGTGGCAGGTCAATGGCCGCTCCAGCGTCAAAAAGTTCGAAGACGTGATTCGCCTGGACCTGAAATATCAGGATAATTGGAGCTTTTGGTACGACATCCAGCTGATTGTTAAGACCGTACTGGTCCTGTTTAGCCGCAAATCTGGGGCGGTGTAGGCGGTAGGGCAGGCTAAGCCCATACTAGGGCGGCGTAGGTGACATAATAGAGCCTGTTCATTTCTGCGAGGCCGTCCATGCTGCCCAAGCTGTTGGCTATTGTCATCGCCACCGGTAGCTTTGCGTTTTACATGGCGGCATTCTTTGTGCCCGAGGTGCATCGCAAGTCCGACTTTGTTTGGAGCGGAGTTGGGCTGTTCTATGCGGTCGTGCTGTGGTTTTGTGCTGGGCAAATGGGTGGGGCAGAGGTCTTGGGGCAAACGGCCTCGGTTGCCTTGCTCGCTTGGCTAGGGTGGCAAACGCTACTGCTGCGCCGAACGACGACGCCCGCGCCGCAGCAGACGCCCTTGCGCTTTGGCAGTGCCCGCACCGCCAAGCAGCGGCTGACGGCCAGTACCCGTCCCGCTATGGAATACGAGTTTGTTGAAGATGGCGTAGTCGAGACAGAGGCGGAACCGTCCCAGGCCATCACGGTAGATCGGACAGGAACGCTGGTGGTGCCAGCGGCGGTTGTACTTAATGAAACCTCAGATCGTGAATCAAATCGTGGGCCAGACCGCAGGGCAGACGGTGGGCCAGATCGCGTACCAGACGGTGGGGCAGAACAAGGATTAGGGCAGGAGCAGGGCGAGCAGCCTGACCCGGAGGTTGTTCCACCGCCGCCACAGGAACCGCCAGCGCCAGATGCTGGCATCGCTACACCATCGCCTTCGCCTGAGGTAGCGGTGTCGCCGCCGTCAGTGTCCGCCGCGCCTGTATCAGAGCCCCAGTCCCGTAACCTACTCAGCGGCATTCGGTCTATTTTGGGTCGCAAGCAGAAGCCCTCGCAGCCGATGGTCGAGCTGCCGCCGCGTCCGCCCTCCATTCCCAAAGCTGGCTCAACGGCCAAGAAGGGGGGACAGCCGATGGTCGAACTGCCGCCACGTCCGCCTTCCATCCCTGGCCTGGGCAAGAAGAAAAAGGGTAGCCAGCCAATGGTCGAGCTGCCGCCGCGTCCTCGCTCGATTCCTCGCCCTGGTAAAGACGAGTCCACCCCGCCTGAGGCCGATGCTGAAGCAACGGAGGTAGACGAGAGCAGCACCAAAGACGCTGGGCTTTCAGATGCTGACGCGATCGCCGCAACCGACGCAAAAGAAGCCGCAACCCCCGCTGATGTAACATCCAGCGCGGCACCGGCTGTCATGCAGAACGCTGACGAAGACTTTGATGACGAAGACAGCAACTGGCCCGATGATGAGGATTGGGTGTAGCGCGATCGCGGCGAGTAGTCGCCGGGTTAAACTTGTCATCCA
>CAWUKV010000333.1:0-3286 GCA_963923025.1 uncultured bacterium
TGGGTAATTCGCTGGGTCTGAGCGTAGATTTCTTTACGTTTCTCATCGTCCAGCTCCTTGGCACCAACCTTGTAGAGCCGGTCAATCTCCAGCTCCCAGTCGCGGACTTCGCGCCCGTCGATGGGCTCTTGACCGGGCAGCGCCGCCTGGTTAAAGGCGTGTAGCCCGCCGTCCACTGTCCAGACGTTGGCCCCGCCGTTGGGCTCAAACCCGCCGCCAAAGCTAATAATGTGGGCATCCCAGTCCAGGCTGTCGGCCAGCTTTTCGAGCAACACGCCCCAGGCGACCGGCTGAAAGTCTACCGTCATGCCAATCTGCGACAGGTCATAGTCAATCTGCGCGCCGATGGACTCCCGCACCTGGTTACCGGCGTTGGTAATCAGGGTGAATCGGACCAGATTGCCGTCGGCATCTAGCAGCTGGCCCTCATTGTTGTAGGTGAACCCTGCGGACAGCAGCAGTTCTCTGGACTTTTCGGGGTCGTACGCGTAGGTGGGAATATCGTTCTCTTCGGGATCGGCGTAGTACGGGCTGGCAAAGAAGATGGGGGAGTTCTGCAAGACGCCCAATCCCTGGTAGATGTCGTTTAGCATGGTTTCCCGATCAATGGCATGGGCAACTGCCTGCCGGAATTCGAGCGTATTGAACCAGCCCGACTTAATCGGGTCTACCAGCGGCTTACCGTTACGGGAGCCCGTGTTTAGGTTAAAGGTGATGAATAGGTTACTCGCTGCCGGACCCGCGTTGTAGATGGTGTAGCCGCCCTGGGCTTCGTCCTGCTTCATTAGCGAAAACTTGTCTGGGGCAATGCTCATCAGGTCTAGGCCACCAGAACGAAATTGGACAAATTCGCTGTCCTGGGATTCTACAACCTGCCAGATTACCTGTTCGATTTCGGTTTGCGGGCTACCGTCTTCGTTTTTGCGCCAGTAGTTGGGGTTCCGCTCGAATACGACCCGCTCGCCAGGTAAGAAGCTCCTGAGCTTGTAGGGACCGTTAACCACAACCTGCTCTACGGGGGTGCTGGTGTCCCAGGTTGAAAGGAAGACGGGCTTGCCCTCCATGTCTGTCGCCTCAATGCTGGGCTCTAGAACATGCTTCGGCATAATCGGCAGACCTGTGTTCCGCAGGAACGGTGCAAAGGGTTCAGGAATTTGAAACTCCACCTGACGGTTATTGAGCTTACGCACCGTGGGCAGCAGTCCCTCGTCACCGATGCGCAGAATGTCGCGGGTATCGGTGGGGATCTCTTCGTTCAGGTAGATCTGGTTGTAGGTGAAGATGACATCGTCCACGGTCAGTGGTTCACCATCAGACCACTGCAGTGCTTCCCGTAGGTTGTACGTTAAGGTCAGGCCATCGTCCGAAAATTCCCATGATTCGGCTAGCTCAGGGACGATCTCGCCGGTTGAATAGTCTTCGGTGATGAGCCCCTTAAAGGTCAGACCAAAAATATTGGGACGTTCGCTACTCAACGCGTAGTTAAAGGTTTTAGGGTCGCTGAGAATGGTGTAGACGATATTTTTAGGCTCAGCCGCATCAACCCGAAATTGGGAGAGGGTACAGCTCGGCAGCGCGATCGCCAGTAGCCCCACGCACATCAGGGCTAAAAACTGCCGCAGCACCGTTCGCAGACGGTAGGTTCTAGTCATACCCGACAGGTGCGATCGCACGGTCATAATGCTTCACTTGACGTATTTTGCACTCGCCTATTTTAGCGGCAAGTTCGCTGACCGTGCTTTTGCTGAGGTCACCCTGTAAGAACTACGGGCGTAAAAAATGATACTTTTCTCGGTTTCCAACAATGTGTGGCCGCCCAGGGTTTGCTATTTCATAGATAGGAAAGCAGGATGTCTTAACGACCCATAGCTTTCGGCGCATCATCTTCAGCGCGCCATGATGTGTCCATTTCTAACGCACACGACCTGAATCTATGTCCTTTTCCTTGCAAGGCTTAGCCACCGCTCCGCGATCTCACTTTCGTCGAGAGTTTCAAATCTGCTATCAGCCGGTTGTTTCTTTCGGTGACAGCCGCCTAGAAGGGTTTGAAGCCCTGATTCGTTGGCAGCCTGAGCGCAAAATTCTCTACCCGGCTGAGTTTATGCCGCTGCTAGAAGAGACAGGACTGTCTGCCCCCCTCGGTGAATGGTTGCTGTACGAGACCGCCAGTCAGCTGGCTCACTGGAAACAGCAGTTTCCGTTTACCAAGCCCCAGGTCAGCGTCAACCTGTCCCGTCGTCAGCTGGCCTCTCCTGGCCTTAAAGACGTTTTTCAAGATTTGGCCGTCCACGCTAAATACGGCGAAAAGCCATTGCAGATAGAGGTCCCCCTCAGCTTTTTGCAGACTGACTTTGACTCGGCAATTGCCCACCTAGAACTCATCTGCGAACAGGGGCTGGCCCTGTGCATTGACGATGTTGTGCCCGATATGACACTGCTGCCGCTGCTACAGCAGTGCCCCATCGATACTATGAAGCTGGCGATTGCCGTGACCCAATCCACCCAGCCAGAGCAGCAGGCCGCACTCAGAGCATTTGTTGAAGCAACCCGCGCCCTAGGCATTCGGACGATTGCCAAGGGCATAGAAACGGCGGAGCATTACGCCAACATGGACGTAGCAGGCTGTCGCTATGGCCAGGGCTTCCTGTTTGACCATCCGCTTCGGATTACTGAAGTTGTCACCCGACTGCTCCACACCGAGCGCAAGGCCATGATGAGCCTGAAGGCCCATTTAATGGCGATGTACCGTCTCAACCAGGTGGTTCAGCAGTGGCTTGGCGGCCCCATTATCACGCGCTACTGGCAGGCTACGAAGCCCATGCGGGCCTGGCTATCCCACTGGTATCCCAACCAATCTCCCGAAATCCTCACCACCCATTACCCAGACGACTGTATTGCACCACCACAGCAGGCCGACCTCCACATGTGGGTCAATCGCTTTCTACACCGCTGCCACGATATTGTTCACAACTTGCCCTACCTGCTTGAAAATTCTTCCCTGGCCACGACCGACCTGCATCTGATGCACATTCAAAAGTCTGCACAAAAACGCATGCAGTCTGCCTTTAGCCCGTCACGGATGACGACCTCTGGGTAGAGGCCGCCCAGCTCACCGATTGTTAGAACAAAAACAGCCGTCAGACCTCATACCATCATGGGCACTCAAGACATCCCCACCATCGCTTGGGCACCAGCAGAGATACCATTACCTACAGCCTCTGTTGCGCTAACACCCACCGCAACCGTCACCACCCATAGCCTGACCGAGCAACCTCAGAGTTTAGTC
>CAWUKV010000334.1:0-3275 GCA_963923025.1 uncultured bacterium
TTAAACCTTAGTCCATTACTGAGTCCGTGACCCCTTTCATGCAACAACGCCGTTTTATCCAGTCAAAGAAGGTTATGAAATCCAGCTAGCCCACTCACATCATCGCGGCCCCAAGGAACAATATAGACAGAGAGTAAAAGGATATATAGAAAAGAGGCGGTTCCCGATACTTGACAGATATCAAACTCCTATATCCCCTTTGGTCTACATTAGCCCTGCTGGGCGCTCCGCACTAGACAGTCTGCGCATCAAGTTGAACATTACTAATATTGATGCTACCTCGATTGAGAATGAGGAATTGGAGGCCAGGAAAAAATACGAACGTAATTTAGCGCTTTACCAAAGAGACTATCAGAAGGCCATCAAACGTTCCTATCCTATAGACGGAAGGGGAAGAAGTAACTTAGCTAGGCTAGCTCGAGACCTCGACATTCGAGATCAGGACGTCGAATATATCCATTCAAATTCGATCCCAGCACGTGCGAAAAAAAAAGGAACTAGCAGTGTATTGCCTCAGTCCAGAATTGGTTATTTTGCAGTTGGGATGATTGGGTTAGTAACTTTTGCTGCTTCTAGCCTAACAGCCTTGAGTATGCGAAGCAGGAACATAGGTGAGGACTATCTTCCTTTAAACAACTACTCTCTGCTAAGTTCGGTTACTCGGGCGTTAAATGAACACCGCTATGTCACTCGATTCTATAGAGCTTCTAGGACTGATAAATCTCTCGATGAGGGTATCGCACTTGAAGAGAACACTACCCTTGCGATCAGAGATATTCTGCGTGAAGCAGAAAGGCTATCCGATGAAGAAAAATTCTCTGAAGTATTAGTTTTGTTGGAGGCTAGCATCTCTCCAACTCTTTCTTCTCTAGATTTGTATCAAGTCTATTATCGGATGGGTCTTGCTCATAAGGCGCTCGGAGTTGAAGGTGAGCCTGAACAAATCAAAAATCCAGAGTCAATAGGTAAAGCACAAGAATATTACGACATTGCGATAAGCTTGCTTGCTGATAACAAAGGGCAATCCTCTAAGCTTGCTGATCTACACAACAAGAAGGGCATTCTTGCATACCTTCAAGGCGATTGGATTGCTGCTGTAGCCGATTTTGAGCTGTCTATTGAATATACAGAAAAGGCTGATAGTGGCTTGAAGCGAGATGTTCTCTATACAAATCTTGGTAATGCTCACCGTCAAAATAAGGACTTTGAGGCTGCTTCTGCTAGCTACAGGCAAGCAATAAGCATCAATGAAGACTCCGCAGACTCATACTATGGCTTGGGGGCTATATCAGAGGAAGAGAACGATGACTTGACAGCAGCTAGCATGTATGGAAACGCGTCTGATATCTACTGTACAAGCGGGCCAGATTTCTATCAGCAGTGCAAAGATACAAATGCCAGAATCTCAGCACTGGAATAATTTTGTTAGGCAAGCCTCTCTGGGTTGCATTGACTAGCTCACTCGCCTTTTAAGCTTACGGTTTGGTTTTGTGGGATTGAAAAAAGTTAGCATGAGCACTGAAGGGGTAGAAGAAAGTACCCCTTCAGTCTTCAGTCGTCGGCAGAGTTGCGCCTATCCAACTATTTCCTTCACTTTAGCCATGATGCCGTCGGGGTCGATGCCCTGGTGGGGGAACTGCTCCCAAAGGCCGCCACCGCCTTCTTCGTGGGTGGCGATGTAGCCATATTTGGGTGTGAGGCCGCGCTCTAGCAACCAAGAACCCATGCGGCTACCCAAGCCGGTGCGGCGGTTGAAGTCCTCTACTACCAGTACCATCGGGGAGGCACCAATCTTGGCAAGGGTGGCTTCGTCTACCTTATTTAGGCTGGCCTTGTTAATCAGGCCCACGTCGATACCAGCCTGCTTCAGTCGCTCAACGGCATCTAGGGCGCGGTACAGCGCTGCGCCAAAGGCCACCACATAACCAGCCGTGCCTTCGCGCACTACGTCGTCCTTGCCAGGCTCAAAGGTATAGTCGCCTGCAAAGAACTCGTTGCCGTCGGCGTCGAGAATCATCGGCACCTTGGACCGGGTAGAGAAGATGAAGCGCAGACCTTCATCGCCAAAGACGCGCTTGACGCAGGCACGCATTTGGTTGGCATCGGCAGGGAAGTACAGGCTAGTGGGGTAGCCGTCGTCCAGGCCGTTGTCGGCAAACATATTGTTGATGCCGAAGTGGCAGGTGTTGTCAGCCATGTCGTCGATGCCTGCATGACTGAAGTGGCATAGCAAGTTGGAATAGTTCAACCGAGCCATGGTGATCTCAGAAATGCACATCTCTAAGAAGGCGCTGAAGGTGGCGAAGACGCCCTGTTTGCCCTTTTCCATGCCGAAACCTGCCGCAGCAGACAGGTTGCCGCGCTCTTGAATGCCGCCGCTGATAAAGATTTCAGGCGTGGCTTTGCGAATCTGGGCGAGACCACAGGAGCCCTCCAGGTCGCTATCGACAACTAGAACGCTGTTCTTGCGCTCCATTTCGTCCATACCTGTGAGGATCTCGGCCATGGCTTCGCCGAAGACGTTGCGGTTGGAGCCCACCTTGTCGGAGACGCCGAGGAACTGGTACTCGTTCTTAGGCTTAGCAGTGTTGCGCAGAATATCTGCGGCTTCGGGGTGGCCCTTGGCCTCTAAGTAGGTGATGGCAGCGGGGACGGAAATGACGTCGTGGCCGTGGTTAGAGCCTTCTAGCCCTTCGATGCCAGGGCACATGGGGCGTTTAAGGATGACGGCAACAGGGCCGGGAGTGTTAATGGCTTCGCAGATGTTGCTGTAGAGGGCGTCAATATCTTCACCGTCGCACTCCAGCACCTTGAGGCCGTGGCCCGCCAGGGTTTGCTTGACGCTGTAGCCACCCAAGTACTTGGAGGGGTTACCGGCAATGGTGACGTCGTTGTCGTCGATTAGCAGTTTGACGTTGATGTGCTGGGCTACAGACAGACGGGCCGCTTCAGCGTCGTTGCCCTCCTGCTGGGAGCCGTCGGAGCCGAGGCAGAAGACAGTTTTGCCAGGGTTGGCCAGGGCCACGCCATTGACGTAGGGCCACATGTGACCGAGGCGACCGGAGCTGAACTTGACGCCAGGGGTGAGGCCCAACTCGGGGTGACCCGGCAGCTTGGAACCGGCGGCGCGATACTGCATCAGCTGCTCGGCGGGCATGGCACCGTCCAGGACAGACATCAGGTACTGGGTGCCAACGCGGTGACCGGCTTCGTAGAAAAAGGTGGGGACGTAGCGGTCGGGCTGGCTTTTGAACAGGGCGTCGAGGATCATTACG
>CAWUKV010000335.1:0-3259 GCA_963923025.1 uncultured bacterium
CTCCACAGCTCTGTTGCCTACCCTAATTTTTAGTCCTGACGCTGCACTAGTCGCTGCTCAGGTCGTCGTCATCCAACCCGAGGTCTAAAGACCCGGTGCCTGACAGGCTAGTCTCCAGCTCCATACGCTGCTCCATCTGGCGGAGGAAGTAGCCAGTCATCATCGCGGAGGCCAGCATTCCGGCCAGATTTTCGCGATCGGTGGTGACCTGGACGTTGAAACCTTCGGTTGGCAATACGCCGACTAACCCCTGTACGTTCTGAGAAATGATTTGCTTGATCTCGCCGCTAACAGATTGAGCAACCCGAGTCAGAACCTCGGGCGGCTGATGCTGCAAGTACTTCAAAAGCTGATTGACCTGGCTCTCTTCACCGTTCAAGCTAATGAAATCTGCGCTTTCGGGGTTGAACATAGAGGTTAGGTATGGATCTGTGTCTACCTTAGCCCGACTAAACGAATTCAGCCAGAGCTACGCTAAGTGTGACCGATTTACAAGCCCACAAAGTTAATAAAGGTAATAATTAATAATAGCTTAATGACCGCGGATCGGGTTTATGAAACTTAGGATCCTAGGTTGCCTATGGCATGGATGTACTAAATTTTGCCTCATCCGGCTGGGATTCAGCCGGTGATTCGGGCATTTCTGCAACGGCTACATCTTGTCCCTCTGGGTCTTCCGCAGCGGTTTTAGGTGGCGGGCTCGAAGATGCCGATACCGGAGGTGAGACATCCAAACTGTCGGTAGTGTCAACAGGCGAGTCCGTGTCTACTGATGCTGGAGAATGGTTTGGGATATCCGTGGAGGCTTCTGCTTCGGGTGCAGTGTCTTCAACTGCGGCAGTCTGAGTCGACTCATCCTGAGTCGCCGTGTTCTCGATAGTCTCGTCTTCAACGGCATTGGCCTCTGCCGTCTCAGCACTATCGTCTGTGGGTTGAGCTTCGATAGCGTCTGAGTCGGGGTCCGCGTCTGAGTCAGGGGAGCGCTCTGCTTCAGTACTGTCTCCACCGCTCCTGCTGGCCCCAGCGTCGCTACCGACGGTCGCTGCTGCGATCGTCGTCTCAGGCCCGCTGCCCTCACCCTCGCTAGTGCCTTCGGCCTCGTCGTCAGCCGCGTCGGCTGTGCTGCCTTTTTTCGGCAGCGTGATTTTTGGCAGTTTGTCGATTTCGAAGCGTTGGTAAAACTTTTCGGTGACGTGCAGCCAGAAGGAGCGACCGTCGGACTGGCGACGTTTGCGGACCATGCCCTGGTCGATGAGCTCGGGAACGTGCTGGTAGGCGCCAGAGCCACGTAGCTCCACCAAATCTGTCTGGCTGATGGTGCCGCTGAGGGCAATGGCTGCGAGGGTCCGCAGTGCTCCTAGGCCAATTTCTAGGGGAATGAGTTCTTCCACCAGTGGCTTAAACGGTGTCTTGAGCTGGAGGCAGTAGCCGTTTTCGGTTTCGGCAATTTCTAGAGCGCTGTCGCGGTGGGCGTAGTCGCCCATGAGTTCGATAAGGCCCTCTTCGGTGGCGTCGCGATCGCACCCCGCCAGCTCTGCCAACTGTCCCAAAGACAGCGGCCTGGCCTTTAGATAAAGAATGGCTTCGATAGTGTTCGCGAGTCGGGCCATAACGGGTACAGACTTACTCCAAGTATCGCCAGGATAGACCAAAACTGAGGGAACGCTAGCATCTAGGCTATATATCTCAGTGTGCGCAGTGTGTTGCTGAGTCTAAAGGACTCTTTCTTTAGGTGGATTTGTACGGCTACATCTAGGTATGAGGCGGGGAACGGCTTACCATAGTCGTGATGTTCAATGAATTCGAACTATGAGCGATGGTACCCTTTCCGCCCAGGCTGTATTAGACCTGCTGAACTGGCGCTATGCCACCAAGAAATTTGACCCCGACAAGACGATCTCTGATGCCGACTGGCAGGCCCTGGAGCAGAGCTTAGTGCTCTCGCCCTCATCGTTTGGACTGCAGCCCTGGAAGTTTTTTGTTGTGCGCAATCCAGCGCTCAAGGAAAAGCTCAAGGAACACGCTTGGGGGCAGTCGCAGGTGACGGATGCGTCGCACGTGGTGGTAATTGCCAATCGGACGGATGTGACCGATGGGGATGTCGATCGCTATGTGGCGCGAATGGCTGAGGTGCAGGGGACGACGGTTGAGAACTTGCAGGGGTATGCCAATGTGGTGAAAGGGTATCTCAAAGAGCCGCCGTTTCCGCTAGATACGCATAAGTGGGCTGGGAAGCAGGCCTACATTGCTCTAGCCTTTTTGATGTTCGCAGCGGCGGCTATGGGGATTGATAGCTGCCCGATGGAGGGGTTTATTCCATCGAAGTTTGATGAGGTTTTGGGGTTGCCAGAGCAGGGGTACAGTGCGGTGGTGTTTTGCACGTTGGGCTATCGGGCTGCGGATGATAAGTCGGCAGAGCGGCCTAAGGTTAGGTATGAGACTCGTGAAGTTGTGAGTTATATCGATTAGTGGGGAGACGTAGGTTGGCGTCGAGGAACGAGACCCAACATGCTGGATGGTCTTGGCTCTGATTGTTTGTATGACAGCTGCAAAATCCGGCTTCGACGTCAGTTCGTCATGTGCTGAGCAAGACAGCTGTACTCGGCGTCCTAACGTAAATGGCGCTAGCTATAGAAACTGACGGCAGCCAAAATCTTGCGCGGGGGGTCCCTTCGAGTTCCCCTTCCGGACCCGACCTATCTCGGCAAATTGCAGACTGGGGCTTCCCCTGACTTAGGGCTGCGTCCCGCCCTAAGTCAGGGGAAGCCCGTAAGAATAGGTATCCCGTTTTGTTGAAAGGGGTTGCACTGGTGGTCGGCTGGGTGAGTTTTATTTTTCTGGCTTTGGTGAATCCGAGAAAATCGGCGCTGAGTGAGGGCCAGAAAAATAAAAAACGATATGGGTTGCCGTCATGGTTTGACCTTGTTTCGAGAGGGTAAAAACTTTTCGGCTCCCGTCATCACCTAGTCCAGGTTGCGGCCTGTGAGTTCTACGAAGATGTCTTCCAGGTTTGACGGGCGGGTCATCATGCCGGTTTTGTCGTCTTGGCTGTTTAGGTGGGCGTTGGCTTCTTGTAGTGTGGGGAAGAACAGGTAGTCCCAGCGATCGCCATTTTGCTTCATGACGATGCCTTCGCCGTGGCGTTGGCGGAGTTCGTCTAAAGTGCCGGATTCGATGAGGCGGCCCTGGTCGAGGATGCCGATGCGATCGCACAAGTACTCTACTTCTTCCATGTAGTGGGTGGTCAGCAGCATGGTCA
>CAWUKV010000336.1:0-3219 GCA_963923025.1 uncultured bacterium
AGCGACCCACCGGGCCAGCGGGTGACAACCCAGCCACCTGCGGGTATCGTCAGCAGCGCCGCCAGACAAGATAGACTTCTACGCCAGCCAAAATACTGCCCCCGCAACTTTTCAGGCACCAGCACCGCCATCCAACTCACCCAGGAAGCCGCCCCCATCGCGTCGAGAATGAAGCAGGCCATTAGGGAAAACAACGTCCAGGCGATCAGCGTCGTCGCCGCCATCTGCCCCTGGCCATACCAATAAATACCGCCAATTAGCGCTACCCATAGCAGCCGTGACAGACTAAAAATCAGCAGACAGTAGCGATGTCGGCTCGTCGTGCGCTCAGAAAAGAATGCACCCAGCGGCTGCAGCAGGTGGGCCAGCATAGGGACTGAGGTAAGCAGCCCAATTTCAAATGCACCCGCACCCAGCTCTAATAGAAAATTGCTGATCAGCACACCCTTAACGATGTTCTCAAATACAGAAGAGAACGCGCCATCTGCAGAAGAGGCTGACAGGCTAGCGCGAATCTGCTGCTTCGTAAAGCCTGGAACCGTCTTAGAAGGCGGTGAAGGCAGCGGTGCAGCGGACGCAGTACAGGGGTAAACCGTCGCGGAAGTCATACAAACGGACAGATGGCTAGATCTGATGGAATACATTGAGTTCCACTTAAGCTAACGCACCCTTCTTTAATTTTCTTCAATCTTTGTAATAAATACGCCTTTTGAACGGCGTTCACCCCTACTAACTCAGCGCTGGGACAGAACAGGTAAGCACCCTGACCCATCCTTTGGTCAAGGTGCTAGCCATGAAGCGCTCTGCGCGTCAGAGAAGTTCGTACTCGGAGGCTTTGGCAAAGTGGCCAACGCTATATGTACCCTAAGCTAGAGGACAGCATTAACGGGGCACTTTTATGACCTTTTGGGCAGGCTGGGCAACGGTATTTGTACTCGGGCTCGTGGCGGTCGTCACGCCAGGCCCAGACTTTGCATTGACGCTGCGGAGTGCGCTGGCCTACTCGCGCCGGGCAGGCGTCTTTACCGCTGCAGGCATCGGCCTAGGGAATACGGTTCACGCCACCTATTCCCTGGTCGGCATTGGAGCGCTCATTTCGCAATCGATTCTACTGTTCAATGCGCTCAAGCTGCTGGGTGCAGCCTACCTGATCTATCTGGGCATCAAGTCTTTGGGGGCCAAACCGGTCAAAGCTCAGCAGACACAACAAGACAGCCGGTCTATCAGTGCCTGGGTAGCCTTTCGCATTGGCCTGCTCGGCAACTTGCTCAACCCTAAAGCAACATTATTCTTTCTAGCCCTGTTCACCCAAATTGTGCAGCCGGAGACACCGCTGGCCGCACAGGCGGTCTACGGCGGCACGGTGGCGCTGCTGTCGCTAATATGGTTTGCCCTACTAGCGCTGCTGATTTCTCAACGCTGGGTCAAGCAGGGGCTGATGGCTATGTCTCACTGGCTAGAGCGGATAACTGGGGCGCTCCTAATTCTGCTTGGGCTGCGATTGGCAACGACCCAGCTGGGCGACTGAAACGTGTCTCTTGAAAACATTCCTCCAAATAAAAACATTCCTCCAAAAATATGGCAGCCGCCAGATTCGTTAGGACAAGGCTGCCCAATGCTCTCTAGAGAGATTCCTCGACTCCACGCGGAATGACATGCCGTCAGATAGTTAGGGCTACCTACTTAACTGACTTAAGAAAAGAAAGGCTAAAGGCTGGGGGACTTTCTTCCTACCTTTTGTTGTTGTACTTCTAAAATTTTTGAAATAGACGCAAATCTGTTAGGACAAAGGTGATGCGCCGGATCAAAAACCGGTTCTGGCCCGTGCAATTCAAAAGCTCCTCCCGATATAAAGAACAAAACATAGCAGTCGCCAGATTTTTAAGGACAAGGCTACGACAACCTATAGCCCTATGCAAAAAAGAATCACCGTATTCGGTGTCCTAAGAGCGATATGGCGCTAGCTATACATCAGGGTTGCTTACTTTGTTCATCACACATCTAAAGAGGAGACTCTTACCCATGCATTTTGTTCTTTCAAAAGCTTTACTGGTCGTACCGTTAACCTTCAGTTTTGTGATTGGTGCGGTCAATTCGGCGAGTGCCCTACCCGGCCCCGATCCAGAAACTGCCCGTGAAGCTGCGCGTGTTCGACTTGCCTTAGAGCAACGTAATGACCGAGCTACTGATCGGGGGCGTGACTACCGGGTGCCGGTTCCTAACGCCCCCGTCCCAAACGTTCGGAACCGTGACAATGACAATATTGAGGAGCGACGAGATAATATTAGCGATCACTTTGATGAGCGTAACGATAATCGTGGGCTCGTCGAACGGGGTTCCCGCCGCTAACCCGTGAAGCTGTAAATGAGGGTGGCTGCCGTCATGGAGACCCTTTGGCGGCAGCCAGCGTATCTTTTATTGCCAAAGCTGGGCAACTAACACCACGCCGACGGTGATACCGTTGGGAACGTTCACGGTCTACGGCTCTACCAACATCATATTGTGACCATCCGGATCACGGATCAACAGGCCGCGCTGAAAAGGCCCATCGGACAGCTCAACCGGCTCAGGCGTCACCAGCTGTACCTGGGCATCGGTCAGCGTCGATAGCGCCCGGTCTAAATCTTTAACCACCAGCTCTAGCTGAACATGTACTAGGTCGTTGCTTTGCTGATCGACCGGCATAGGGCGACCGCCGGGTGGGGTGAGGTAGTCGAGCAGTTCTACGCCTAAGCCTCCCTCAGATGGAGCCAAGCTAGTCACGTTAACTTTAGCGTTAAACAAGTTATCTAAATGAGCCTGGGTCATGCCGACGTTGAGGCTATTACCCGCCACGTCAAAACCCAGCAGGTCACGGTAGAAGGCCAGACTGGCTGGGGTGTTTGAAACCGCGATCGCGCTATGGTCAATGCCCAGAAACAACCGATCCTTAACCTGCCATCTCGCTGCCCCCTTGTCCGGCGGAAACCACAGCAGCTCCAAGTTATGGCCGTCAGCATCCTTGAATTTATAGGCCCGAATCCCTGCCGAGGCTTCGTTTGACTCTGGAATGGTAACGACGCCGGAGGAAATCGGCCGGTAGTCAAACTGCTGGAGCCGTTCATAAGCCTTATCGATGTCGCTGACAATAATGGCAAAGTGCTGAAACCACAGATCGTTGCTCTTTGCAAAATCACGGATACTTCGGCACCTGAATAACCTCTAACTTCGGCGGTCAAT
>CAWUKV010000337.1:0-3204 GCA_963923025.1 uncultured bacterium
TAGACTTTAGCTACGGACAGACCTGCTTACAGTCGGAAGCGAACGCCATGTGGCTGAGATCGCAGCTCAAAGTGGCCATTAACCGGGCTGGGTACCGTCCCAGCGCTTTGCAGGTCTTTCGCCCCCAGTCCCAAACCCTCACCGAAGTCGCCTGCCGCGAGCTAGATATTCCCGTCGTCCCGAGCCGCCGCTTACCCACACTCAAGCAGTGGATGCGCCAGCGCACCGCCTGGTATAGCAACCTACCGGCTTATACCCGCGAACCCTACAGCCCCTTCGCGCTAAATAGACCGCCACCGGGCCCCTTACCCGAAAATCTATGGGGCGACCAGTGGCGCTTTGCCGGTCTGTCCAATGCTGACCTGCTACGGCTTCAGTACGAGCCCATCCCCATTCGGGACGTCCCTCCCGAGCTGATGCCACTAGAAATTGGGCTATCCAGTACTGTCCTAATTCCTGGGATTGTCATCGACGGCGGCAAGCAGTCCATGGCCCTGGCCCAGTGGATTGAGTCAGCGCGGCCTGCCTTTGCCCAGTACCTGGCGGGCGACCCGGATGGCCTCATCTTGGAAGCGGGCCTAGCCGATCGCTGGGTCCTGGCCACCTTTGAGGACCCGGATGTGCGGGGCGCGGCGCAAACCTTCGAGCAGCGCAAGCAGGTGGCCAAGGGACTACATTTTCTGTTGGTCCGTCCGGACGATTCTGGCGTGACCTATACGGGCCTTTGGCTGCTGCAAGATAGCCCCGACCAGCAGGTGGGGTAGATTCGGGGGTGCGATCGCGACTAAACACCATCAAAACCTGTTAAAAGCGCAGATGGTTCCTTATAATGATCGAGCCCAGAAATTTTGGATTTGTGGGCAAAGAAAGGGCGGATGGCGAAATTGGTAGACGCACCACACTCAAAATGTGGCGGCCTTTGGTCATGCGGGTTCGAGTCCCGCTCTGCCCATCTCAATCTTGAGCGAAGCAACCCGCGCTCGTCACAGCTAAACGCCTGTCATAATCGGCACTCTTTAGGCAGCTTGCGGATGCCCCGATCTCGATGAAGCAGGCGGGGATGCGGTTAGCGGCAACGTCATAATAAATTCTGTTCCCCCGTTGGGACCGTCCTGACAGGTTAAGGTGCCGCCGTGTCCGTCAACGATGCCATAGCTGATGGACAGCCCCAGTCCTGTTCCTTTGCCAACGGGCTTGGTTGTGAAGAAAGGATCAAAAATCGTGGCTCGAATCGAGGCGGGAATACCCGGTCCGTTATCGCCAATAGACACCGTCACCGCCTCGGATGTACGTGCCGTTGTAATCACAATTTCAGGACAGTTATCAGGACTATCAGGACGCTCAGAGGGCGGGTGGTCGCGCAACGCGTCAATGGCGTTGGCCAAGATATTCATAAAGACCTGGTTGATCTGGCTGGCATGGCACACAATACCGGGCAGGTTAGCGTAACGTTTCACCACCCGAATCGCATCTTGACCATTGCCCTTGAGTTGACTGTTGAGGATGACCAGCGTGCTGTCGATACCCGCATGGATATCCACCGCTTTCATCTCTGCCTCATCTAGGCGAGAGAACGTTTTTAGCGATTTAACAATATCCCGAATGCGCTCTGTCCCCAACCGCATCGAAGACTGGAGCTTGGCTAAATCTTCTACCAAAAAGTCAAAGTCAATCTCTTCTTTAAATGCTTGGATGATCTCTGGAGTGACAGCCTCGTCTTGGCAGAGCTGCACAACTGCTAACAAATCATGGGTGTATTGCGTAATGTGCTTCAGGTTGCCGTGAATAAAGCTGACCGGATTGTTAATCTCGTGGGCAACGCCAGCAACCAGGTGCCCCAGACTAGACATCTTCTCGGTTTGGATGAGCTGCGCTTGGGTAGCCTGCAGCTGCCGTAGCGCAGCTGATAAGTCTGCCGCTTTTTGCTTCGACTCTTCGTAGGCCAGTGACAGGGCCTGGCGCTGTTGCTGGAGCAATCGATTGGCGTGCTGAATGAGCAAGAACAAAACACCATAGGCCAAGGTCAAGAGCCCAGCACTGCTCAAGAGAATTGTTCTTTTTGTCGCCCGGATCTGACCGACAAGCGGCGTCACATCGGTTTGTACCTTGATGACGCCCTGAATCTCATTTGAGAGGTTTGTCTTTAATGGAACATAGCTGGTCAGGTGGTTAGCACTCCGAGATATGGGCGCGTCGCTATTGCCAACGTGACCAACCGTTGGCTTTTCCCCCAGGACCAAGACGCTAGAAACGCTGCCACTCAGCGCGTCTGCGACTTCAACATGGTCCAGTTCCGACGCCCCCATTCGGTTGCCATTGGTGGCAAACACCACCCGCCCCTGAATGCCATAGATCTCAACACTTTTGATGGGTAACCCCTGGATTTGGTTGAGCACATGCAACCGTAGCCGTCGTGTTTTCCGTGACTGTCGTAAATCGTCAGGTGTTAAAACGGCACTGTCCTGCAGAAAAGAGCCAAACTCGTCCCAGATAGCATTACCAATCAGCTGGGCTGCAGCCACGTTTTTGCCCTCGTTAGACTGCTTAAGCAGCTCCAAGGCATGGTGGTCGTAGAGCCAACTTAAACACAGCGTCAGCCCTAGAAAGACACTCAAGCTAGTGAGGGAGAAGTATCTGACCAGATGAAACTTAGATGAGCGCCATCCAGCAGGGAAAAAGGGTCGTGAACGACCATCCCGTGGCTTAAGCCACAACCTGGTTGGTCGTTTTGCGTGTCGTTGCATGAACCAAGCCCGTGAATGCTGCGGGCTGAAGTCTGCTCAGATACAGTTCAAAGACAGTCGTAGCGAGTGCGACTGCTTAAGTTTTTAGCAAAGGGATAACAGCTGACGAACCCAGTCACAAAATTGTTACCCATCCCCCACAAACTGCCCAGCCAAAGCTGCTGCTGTGAACTCCGCCAATAATCCTTTAGAGGTGTATCTGAAGTAGTTTCAACCTAGCCCTAGCATGGACAAGTTTGCAGGTGAACTATCAGAGAATTGAGGGAAACGCCAGGAAACTCTCGTGAATGGCTTAATTCACTAAGCAGTTGCAACCAAAAGCCATCAACCTTACTCGCTGAACCAACGTTGATCAACCTGAGGCTGAACGCACCTTACGGATGAACACACCTCTAGGCAAAAGGCCCTAGTGCAGCGTCAGGACTAAAAATTAGGGTAGGCAACAGAGCTGTGGAGAGCG
>CAWUKV010000338.1:0-3167 GCA_963923025.1 uncultured bacterium
TCCCACAGGATCGCTTACGGGTATCTTTTCATTCGCTGCCTGTGACGGCCAGGCAGCAGAGACCTAGGCCAAAACCGCAGACAGGAGGAACAACGCATCTACCAAGATCGTGCTGAGCACAGCGCCAGAAAAGGCCCACCAATGCGCTTTAGGCCGAGTTAGGGGTAAGGTCCCCAGAATGATTAGACCGCTCAATAGGATGCCGCCTTTGAGAACAGCCTCAGGGGTTTGCAGTGTGGCACAGGCAGCTTGCAGAACCGTACCAACTTGAGCAGGGTCTACCTGCATCAGCTGCCGCCAGTAGGGAATGAGATCGGTCCAGTAAAAATATAAGTCCGTCAGTATGGTGCCTAGTAGCGAACCCAGGTAGAAGTAGCTGCCGACCTTGGCGCGGTTGAGGTAGATAAGGACGGCCACAATGGGCAGCGCCAGCGATTCCATGGGCAGGTGAATCAGCGGTTCCCAACGGAACCAGCCCCAGTAGACCGTGCCAGCTAACCAAGTCCAGGCAAACCCCACCGTCAAATCGCCCCACAGGTGCCGAGCGGGCTGTCGCATTGTCTGACACCCAACGACCAAAAGGACCGCGCCCAGCAGCAAGCTGAAAGTGGGCCACTGTCGCACCAGCGGGGCTTGAAAAAAGACCGGCACGCTCACTAAAAATGCCGCTACCCCAAAGGCAGCCCAACGTGGCTCAGGCAGGTTAAGTAAGGTAGCGGGGGACAGCTCTGAAACGTGGACAGTCGTCTGGGTCGCAGACGCTTCAGGCAAACTCAGGTCAGTGGTCAAGGTCTCAGACGGGAAAGGGGACAGCAAATACTTTTCTGAGAATGATTAACTATTGTTAACATAACACGCCCATTGGGAGATGGAACTGGGTTACCCCAATGACGTTCTGTATATATGGTTTGCGCCATTTAGGTTTGCGCCATTTATGTTGGGACGCCGAGTACAGCTATCCTGCTTAGCGCCTAACGAAATAGCGCCACAGCCTTGTCCTCACGGAACTGGCGGCTGCTATAGGGCTCTACATAAGGTAGCGGACATTCCCTCGCTCGGTAACTGGGTTAAGGGAATTGGTCGGAATAGAATATTTCGTTAGGAATGTTGCCGCGATCGCAACACTGTAGTGACAACTTTCGTGCATCTGTCGTCAGGTGTTCGCCAGATATACCTGTCCGAAGGCGCAGGGCGGAAACGGCGGACATGCGGACAGGGTCGGTCTGCCATGCTAAACATGAAGCAGTTTTAGCAGTTAAACCTGAATTTACGCCCTACGTCTTAACCTTGCCTGTTCCCTCAAGCCCACGCTTAATCCATCAGACTTATTTTTAGGAGTATTTTTATGCACAGCTTCGTGGCCTTGCTTCAGGGAACTGTTCAGCCAGCTGATGTACTCATGCCGTCGAGTCTGCTTTTGGGGCAGGCCCCCGAGACAACGCACTCTTCCATCAATATCTTTGAGGCCATCGTCATCGGTATTGTGCAAGGGCTGACGGAGTTTTTGCCAATTAGCAGTACTGCCCACGTCAAGGTTGTCCCTGTCGCGTTGGGCTGGGGCGATCCCGGTGTTGCCTTCACCGCTGTGATTCAGTTGGGTAGCGTGGCGGCAATTCTCTGGTACTTCTGGGATGACCTGTACAAGGTCACCAACAACATGCTGCGAGCCACCGTGCGGCGTAAGTTTAGCTCCCCTGACTTTCGCCTCGGCCTGGGGATTATCTTGGGGACCGTTCCCATTGTGGTGTGCGGTCTAGCCATCAAGGCTTTTGTCCCCGACTACGACAACTCCATCGTGCGCAGTACTGCCGCCATTGCCATTACCTCCATTGTGATGGCGCTGCTGCTGGGCCTAGCCGAGATGATGGGCAAGCGTGAACGAGGGTTTCCGCAGTTGGGGCTTTGGGATGGTATTGGGGTTGGCTTTGCCCAAGCGTTGGCGCTTATTCCCGGCGTGTCTCGATCGGGCTCTACCCTGACGGCAGGGCTGTTTATGGGGCTAGAGCGGGACACTGCGGCACGATTCTCATTTCTGCTAGGGATGCCCGCAATTCTGCTGGCCGGACTGGTAGAACTGAAGGATTTGGCGGAGTCTGGAGGCGGGGATGCTGGTTGGGGCCCGCTGGTGGCTGGACTCATTGCGGCGGTGGTGTCGTCCTATCTCGCGATCGCCTGGCTGATTAAGTTTTTGCAGCGCCACAGTACCTGGGTCTTTGTCTGGTACCGGCTGGCCTTTGGGGTGGCCATTTTGGTGGGCATTGCCACTAACACCTTAAGAAACGTCTGAGGGAGCGTTATCCTGTCCCTGCTGGAACCGCCTGTGGATAGCACGCTCAAAGGACGGGCACGGGTTCCGTTACCCGCAAAAAACGCTATAACCTAAGGTGGTCCCCCCGCTTCCAGTTCGTCGTTCGCGCCCCATGAGTCGCTCAAGTCTTCAGCCCGCTAAAATCAGCCGTGTCTTGCCTGACTCAATTGCTGAGGAGATTGGCTTCGAACCCGGCGATCGGCTGGTGTCTATCAATGGTCAAGTGCCCCGAGATTTGATTGACTATCGCTTTTTGTGTGCTGACGAGGTTTTAGACCTGGAAGTGCTGGATACCCAGGGCAAGGCTCACCAAGTCGAGATTGAAAAAGATTTCGACGCTGACCTCGGCCTGGAGTTTGAGTCGGCGTTGTTTGATCAGCTTATTCAGTGCAATAACCGCTGCCCCTTCTGCTTTATCGACCAGCAGCCTCCAGGCAAGCGCGAGACGCTGTATCTCAAGGACGACGACTATCGCCTTAGCTTTCTGTACGGCAGCTACCTGACGCTGACCAATCTCACACCACCAGAATGGGAGCGCATCGCCCAGCTCCGCCTGTCGCCGCTGTATGTGTCAGTCCATGCCACAGCGCCGGAGGTCCGCACCCGCCTGCTCAAAAATCCGCGAGCTGGTTTGCTGCTTGAGCAGCTGCGATGGTTTCAGCAACACCGTTTACAAATCCATGCCCAGGTTGTGGTTTGTCCGGGTATCAACGACGGTGACCATCTCACCCAAACCCTCCAGGATCTGGCGTCTTTTCATGTCGGCGAGGTGCCTACGGTCACCTCCGCTGCTGTGGTCCCCGTGGGGCTAACCCGATTTCGTCCTGCCGAAGATGAGCTGGTGCCGGTAACGCCTGCC
>CAWUKV010000339.1:0-3155 GCA_963923025.1 uncultured bacterium
CACGATGGGGGCATCGCCGTCTGCCAGCGCGGCCCGCACAATGTACAGCCCGTCTTGGAGCATCAGTAACTCTGTGGTCAGATGACCGGCGGGGTATTTTTGGCGAAACTGCTGAAAGAGTGCGGCAATCACAGGCTTAAGAGCAAAGGATAGGCTTCGCCATTTACGTTGAAACACCCAGCACGGCTATTCTGCTGAGTCTCCAACGAAATGACCCCAAGAAGGGTTGTACAGCGCTGCCCCAAAGGAGGGGATGGCTGCCATAGCGGTAGGCCAGCAGTGTAACCGACTTGCGGCACTTTACCCACTATCCGGTCTATTCTAAGAAAAGAGAGCTGTGTTGACTGATACTTTCACTGACTTTTAGCAATAGCCGATTTGTATTACTCGGCTGGTCCGTTTTTGGAGCGCGATGTTAGATCGATTACTTGAATGGTCACCCAACTGGGGGCTAGACACCTTTTTGCTGCTGCCAGTGCTGATTGCCCTAGAGGCCGTACTGTCGGCAGATAATGCGATCGCGCTAGCAGCCATTGCTCAGGGCTTAGAGGGCGAGAAGCTACAGAAGCAGGCACTCAACGTGGGGCTGGTTGCGGCCTTCGCGCTGCGGGTTGCACTGATTCTGACGGCGACCTGGGTGCTGAAGTACTGGCAGTTTGAGGTGGCCGGAGCGCTATACCTGCTGTGGCTCGTCTATCAGCACTTCATTAACAACGATGAGGACGATGACGAGAATCACGGACCTAAGTTTGCCTCGCTGTGGCAGGCCATCCCGGTTATTGCGCTAACGGACCTAGCGTTTTCATTGGATAGTGTGACTACCGCGATCGCTCTGTCCGACGACGTCCTGATCGTGCTGCTGGGCGGCATGATCGGGGTGCTGGCCCTGCGGTTTATGGCGGGACTGTTTATTCGCTGGTTGGACGAATACGAGCGGCTGGAGGATGCAGGCTTTGTGACCGTCGCCTTTGTCGGTATCCGACTCCTGGCCCGCGTTGTTAACGAAAACTGGGTACCGCCTCAATGGGCGATGGTCTCCATTGTTGCCATTGTCTTTGCCTGGGGCTTCTCTAAGCGACGAGAAGAGGCTACTCAGGCTACCGACGAATCCTCAGCGGTAGCCAGCACCCCGCAAGAAGCACTCAAGATTGAAGTGCCGTTGCACTCAGAAAGGTCCTCAGAAAGAGTCGAAACTGACTCAACGGCTGACGTAGCCTAGCCGATTGGGTTCGAGCATTGGCTTTAAGCAAAGCCCCCCCGCTGAGCGTTCAGCGGGGGGGCTTTGCTATATGAGGTATCACGCTAGCACTACTCGTACAGCCAACCCTTCACCGTCGGCTCCCAGCTGGCCAGCTCTTCATCGCTGAACCACAGGGCAATTTCAGTACGGGCCGTTTCAATGGCGTCAGAGCCGTGGATAATATTCCGACCAATCGTGACACCCAAATCACCACGAATAGTGCCAGGGTCAGCATCTAGCGGGTTGGTTGAACCGATCAGCTTACGCGCCGAGGCCACAACGCCATCACCTTCCCAGACCATCGCCACCACCGGGCTAGAGGTAATAAAATCGACTAGACCACCAAAGAAGGGGCGCTCGCGGTGGACATCGTAGTGCTTCTCGGCCAGCTCCCGGCTCACGGACATCAGCTTTAGGCCAATTAGGGTAAAGCCCTTACTCTCAAACCGACCAATAATGTTGCTGATTAGCCCACGCTGCACACCATCGGGCTTGATCATAATAAACGTGCGTTCCATGCTGAATCCCTCCTAAAGGACTGCTCCAAACCGTATCGCTGCCCCATCGTTTCAATCGATGGGGCGACAAAGGCTATACCCATGCTCAGTAAAGGTGCGTCCTTTGTAAAGGGCATGGGATGAAGTTATCGATGCCACTGATCTAAACAGCCCCCTTTGCCTGGGGCAGGTCGGTCTTCAGTCAAAACCGGCCCAAACTAAAAACGTAGAGTACGTCGCCTTGGGGTGTTGGTTCAAACTGGGCAGAGAAAGCCTGGGCCTGTTGGTCAAGGTAATGACGGGCCTCGGGACCGGACAGCTGAGCCTGCATCGCAAAGTCCAGCACGCTGACCCGCCCCTGCTGATGCTGCACCAGGTGGTAAAAGATTTGGTTGAGGTGGTTTTGCCGCTGCCGCTGACTCTGGTAGCGATGCTGCCAGAGCCCATAGACCAGCGCTACGCCACCCAAAAGCAGCAGCCAGGGCAACAGCAAGCGGAGCAGTAGCACTGCAGCTAACAGGAAGATGCAGACAGACAGCGCTACTCGCAGGCGAGACTCTAGGTCAGTCACGGTTCAGAAACCCCACACGGCAGTAACTCAAATGTACTATGTCCTTCCCATAGGCAGCAGCCCAAAAGCTTTAGGGTGACCCCGCTAAAATCTGCCGGGCCGAGATCGCGATGCGTCCCAAATCCTCATCCAGTAGGGGCGGCCACTCCACGCCGCTCACTCGTCCATCGTTGTAGTATTGGCGGCTGCCGTAGGCCAAGTCGAACAGGCTACAGGCCAGGGTGCGGTCTATGGTGGTGTCTCCCTTAAGGCGGTCGGCAACCACCTTAAGCGCCAGCAGCAACGAGGTGACCTGCCCCGGAATGGGCGGCTGCGAAGATTGCAAACGGGTCAAAAAGGCATCGGGCTGGGTGGTGCTAGCTTGCTGGGTTAGCAGTTCACAGGCAGTTTTGTAATCCATAGCCGTTGAAAATCACAGGACACGGGCCGGTGTTGGTCTGCCAGAAGGCGATGGGCACTTTAAGAGCAATAGGTTGGCTGTTATGGGCCGTCCCGAAACAGGCTTTTTTGACTGGCGCTATTGGTCTTAATTACCCCAGGCCTACTTTGGCCCTCGCATTCTATCAGCGCTCAGTCGTGCATCCACCATTCCATAACAGGCGTATTTATAGCGCAGGCTTTTGCTAGCCACTCCGTCTGAACCGCTAAATCCCGCTCTCCCAATAATACAGATCGCGCCGTCACTCTCATTGGGCTCAGTCTTTTCGCGGACAGCTATGGGTTGAGTCGATTAGGGATATATGCCATTATCCGCCAAGATTCATCGAGATTTCATGGTTTAACCGGGTCAAACAGGGACAGCACTGTTCAGAATAGAAGCAACGGCCCTCCTTTGATCGCGTCTCAT
>CAWUKV010000340.1:0-3116 GCA_963923025.1 uncultured bacterium
TATCAGGTCCTGATACTGCTCAATCACGCAGGGGTGATTGAGCCGCCGATCTGACTGGTAGAGCTGTCCCGATTGCCAGAGCCGCCGCACGGTCAAGATGTCGGTTGCCGATGCCTCTAACGCCATTAAGTCAGGTACTAACAGTGCCCCACAGAACTTTGCCCCGGGTCCTACCACCAGTGCCTCTCGGATCAGACTAGACTGTCGCAGGGCAGTCGCAATCGGTAAAGGCGCAACGTATTTACCCAGCGACAGCTTAAACAGCCGCTTTTTACAACCCTCAATCACCAGCAGCCCCTCAGGAGAGATATGTCCCCGGTCGCCGGTATGGAACCAGTCTTTGGTGAATACCGCTGCGGTGGCCGCAGGCGCATTCCAGTAGCCCTGCATGACGTAGGGACTGTTGATGAGTATTTCGTGAGTATCGCTAATCGCTAACGTTACGCCTGGAATCGGTACCCCGACGCTGCCCGCCCGGTTCCACTGCTGGCCGAATCCAGGCTTGGTTGTTGTTAGGACAGAGCTGGTCTCGGTAAGACCGTACCCCTGGATGATCGGCAGCCCCATGGCACTGAGCCGGTTGGCAACCTCTGCTGGCAGCGGTGCCCCGCCACACACCACATACCGCAGCCGTCCGCCGAGTTCGTCGAGCCAGCGGTGAAAGATCAGCTGACGGGCTACCCAGAGTTGAGTGTGGTAAGTCCAAGATTGTGGCTGACCCACCTGGTATTGTTTGACCAGCTGCCAGCCCCACAAAAACAGACGACGTGAGGTGCCCGAGAGCGATCGCCCTTTTGTTTCTATGGTCTCTAAGAACCGCTCTAGCAGTCGGGGCACGGTGATAAAGACTGTCGGCTTCACCTGTTTGAGATGTTTCATCACCCACTTAGGGCTAGAGAAATAAACGGTGTGACCATAGGCGATGTGCCCAAGCAAAAAGGCTCTCCCAAACACGTGGGTCAGCGGCAGGAACGACAGCGCGGTTTCGTGGTGGGTTAGACCTGGCATGCTGCCAAAGGCCGCCAAGATGTTGCCAGACAGGTTTTCGTGGGTTAGCATTGCGCCCAGCGGCTGCCCGTCGCTGTCTAAGGTATAAACAATGGTTGCCAGGTCGTGGGCCGATAGCCTTGCCCTCATTGCTTCAGGCGTTGTCTCTCTGGTGAGATATCCGCGATTTTCGAGGGTGCTTAGAGACAGTAAACGGCTGTGCCCGGGCCCAGGTTTGTCATGACTGGGCGGGCAGGCTCCTTGGATAGAGGCGTAGAGCGTTGCTGTTCTACCATCCCCTAGAACAACCAATTGTAGGGTTTGTAATGTTTCCAACGTTGGCCAAAGCTGCTCAAGCAGCGACTGACTTCGAATGAATAAAACTGCTGGCGTAACGTCTTTGAGAATCGTGTTGATAGTGTCCACTGGCGCAGTCGGATCAACTGGGACCGTCACTAATCCAGCCAGTAGACTGGCCAAGTCAGCCAGCGCAAAACCGATATTGTTTTCCAGTAGCAGTACGGCGCGCGCCTGAGCCTGGATGCCCGTTGTCGACAATCCTAGCGCGAGTGCGTTAACAGTACTGCGAAACTCACGTAATGGCCAGGTTTGCCACCCATGCTGATTCCACTGGTTCAATGTCCCAGGAGACGGCTGAGAACAGCCCCTGTCCAGTAAGTCAATCAGCGTCTGCTCTAGCTGTATGCGTCCTAAATTAGGAGGAGCTGTAATAATCTTCTCTGGACGTAGCGCTGTGGAATTGCCTGACGTCGAAGGCTTTGAAGCGGGATACCCCAAAGCTGTTGACGAAACGCGCTGGTGAGCGGTCATGAGGCATTACAGAAGACAGTTCATCTTCTGCCTCCGTAGTGTTGAATTGTAAGCGTCATTTCGTTTGGACACCGAGTACGGCGATCCTGCTTGCCATAGAACGAAATGGCGTTGCAGCCCCGTCCTAAAGGATCTGGCAGCTGCTACAAATCACAACAGAAGATTTAACAACAGACTCAAAACTGGTGTTGTCAAAGCATCATTCTAGGTCAGCTTCTAGAGAAAAGTATGACCTAAAGTAGCCGTAAGGGTCTTCTGCTATGGGGTCGAAATTCAAGCCTAACTGGAAACATTAGACTCTATTTACATTCTGTCATTGATATAAAAGAGAGCGTGACTTTCTCAGTATTACTTAACCAAGGTGTTGGAGATACAGGCATTCAGTCGGTGTCAGGGTTGGGGCTCAATTATTAGGATCAGTCGTAGGGTTGGAATTTGGGAGATATAGCTAGCGCCATTTACGTTAGGACACCGAGTGAGGCTATCCTGCTTGGCAAATAACGAAATGGCGTCGCAGCCGCGCACAAACGCTTGTGGCGACTGCTATAGGCGGCAGATCCGAACGTCCAGCAAGAAAAAGCAGCCAGACGACGTCTTCTCAAACGGACTAGCTGCTTTATTAGAAAGAGATACTACGTCAGTTGGCTTGTTGGGTCTGCAAAATCACCTTTAGAACTAGTGAGCCTAGAATTAGTGAGCCTAGAACTAGTGAGCCCCCCAGGAAACCCAACGCTGAGAAGCTTCAGCCGCCGTGCCTGATGGAGCGGCCTTGACCTGAGTCAAGGTTGCTCCATCAAAGCTGGTATCGGCTAGTAGTGATACGTCTAAACAGGCATGGCTGAGATTGGCTTTGTGGAAGTTAGCACCGCTAAGGCGAGTCCCCGTCAGGTTCGCGCTAGAAAGATCGGCCCCTTCAAAGTCAGCGCTTCTCAGATCTGCATGGGTCAGGTCGGCTCCCACCAGGCTGGCCTGCCGAAGGTCTGCGCCAATGAGGTTAGCACCTCGAAGATTTGCCCCACTCAAATCAGCCTGGGAGAGATCTGAATCGGTTAGGTTAGCGCCACTGAGGTTAACGCGGCTCAGGTTCGCTCGACATAAATCGGCTGTGCTCATGTCACACCGGCTTAAGTCAGCTCCACTCAGCGCTGACCCACTCAGCGACTGACCATGTAGGGATACTGTCGAAAAATCTCGATATCCCTGATTATATTCGTGCTGTAGCTGTTGAATATTCGCCATGATTTCCTCCTGCTAAAGCTTTTTTGAGAATGTTTCACAGGCTAGCTATACGTCTGAGG
>CAWUKV010000341.1:0-3109 GCA_963923025.1 uncultured bacterium
GGCTTTCCAACCAAGCCTCAATATTCTCTCCGTAGGGACGTATGCTCTTGAGAAATCGCTGTATCCACCCCCGATGAAAGACTGCACGATAAATCGGGTTATAGACCCGCAGCTTTCCTGCCTGTTCAACTACTAGCCCAGACAAACGCAGAGTGACCTCTTCCGGGCGGCCATTCATCGGCAGCCCACCCTGCACCAGCACCCGCTCGTATAGCTCAAGAAGGCGTCCCATCTGTCGCTCGTTTTGTAAGATGCGGTCTCTAATCGTGCGTAGATGGGGCGGTTCGTCTTGACCTTCCCAATTGTCGATAATGCGCTCTTGCACAACTGCTTCTACGTCGCTGCTACCCGCTTCTGCCACCAATTTACAGACTTTTTGGGTCAGAAACGGCTGTCCCCCCGTCCAGCGCAAAATCTCCTTTAGCGTGGCAGAGGGGGCTGGAACTCTGCCCTCTAATCCCGCCATCAATGGCTGAGCTTCCTCAAAGCGAAATCCGGTTAAAGGAATAGCGCGGCCAATATTAAACTGGATGCCTGCTTTGTTCTTAATCAGATCCATCGGTGTGGCAACCCCCAGCAGCACAAAGCTGAGGCGATTGAGCTCGGGGTTGCTAGATCGCTGCTCGTAGCACTCCCTCAGCACGCTAAAGAAATCGTCTGTTTCAAACCCCAGGTTGAGTAAGCTGTCAATTTCATCCAAAAAGATGACGATCTTCCCAGGAATCGCCGCTAGCAAATCACTAGAGAGAAACTTCCGCAGCTTTCCTTGAGTGGTTAGCCGAGTCGAGTCCCACCACTGACCCAAATCAAAATCAGGACAATGCTCTTCAAAATTAAGCCCCTCCACCAGCGCATCTAGCAGCGTGTAATACCAGTTCTCTTCTTGAATGTCGCGACTCTGAGTGCCAAAGCCGCTCACGTCAACAGAGACACAGGTTACGCCTTCGCTCCGTAGTCGCGCTGCTGTACGCACTCGAAGACTCGACTTTCCCATTTGCCGCGAGTTAAGCACATAGCAATAGTCTCCGGCCAACAGTGCCTCGTAAAGTTCGCCATCGGCTGAACGCCGCACGTAGCTTAGTGCTTCAACGGGTAAACTCCCACCGCTAACTTGATACGAGTACTCAACCATGGCGCTTTATCAATGGAGGCAACTGTAAAGGGCAAGACTTTGGAGAATGCAACTGAGAATGAAACGGTCACGTCAAACGGGCACGAAAGTATTGGCAGTACAGATCGCATAGAGGAACAACACCGGCTCCCTGATATTTTACTAATCCCATACTGTCTAGCTGGGTCGTCCGCTTTGATAGCTCACTGGAGTTAATCGAAAAGATCCCCTCCGTCTGGAGAATATCCCAAAACGTTTCAGCCAGTTCTGGCATGCTGTTTAAGTCAGCCAGACATTGCTGCAAGTGCAGGCCAAAGGGACCTTTATCGGTAGCTGCTACATTTTGCAGCTGCGCCAGCGTCATCCGCCCCTGTGCAAGCCGATACATGGCCTCTCGCCATAAATAGGGATGCCCACCTAACAGCGTCTTAAGCGTGCGGATATTTTCTTTAGATAAGGCCAATCCGTGGTGTTCGATCAGCGTGTTCAGCTCAGCATCACCGAACTCTTGCAGCTTAATGGCAGTGCCGACGTTAAAAGGAGACCGCTTTGCCTCTAGCGGAATGTCAATATCTTGGGTGTGGGCAATTACCATGTGAACGTTCCGCCATTTAGGCGTGTACTTGGCCGCCTCATGCCAAACCCGCAACATACTGAAAAAATCAATGGCAACGTCGGGGTATTTGCAAATCTGATCGACCTCGTCTAGCCCCAAAACCAGAACGCCTGAAAGCTTAGCCAATATAGACTTTTCAAAATAGCGCTGGCAGCGCTGCAGCAGACCAAGTCGGCGATTACTGTCCCAGGCGTCATCCAAGTTGTCTGGCAGGTCGAGGGCATCAGTTACTGAATAGCAAAACCACTGCAATAACAGATCAAGGTCTTCTAATATGGCGCTGTCTGCTGCCCGAAAGTTAAATCGAACTACTTGGCAATCTCGACGCTCAGCGTAGTCCAGGGTGCGAGCCATCAGCGATGATTTGCCCATGGCCCGTGCTGCCTTAATCCGCAGTAGCGACCCTGGCTTGACCACCGTAGCCCGACAGTCAGCCTCAATAGATTGCCGTTCAACATAGAACGGCGAACCCAGCCGTACCATCCCCTCGGGCTCTTCCAAGGGGGGAAGTTCATCAGTAGGCGGCTGAGCTTCCTCCGTAGCTTCCTCTGCAGCTACGGTTTCTGTATCGGTCAGGTCAGGGCGGATTTTCAAAATGGGGACGTCGCTCTCTGCAATGCCTTCCATTTCAATCGACACCCGACCAAAGCGATAGGCATCCGGCACTGTGCGGTTAAACCCCAGTGCATCGTAAAAGCCAACGGCGAACTTCAATGCAGCACGATCTCCGATCGTGTTGCTCATGCCCACCACATAATCAACATGTTCTGCGATTGCTTCTGCCTGAACCTCGGAGTAGCAGGCATTGAGCAAGACACACTTAACGCTTGGGCAAAGACTAAATAGCAAGGACAGCGCTTCACCACTGACCTGCTGCGCTTCGCCTGCATCATTTTCTAGCAAGATACCGGCCTCACCGACTCCATGCCCTGAAAAGTGGACGAATTCTGGACTGTGTTGTAGCACTGCCCGTTGCAAATCCTTGGGTCGTACGGCCCACTTGTTGACAATTTTGAAGGTGTGGTGCCGAGAGGACAGCGCTAGCCCTTCGGTAATGTCTCGAACTTCAGCCGCCAGACGCAATTGCCCCGTGTCCGATGGGTTTGCCGCCACAATTAAAATCGTTTTGGTTGCCATTGCTTCAGTCAGCCTTTAAGGGAAATTACGTGCTGCGGACTGCGTACACTGCACCCTTAACCTACTACATTTTTTTTATTCAAGGAATATAGTTATGGACCATCTGCAACGAAAGCTTCGAGCTAACTCATATACAAACGGATGCTGATTGCACGTTCCTAGTGCCCAGAGTTATTGTTCTCAGCGATCAGCTATAGCAGTCGAAGGGTTGGTAGACCCATTCGGCTGCGTCGAGGGGCTCCAGC
>CAWUKV010000342.1:0-3022 GCA_963923025.1 uncultured bacterium
CGGTCTCTCCACCGGTGACATCGACTGGATGATTTTGCACCAGGCCAACCAGCGTATTCTTGACGCGGTGGCCAAGCGGCTGAAGCTGCCCAACGATCGGGTCGTAAGCAACATGGCCAAGCATGGCAATACCTCCGCGGCATCGATTCCCCTGGCGCTCGATGAATGGGTTCGGGCGGGCCGCATCAAGGCAGGGGATACCATTGCCACGTCTGGATTTGGCGCAGGGTTAACCTGGGGCGCGGCCATCTTTAACTGGGGATGATCACCCATATGGGCATAACCCGTAGCGGCACAACATGTTGTGCCGCTACGGGTTATGCGGATTCTGCAAATTTTAGGTAGTCGTTGGTCATTTCTTTGACGGCAGCTTCGTAGAACTGGTGCCCCTGTTCTGGGGTCGCCAAGGCCGGGTTGGACCCCATGCGTCCGTCCGGGTACACCTGGCGAAAGTTGGCCGCGCCGTAGATGGGGTGGCCGGCGGGGGCAACGGTGGGATCTAGCGGTTGGGTGCGAATGGCCTCAGCGTAGGCGTACTGACTGAGCGCCACCTCACTGGGCGTTGCGTGGGAACCCTCCTGGTCGCCGTAGAGCTGCTTGGCCAGCTGATATACGCTGCGGCCCATGAACCAGTTGGCTACCTTGCATCGCACTTGGTCTGCGTTGGCAATCTGAAGATCCGCCAGGTGGGCATAGGTTTCTGAAAATGCGGCCTTGAGCGTAGCAATATTCCCCCCGTGGCCGTTAAGGAAATAGAACCGGGTGAAGCCTGCCCGTGCTAGGGGCTTCACGTAGTCCTGCACCAGGGCAATTAGGGTGCTGGGCCGCAGGCTGATGCTGCCGGGGAAGGCGGTATGGTGCAAGGCCATGCCGACATTGATGGTGGGGCCAACTAAGGCCCCCGTTTCTTTGCCTATGCCTTTGGCGATGGTTTCTGCGCAGATGGCATCAATCCCGATGACGCCCGTAGGGCCATGCTGCTCGGTGGAGCCGATGGGAAAAATGATGGCCTGAGATCGCGTTAAATACGCCTCAACCTCGGGCCAGGTAGATAGATGAAGCTGCATTGAATCTCCTAGGGTCTAGACATCGCTGCGCCGGTTGCCGCTGCTAAACTATAGAAAGAAATTCAATCTATGTGCGAACCCGTATGCTTCATCGCAAGATCTACCAGCTCTCCTGCAATCAGCGTGAAGTTTGGATTTTCTTGCGAGACCAGCAGCGCTGGATTGAGCGGGCCACCATTATCGATATCGAGGGCGACCTAGTCACGCTACGCTACGAAACTGACGAGGACAACGAGCTATGCGCCTGGGAAGAAATGGTGCGGCTCGACAGCATTGGCTCGGTGATGCAAAAGCTAGCTTCCGTTTCTAAGACGAGCGGTGACGTCACTATCTCCGACGACTGCCCCTCGGCCGAGCAGCTGTCTCAGCCGGAGCTAGACCCGCCCGAGTAGGGTAGTGTTGGCGGTCGGCGTATTGTCCTGTCGTTCCTACGGCCATAGTTGATGGACGCCGTTGTCCCGTGGTCTGTTCACAAGGCAGCCACTGATTTTTCGCTCAGGTACGGTAATTATGGCTACATTTTGAGCCGGATGGTTTTGTTATGTATTTAGGCAATCAACAAACCCAAGATTGCCTCTAGGGTTCCGATCGATGCTTACAGCCGATGTCTGGACCGAGAGAGGCCGCCAGGATGCGTAGCCTGCCTGGTACACGGCGGGATAAAAGCCCGGGAGAGAGGTAACAGGAGCAATGGCTCACTGGCTCTTTCTCGGGCTTTTGAGTGGGGTCAAGTCTCCTGGTCATGCGTCAAGACCGTCTGTAAGGAGCAAAGGTAATGTCAGAAGTGTTTCGCAGTCCGGGAGAAGGGACAGAGGCCAGACGGGCCGTCGAGCGGGAAGCGCAGCTGCCCATGACAGGGTGGCAGCAGGAGGTAGCCCAAGGGCTGGAGTACGGACTAGAAGCGGCGGCAAGTATTCGCGATCGCACCATTCCTACCTTCTCCCGCGGTGAGCTGCCCCACTATGCGGGCATCAACACCTTCCTTAAAGCCCCCTACATCGAAGACGTGCGCAAGGTGGGCGAGTACGACATTGCCATCATGGGCGTCCCTCACGATTCGGGTACCACCTACCGTCCCGGCACCCGCTTTGGCCCCCAGGGCATCCGCAAAATTTCCGCCCTCTACACGCCCTACAACTTCGAAATGGGCATTGACCTACGCGAGCAAATTACCCTCTGCGATGTGGGCGACGTCTTCACCATTCCGGCCAACAACGAAAAGTCCTTTGACCAGATTTCCAAAGGCGTGGCCCACGTCTTTAGTTCCGGCGCGTTTCCCATCATCCTGGGTGGTGACCACTCCATCGGCTTCCCCACCGTGCGCGGCGTCTGCCGTCACCTAGGCGACAAAAAAGTCGGCATCATCCACTTTGACCGCCATGTGGACACCCAAGAAACGGACCTAGACGAGCGCATGCACACCTGCCCCTGGTTCCACGCCACCAACATGGAAAACGCCCCCGCCAAAAATCTGGTGCAGCTGGGTATTGGCGGTTGGCAGGTGCCGCGCCAGGGCGTCAAGGTCTGCCGCGAGCGGTCCACCAACATTCTCACCGTCACGGACATCACCGAGATGGGGTTGGACGCTGCAGCGGACTTTGCCCTAGAGAAAGCCCTGGACGGCACCGACTGCGTCTACATCAGCTTCGACATTGACTGTATCGATGCTGGGTTTGTCCCTGGCACTGGCTGGCCCGAACCCGGCGGTCTGCTGCCCCGCGAAGCCCTGTATCTGCTGGGCAAAATCATTCGCAGTGCGCCCGTCTGTGGACTAGAAGTGGTCGAAGTCTCGCCCCCCTACGATGTCAGCGACATGACGGCGCTGATGGCCACGCGGGTGATCTGCGATGCGATGGCGCACCTAGTCCTCTCCGGCCAGCTACCCCGCAGCGAAATGCCCAGCTACATTACTGGGCCGGCGAACATGAACGACGATCAGGCGTGGACATAGGATT
>CAWUKV010000343.1:0-2937 GCA_963923025.1 uncultured bacterium
AAACATAGTCTTTCAGTCCTAGCCTAAATTTTTGCACCACTGCCTAGAGAGAAACGCTGATTTCTAAGGTATGACCTTTGTCTGACTGATTTGAATGCCGATTTTGTGCTGAGCTTATCGACAGCCTGTCCTACACATGTCGAAGGGCATCTTGGCAAAAGCGTTATACGCTGAGAGGCTCCACTCAGGGAGAAGCCGCAGAGCATTTACGATTTTGTTATTGTGTGGCGCGCTCAGACGATTGCTTTACAAGACAGGCAGGTTACTGCTGAAGAAAGAGACTGTTTTGTATTGAATCCAGACAAGCCCTTAATACTCTTCTAAATATATTACTCCGGCGATCAAACAGCGCACTAGCGAGATCGCCGGAAGCCTCTGTCATAAGGGCATTCCATAAGAGATAGCTCCTATTTGACTGCCAGATTAATAGCTGTTCTCGCTTGACTTGATGCTATTCCGGTAAAAGTTAGGTAGAACAGCAGGCCAAGCGAGATGCAAGTGTGAGCTTCTGAATCTAACGTACTTTTGACTCCGTTACGACAGGTGACGTGATCACGGTACGAGGAGGAATGGCTTCAATCACCCCAATCGCTTCTTCCTCTATCGGAATGAGCGGTATGCCACCCGTAAACTCTGTCTTAATAGGTTCCTTTATCTCCGTTACTGTTGCTACCTCTATCTCTGGTATCGGGGTAATTTGCTGAATAGTGGAGGTTTCGACGCGCTGAATCAACTGAATACCCATGCCAGCGCTGCCAGGCAAACCAACTGCTGTAGACTCTCCTAAACGATTAGCTAAGCAAGTTTCGGTTGCGGACTGAGAAGACCCTCCAAACCGGTAACCGACGTTGACAGCCACGTTGGTGCCAAACATACCATCATATTGAACGGCTAGACCTACGTTTGCATTCTCTACTGGCGTTGCCGTTAGTCCCGCCCGAGCACCAAGTGTACTTTCACCACCGCCGCTCAACCAATAGACACCACCATGACCGCGCAAGGGGCCATCCCTTAAACTGCCTAGCCGTACACCAACATCAAGATTAACTCCACCTAAAGCCGATTCAAACGCTTGTTGTTGCTGAACATTCTGAATTAGCTCAGCACCGTTTGTTGAATCACTAACTACCTGTTGAGAAGCGCTACCTACCGCCTGTCGGCTATTCCCTAGAGGAACAAAACCATCGACACGGATATCTACCGTCTCACCTAAAGACTCCAACCCTACATCTAATTGGGTAAAGGTGTTATCGCCAGTTGCGCGCGTCTGTAAACCGATATGTCCTCCCAAAATATTGGTAGCATTGCCGTTTAGCGAACGATAGCCCAGCAAAATCTGAGACCCAAGGTTACCACCATGATCAACTGTCAAACTTCCCTCGGTAAACAGCACATCTTGACCTACTGTCTGTGCTAGAGGCACAAAACCACGCACACCGGCAGTTCCATCGACCCCCGCGCCTGAGTATGCATAATCCACTCGTACCTGTGGGCGCACAGATAAACGACTCTCTGGTGTTGCGGGGCTGATATTGTCGGCAATGGGCTGATCAGAAGGGAGGAACTGTGTTTGATCCGCATCGAACGTACTGATTTCATATGCTAGATAGTTAGCTTCGTTCTGAGCAGCATAGTTCAAGCTGCCCATCACCTCAGAAATGTTTTGATACCGAATACTGCATGCTGCTGCCGCATTTGAGATAAGCTCAAAACCGAAGCCTTCAACAGCTGTCTGGCCTGGAATACTGCCCACCTGTATGAAGGCAATTCTCTTAATATCCTCACTGCGTTCTGGACGGGTCCCAGTCCAAACGACGGCCGGATCGTTAGAGGACCGACCTGTTTCATCCGGATTGTCAGTGCTGTAAACGGTTTGCCAACCCTCTGGCGCAATAGGATTTCCCCATAAGACCATATTTGAGGGAATGATATTGGCAACGGTTACCCAGTTAGCTAATGTGCCTTCATAGTTAATTGGAGCACTGGTCAAGGGCTGATCCAAAACCTCCAAAATCAGATCGTAATGGTAGATATCTTCGTCTACCTCTGCTGTGTTGAGAGTACTACCGTAGGTTCTGAGATCGACGCCATAGGTTTCAGCGGAACTCGTTTCAAGAACCACAAGTCTACTTTCTGCTGGATTAAAACGAGTGGTCGAGAGATTGGCACCGACCTGATGCATTTCAGCTAATGCGGCTTGACTGCCTAGTATCGGGCTGATAACAGTACTGCCAGTCATCAATGTAAAGGCAATATAGGAGCTTAGTCGTTGCGACGTTTTCACTCGTTGGCAAAGACTAAGCTTGGCAAGGATCACGAACTGGTATAAATGCATATCAAACAACACAAAAAGGACATCGGCTCACAGCACGGCATCATTTGAGAACTTGACACAAAAACATAAAGCCACTCTCAATTGAAGGGAAACACTTCAAACTAAGCACCCCGTCTAATCAATAGCTTCTGGCTATTTCAAAAGAAGGCTACGGCCACAAGTGACCGCTCAAAACGTATAGCAGCCGCCAGATCCGTTAGGACAAGACTGCGACGCCATCTTGTTCTATGCCAAGCAGGATATCCATACTCGGTGTCCTAACGTAAATGGCGTCAGCTATATCTCTTGTTGAGTAGCGATTTGTACAATGCCGCTGTGTTTTACAGTCTCCATTTACAGGAGTGAATCGACATCCTGGGATATCAGGAAACTCTCACGGGCAAATACAGTACTTACACCTGCATACACGATCCGTGTATGCATTTACGCCATTCATCTTAAGCACCTACAAATCAGCTCCCAATACCTGACAGAAAAGAGTTTCAGCATAGAGCGATTAATGATTGGCTGCTGAGATCGCGTAGAAAGCTTCCAGTATCCTTGAACCAGTGTCCAGTATCCTTGAACCAGTGTCCAGTATTACTATTTCCTCAGCGGCACCA
>CAWUKV010000344.1:0-2875 GCA_963923025.1 uncultured bacterium
TTGAGGTTGCGTCAAGATGTTGCAGGTGGCTGTTGACCATGCGGCTATTAAACAACAGCTGATAGTCGTGGAGCTGGCCTAAGCGAGCGAGATTATCCTGCCAGTGGTGGGCCGATGCGTCGTAGCGCTCTCTTAACCTGTCCAGACTAGGCGCAGTGGTCCCACGGTCAAGGCGCGTTGCAGTTAATGGCATGGTGAAATCGACCCCCTGGTTTCAGAGGGCTATAGACTGTATTGGTTTGCAGAAAAGCTGTGACGACCCTGGATCGTGGCGGACGGGCCGAAAGGCGAAGACAGGAGCGGATGCGAGGCTTTCTCGTCAGGCAGGCAAGGCATGCCTAGCGAACACTGCGCTGCATGTTCTTGTTATCGATATGAGGGGTGTAGCGTGCAGCCTATGCGGGCTTCTTTGCCACGATGAAGACTGCACTCTCTTTATTCGGCTGCCACTGATAGTCCAGCTCGAAACCGGCTTCGGTCAGGCTATCCGCCAGCTCTTGCACGGTGAGAACATCAAAGAAAGGGAACAATCCAATCACTCTCCCCACCGGGGCGATGAGCTTAAACCAGGGTTTGCTGTCACCTATGCACACCGTGCTGGTCACAAAGTAGCCTCCCGGCTTGAGCATTTTGTACACTCGTGAGATGGCACTTTCCCTATCCCTCAGCAAGTGCAAAATGCTGAGGCCCAGCACCATATCTAAACTCTGCTCAGGAACGTCGAGATCTTCGATGCTAGCCTGCTCAAAGGTAACGTTCTGAATAGTCTCAGCCTCGGCCTTGCCTCGGGCAATAGCCAGCATATTAGCCGAGAAATCTATGGCGCGGATGTGCCTGACGTGGGGCGCATGGAGAATCGCCGTGCCCCCGGTGCCACAGCCAATTTCTAGCACCTCCATATCCGGTCGAAAGTAGTCGCGGGTCACCTGTAACTTTTTCTGGTAAGCGGCCTCATCTTCGATGGGCTTGGCAGCATACTTCTCGGCAATCTTGTCCCAAAACTGGCTAGGTTGAGCCATGGTTTAGCTCCTGTTGGTTATTGACGTTGATAAATTGAACTGACGCAAAGCGTGGTAAACACTCCTTTGCAGGTTCTCTAACTCTGACGAGGCTCAGAGACGGTCTGATAAAACTGGGTGATGTCCTGGCGCGATCGCAAATGAAACACCTGCTTAGTTGCCTTAGCATTCTCCACATACTCCCGATACCGGGGCGTTAGCTTGGCATGGCATAGTCGGACGGTGGTGTAGCTGTTTAGCGTGCCGCGCAATAGCGGGCTGTGCTCCGGCCAACCGGCAGGCGGTACCCAAAGCCCCAGCAGCGCGCGCTTGGTGACCCACCAGTAATGTTGCAGCACCGGCATATCGAGGTAGACCAGCGTATCAGCTGCGGCCAGACGCGGCCATAGGGTATCGATTGAGCCAAAGCCGTCGACAATCCACTGGTCCTGTTGCAGCAGCGCATCGTGAGCGGCTTTAAACGCCGCGTGGGGGACTTCGCCACCACCGGGCTCGTACTTCATCGAATCTAGCGGCGTCCAGGGGATGCCGGTGATTTCTGCCAGGCGTTTGCTCAGGGTAGACTTTCCACCACCTGCATTGCCAAATACAGCCACTTTTTTCATGGGGATTGTGGGCTAATAGTTGCTTTTATGATGACATTTCTGGATGGACGGTCTGTGGCTTGAGAGACGGTTTGCGCCAACGCCACGCTGACCAAATCACGGCGGAGAGGGCAGCAACCTCCATGATCAGATGGAAGGCGTCGTCTAAATCAGTGACACCAAAAGATGGGAGCAGCACCCCATAAATCATTGCAACAATCATGTTGGTCCAACGGTTCGTACCATAAGGCAATAGCCTGGAGAGCAGTACCATCGCAATCGGCACTTGAATCATCACGCCGCCTAACAGCAGCATCTGTTCCGTAGCCGGGTTGCTGCTAGACATAATCTCTTCAATGAATCCGGGCTTAACAAATTCATAAATGTCTCGAAAAATGATGTTGAAGAGGAAAAACATCCATAGGCTAGATAGCTTGGCCTTCACGGCCATTGTCTGTATTTGTCTCTGTACAGTAATACTTTGGACAGTCATGGGTCTTCTCTTTAGTTTGAACTTTCTGGGTTTGAACTTTTGGGCTGGACGGGCATTACCGAAATTAGCGGTAGCCCCAAATCGCGCACCTTTATCAGCACGCCGTAGAGGGCAGCTTGGTCTACGACCGGCCCAGACAGAAGCGTTTCGCCGTTTGCCTGGGGTGCGATGGTCCAAGACCGGCCTTCGGCCATCGCAAACCCTTCAAACCAATGGCTCCAGTGCGGACCTAGATGTCCTTTGACGCAAATCTCGTACTGAGGGCATTCGTTATCGGCATGGCAGGGCTGGCTCATCGTTGCGCTCCACCGGCGGCTTGCGTTGACACCTTAAAAGTACGAATAGACCTGGGGAGCCGTAGTCCCCACATGTGGGGATTGAAGGTGGGGATTCTAGGTGTATGGCTTTAGTGCCTGTAAAACGCGTTAGAGTGGTCGTACGGTAATGGCTGACGTCATGGAAAAACTGGCGATTGACAATGCTTTGCTTCCTGCTGATGTCCTGCTAGATCTCACAATGGCAGGCTCTGTTTTGTCGCGCTATGGTGCCAATCAGGTCATTCTCTATGGATCTATAGCGAGGGGTACCTATCGACCCGATTCAGATATTGACCTGTGTGTGGAAGGGTTACCTAGAGAAAACTTTTTTCGGGCTTTGGGTGAGTGCCTGATGGCTTCGCATCGCTCGCTGAGTATTGTTGATTTAGATAACAGCTACGGCTACTTCCGAGAGCGAATCTTATCGGAAGGGAAAATACTAATGAGTATAGACATCCTTAA
>CAWUKV010000345.1:0-2748 GCA_963923025.1 uncultured bacterium
GAGCTCGACCCTGATGTCGAAAAACTACGGGTTTCAACTTAGACGTGGTTTAGCATGGTGAGTGAATAGAAAGTCCCTCTAAACGTCTCCTAATGGCCGCTTCTAAAACCCTCTTTGAGCAGTTTCTTGCCCCCATCTTTGGTCGCCTGATCGACGGTGATGCCCTGTTGGAGTTTCGCAACAGCATCGATTGGCCGACAGCAACGGCAGCGTTTGCCGACCCTGCCGTCAACTACCCCACCTACTACAAAGAGAACAACTTTCACGGCATTCGTGATGGCTACCTGACTGTAGATGCGGCAGTGACCTACGACCCCATCACTAAATACGTGCTGCCCCCCAACGAAACCTGGATTCGTGAGAGTTTGGTCAAGGCTATTCAGGGCAAGCCGCAGCGGATTCTGGACCTGGGCTGTGGGACCGGGACGACAACGCTGATGCTGAAGCGGCGATTCCCCGAGGCGGAGGTTGTGGGGCTAGATCTGTCGCCGCAGATGTTGGTGGTGTGCGATTGCAAAGCCAAAGACGCCAACCTCGACATCATCTTTCGCCAGGGCAACGCCATGGAAACTGGGCTAGAGGCCGAGTCTTTCGACGTCGTCTGCGCCACACTGCTGTTCCACGAAACCCCTACCCCCGTTGCGCAAACCATTCTGCAAGAAAGCCTACGACTGCTGAAACCTGACGGGCAGGTGCTGATTTTAGACGGCAACCAGAAGACACTGCGGGCCGTGAACTGGCTCAGCGACATCTTTGAAGAGCCGTTCATTCGCGAATACGCCCAGGGCAGCACAGATGCCTGGCTGGGCGCAGCCGGGTTTGAGGCGGTGCGCACTGAAGATGTGTTTTGGCTCAATCAGCTTAGCCGTGCCCGAAAGCCAGTCGCAGCATAAACCAGGCCAGCGTAGAATGGTGTGCCTGGAGCTGTTGGCTTTGGGTACGCCCTTCTTTGACTGGTTAAATCACGATGCCTGCCGACCCCACCGCTGCTGTACCCCAACACGTTGACCTCTGGCAGTCGTCCCTACACTGGGCTCCGGATGCGCTTCAGCAGCAGCAGTTTCAGCTGCTATATTCTTGCCTGGTCGAAATCAACCAACAGGTGAACCTGACGCGCATCACCACACCCGAGGACTTTTGGGAAAAGCACCTGTGGGACTCGCTCTATGGCATTACCCCCTGGCTAACGGACTCGCTGAGCTGGGACGGCGCAGCGATTGAGCGGGTCATAGACGTGGGGACGGGCGGGGGCTTTCCGGGGCTACCGGTGGCGATTGCCTGTCCCATCTGGTCATTGACGCTGCTAGATTCGACCCGGAAGAAAGTGCAAGCGGTGCAGACCCTGACGGAATCGCTGGACCTGCGCGAGGTGGAGTTTGTGGCGGACCGGGCTGAAATTGCAGGGCAGAACCCACTCCATCGTGCCTGCTACGACCTAGTGCTGATTCGGGCAGTGGGTCCGGCGTCAACCTGTGCTGAGTATGCGATTCCTCTGCTGAAGGTGCAGGGAATTGTCGTGCTCTATCGGGGGCAGTGGAGTGAGGCGGACAGTGAAGCCCTAGCGCCTGCCTTGGAGAAGCTGGGGGGAGAATTGGTAGATGTTCGGCAGACAAGGACGCCGATTACAGGGGCAGAGCGAACATGTCTGTATTTGCAGAAAGCTGCTGTTACAGAGAGCCAGTACCCTCGAGATAATGGCGTGCCCGCTAAGCTACCGCTGTAAGCAGTTTAGTCATCCCTGGTAGCCTAAGCCTCCCGTAGGTTGGGCTAAACGAACGTGAAACCCAACATCCTCAGCAATATAGGCTTGTGTTTGTTATGGCAGTCGAAGGGTTGGTAGACCCATTCGGCTGCGTCGAGGGGCTCCAGCGTCAAGGACTTCAGTGCCAGGAACTGTCGCTAGCAACTCGACGAACGCAATATGGCAGCCTGGTCCTAACGGAACTAGCGACTGCCATATCCGGAAAATCACGGATAGAACTTGTATCAAACTCCATAGATTGATTAGGCCCTGTTAAACGGACTTAATTGTTGTAGCGCCAGTACTCTGTCTCAAGCTAGCTGGCCTTTAAAGCTTCTCAATCACCTTGTTTGGACTAGGTTCATCATGAAACATGTCGTACGTTTTGTTGTTACGATTGCTGTTGCCGCCCTACTATTGGTTGGATGGCATATCTATAGGAGTGAAGCTGGCTCAGACATAACTGTTATAAATCAAATTCAAAAAATAGCGAAACTTCAGACAGTAGAAGTCACATCTGCCACAACATTGAAAAGAACAAAGACAGATTGGGCAGGAGCACAGAATAACATCGTATATTTTGCGGAAGGCACTGTAACTGCCAGTATAGATCTGGAAGAAATGAGTATTGAACTAAACGAAGAACAAGATCTGGTTACTATCCGACTTCCAGACGAAGTGGAGATTGCAAATCCCACCCACGACAAATTCAAGATTATCTGCGAACATGGCACGCTTACAGCCCCTAGCTTCACTTCCGAAGAACGATCGCTGCATTCCGATGAGGCCTTTTCGGAGATTAAAAGTAGTGTAGTTGGTTTAGATATAGAGGGAATGGCACTAGTGCAGGCCAAAGAATATCTAACAACGTTCGTTAATGCGTTGGGCTATGACGTCCAATTTACATAAGGCTGTATATTGCATTCGTCGAGTTGCTAGGGACAGTTCCTGGCATTGAAGTTCTTGACGCTGGAGCCCCTCGACGCAGTCGAATGCTTTAACCAACC
>CAWUKV010000346.1:0-2741 GCA_963923025.1 uncultured bacterium
CTGCTCCTTCCATCGCTGCCTAGTGATTGAGCTGAGTTTGTCAGCATGAGCTAAGCAATTAGCCATCTTAAGCCCCCCGTCACAACCTGGCGGGGGGCTTTTTACGTTTAAACCTTTAAAACCCATGAAGCGATGTCTCATCAGTGCACGGGCATTCTAAGAGCGCGTTCACCCGTGCCATCTAAACTTTTGCATCTATGAATAGCTCTCAGCAGCCGGTCCCCTTGCTCTACAGCGGCGAAGCCGGTACTTACTACGGAACCGAATATGAAGGACTGCCGACCGGCGTAGACAATAGCATCCGCGATGTAGGGCAGGCACTTACCCACCAAGGGTTGAGCTACCTAGGCAAGCTCACTTGTTCTCAATGTTCGCAAGTTGATGTGTACGTTTACGCAACGAACGATCAGCGAGTGTCAGTATCGGTCATGGCAACTGAGTCAGGGCTAAATGGGGTGGACTGTGTTTCTAAGTTTGCCGATGCAGCGTTTCTCACCACGACCACTGTTCAGGTCATCGCCGATGCCTATGAACAGCAAAATCTTTTTCGAGTATCTTTACCAGGATCGAATGTAGAGGAGCTACTGAAACAGCATTTGAGCTACGTAGCGTCATTTGAGGCAGACCACGGGGCAGTACAGGCTATAGCGGTGGATTTGGAAGCGATCGCCCGTATGGTAGACGAATACACCACCCGCCAGCAGACCGACCCGATCCATCATGGCTTCACCGAGCTGGGCAGCGCCTTCGCCCGAGCTAGAATGGCTCAGATTCAGGAGGAACTCGCAGAGGATTTAGACAATGATCTCGATGAAGATGACGAGTACGAAGAACGTATTGAATATTCTGAAGAAAGTGCCTCTCCTCTCATTCGCGCTATCCTAAACGACAACTTAGATGAAGTCAGAGAGCTTTTGTCTGCGGGAGCGGAAGTAGATGCGGCCACTTGGGAAGACCCTGTTCCGGTAGCTGTAGCGGTTCATATCCGTTATTAGATGAAGATAATCGACGCTATGCTGACAAGCATGGTCAGAAAGACATTCAGAGAGCGATTAAACGCAAAGCCCGTGAGGTCAATAAATTAGCCGAAAAGCTTGGCGATGCCGCGCTATATGGCAAAGCCAACAAAGTAAAACAATTTCTGGCTGCTGGGGCGAATCCTAATACTATTACGGCCTCTGGCAAAAGCCCCATGATGTATGGCAGCCATGTATGGTCACAAGGCTGCCATACAAACACTGTTAGATGCTGGTGCAGACCCCAACCTAGAAAGCGAAGAAGAGTTTGAAGAAGGTCAAACTGCGCTAATGTATATTGCCAGCAGCTTCTTTGCGAACAACAGAGCGGAAGTCATTCAGTTACTGGCCTCACATGGAGCCAACCCTGATCAGCAAGACAGTGAAGGAAGAACGGCCCTGATGCTGGCTGGGAACAACACCGATGCAGTCAAGGCTCTGCTTGAAGCGGGCGCTGATCCAGATATCAGAGACAAAGACGGTAATACTGCCATGATGCTCGGCACGTGGGCGGTGCAAAAGCTGCTGCGTCAGACGGGTGCTAGCGAAGGCTGACTCAACAATGTTGCTCTGGTAGACGCTGCAAGAGTAGGCAACCCAACAAAGGTAGAAGAACTACTCGCAGCAGGCACAGACATCAACCATATGGACGGTAGCGTCCTATCAGCGGCTGTCAGAAAGAACCACATAGATATTGTTGAACGTCTGATCCAGGCGGGCGCAGATGTAAACCTAGGATGGAAAACCGGCTTTACCCCTATTGCTGATGCAGCCTAACGAGGAAATATGGCTTTGGTTGAACGGCTACTCGCTGCTGGGGCGGACACTTTTCAACGGACATACAACGAAGAATACAAGGACGCTTTGCAGTACGCACAGCTTGGCAAACTTGAAGGCCACCACAAGAGCGATGACTACGATAGCATTATTTACCTACTCAGACAGCAGCATTCTTGAACCGAGGCTTCCTCCATTTTCCTACAGCAATTCCAAATTCAAAATTGTGTAGAGAACTGGGTGTGAATAGCGTTTAGAGTCAGGATATTCGATAGCTGCCGCAGGAGTGTGTTGATGCCGACATTGCCCCTATCCTTTGAAGGCTTGCTAGGTGCGCTTCAAAGGAGGCTAGCAGGTCTGGTCGACCCACGAAAACCGAGCAATGGCAAGCTGTATAGCCTGAGTGACTTAGTGCTGGGAGCCTTCAGCGCCTTCTATATGCAAAGTAACTCGTTTTTAGAGTATCAACGTCACTTGGACAGTCGTGAGGGGCGCAACAATGCCGAAAGTCTGTTTGGCATAACCGAGATACCGAGCGTTGAGCAGATGCGCAACGTCCTCGACCAGGTATCAGCATCAGTTCTGTTTGACGTGTTTGAGGACATATATCAGGCCCTTGAGCATCAGGGATTCTTGAAAGGTTTCGAAACGCTAGGCTCGAATCTGCTAGTAGCCTTAGATGGCACAGAGTACTACAGCTCCCAAAGCATTAGCTGTCCCTGTTGTTCAAAGCGTACCTCGCGAAAGGGGCAGGTAACCTACAGTCACAAAGCCATCCTGCCGGTGATAGTTGCACCTAACCAATCAGCGGTGATTTCCTTGTCTCCGGCGTTGATTACGCCCCAAGATGGTCATGCTAAACAGGATTGTGAACAAGCTGCGGCCAAACGATGGATAAACCACGTCTAAGTTGAAACCCGTAGTTTTTCGACATCAGGGTCGAGCTCG
>CAWUKV010000347.1:0-2727 GCA_963923025.1 uncultured bacterium
CCTAGCCCTTTGACAGACTGGCCCTTGGGCACAATGGCACGGGTGAAGCCCAGCTTGGCCGCTTCCTTTAGTCGCAGCTCCATCTGTGAGACGGGGCGAACCTGCCCGCCGAGCCCGACCTCACCAATCAACACCAGCTCAGGGTCGACAATGCGATCGCGAAAGCTGGCCGCCACGGCCACGGCAATGCCCAAATCCGCTGCGGGTTCCCCTACGTTGAGCCCGCCAGAGGAGGCCACGTAGGCATCGAGTTTCGACAGGGGAATGCCCACCCGCTTTTCGAGCACAGCTAAAATTTGCAGCAGACGGTTGTGCTCCACGCCAGTGGCAGACCGGCGGGGGGAGCTGTAGCTGGTGGGGCTGACCAGAGACTGTAGCTCCACGACCAAAGGCCGCGTACCCTCGCAGGCGACGATGGTAGAAATTCCCGGCACCTGCTCTTCACGGTTACCTAGGAACAGCTCCGATGGATTTAAGACCTGCACCAGACCCCGATCCACCATTTCAAACACGCCAATCTCGTGGGTTGCGCCAAAGCGGTTTTTGACCGAGCGCAGCAGTCGGTGGCTGGCAAAGCGATCGCCCTCAAAGTACAGGACGGTATCAACCAGGTGTTCGAGGACTTTTGGACCCGCGATCGCGCCCTCTTTGGTGACATGACCCACAATAAATAGAGAAATATTTTCCCGCTTGGCCATCTGCATCAGCGCCGAGGTGCATTCTCTCACCTGAGACACCGAGCCAGGTGCAGAAGTCAAAGCCCCGTAGTACAGCGCCTGAATGCTGTCGATGATGGCGACCTGGGGCCGCAGCGATTCTAGCTCCGCCAGCACCGCCTCTAGGTCAGTCTCGGGCAGGACATAAAGACTATCCGTGTCAGCCCCTTTCCCCTTTTCCCCTTTCCCTTTCTCCCCTTGTCTCTGGCCTGCTCCCAGTGTCGCAATGCCCAACCGCTGCGATCTCAGCTTCACCTGCTGTCCGGATTCTTCCGCACAGACATACAGGACCGGGCGCTGCCCCGCCAGCTGGTTAGCCACCTGAAGCAACAGGGTTGATTTGCCAATGCCAGGGTCTCCCCCCACCAGTACCAGCGACCCCGGCACAATGCCACCGCCCAACACTCGATCTAGCTCCTGATAGCCTGAATCAATCCGAATCTGGGGGTTGTCTTCGATTTGTGCAAAGGTTTGAGCTAGGCGGGGTTGTGCGGGTGCTGATGGCTGACGTCCATGGGAACGTCCCTTCATGCTGGGCCGAGTTGCCTTGGTTTCAGCCTGGGTCTGTACCTGCTCGACCAGTGAATTCCAGCTGTTGCAAACGGGGCATTTGCCAAAATACTGCCGTGCCTCAGCACCGCACTCGTTGCAAACATAGATAGAGCGCGTCTTAGGCATAGGCGAGGTCTAAAAAGTCTAGCAGTGCTAGTAGTACATAAAAACCAAATAGTATCAGACCCCAGCTGATTCTGGCTGCTAGTAGCTCTAGATCTTAAGGAAACCTTGGCCTTGTTAGAAACGTTACAAATGGCCTATACCATGACTGAAGTGTACGCTAGCCGGAGAAAATAACCTTAAGAAAGATTGAAAACCCTTCCAAACTAAAGCAGATAGAGCAAAGAAACTATAGAATTATGCGTATCTCTTTAATTTGGTTGAGTAAAGAATAACGTTTGCTTTAGCACTACGAAACCTGGGCAACGATTCAGACTTCAAATCTTAGGAGTGCCCTACCCAGGAATCTGACCCTTTCAACTAGTGGTCGATAATGCTCAGGTCATCAATTCAGATCGTCAATGTTGACTGGTTTTGGCTCAGCCCCGATTCCAGTGCTGTCTAGGCCAATGCAGTCCTCAGGAGCATTCTGGGCGTTGCAGGTACCTGCGCCACACCCCAGTGCTTCTCACGCCTCGTCTATAGGAGTTTAAAGAACGTTGGAAAGCCTTAAGGAAAAGATTTTAGTTGTTGATGACGAAGCGAGTATTCGTCGCATTTTAGAAACTCGTTTGTCGATGATCGGCTACGACGTTGTAACAGCCGCAGACGGGGAGGAGGCACTCGATACCTTCCGCAACGCCACGCCCGATCTGGTTGTCCTCGATGTGATGATGCCAAAGCTAGACGGCTATGGTGTTTGCCAAGAGCTGCGCAAAGAGTCAGATATTCCCATTATTATGCTGACCGCTCTGGGCGATGTTGCCGATCGGATTACTGGTTTAGAGCTCGGTGCTGATGACTACGTCGTTAAGCCCTTCTCCCCTAAGGAACTGGAGGCTCGCATTCGCTCAGTTCTCCGCCGCGTAGAGAAAACGGGCACTTCAGGCATTCCTAGCTCGGGTGTCATCACGATTAATAACATCCGCATCGACACCAATAAGCGGCAGGTTTACAAGGGTGATGAGCGCATTCGCCTCACAGGCATGGAATTTAGCCTGCTAGAGCTGCTGGTTAGTCGCTCGGGTGAGCCCTTCTCCCGTTCCGAGATTCTGCAAGAGGTTTGGGGATATACACCCGAGCGTCACGTCGATACCCGCGTGGTAGACGTCCATATTTCTCGCCTGCGAGCCAAGCTAGAGGATGACCCCAGCAATCCCGAGCTGATCCTCACTGCCCGTGGTACGGGCTACCTGTTCCAGCGAATTGTCGAACCAGGGGAAGAGTAGTCTGATAAAATCCTTAAAGTTTCTACAGACTTCAATTCAATGGGTTTGACTCAGGCACGAATCGCCGT
>CAWUKV010000348.1:0-2707 GCA_963923025.1 uncultured bacterium
AATTCGACCACCCGTGACAAAGCCAGACTATGCTTTAGTGTAGGGTTTCTAGGGTGCGCTTACCGTCTCTTTGTTCCATCCGTAACAACAGATGGCAACAATTGCACCCTAGACAGATTGCACCTTAGACAGATTGCATCGTACACCAACTGTCTGTTTGACCGAGATTTAGACCAAGATTTAGACTGACCTGACCGCGGCAGCGTCGAGATGGCCCATCGCACTCTGTTTTTAATTCAGACACAGCTTTACCCGCTGACTGGGGGCGTGTCTTTAAGAAACTGGCAGAACCTAAACCTGATGCGCACTTACGGTGACGTGGGTGTTTTTTCCATCTACAAAGGCGCGGCCTATGGGAGCGGAGCGGCCCCGGTGACCGAACGATTCTCCCACTGGCAACATCAGGATTTGACTAGCCCCCAGCGCAGCCTGGGCGAAAAAGTTCAGCGGCGGCTGTGGCGGCTGCGCCCTGACGGGAACGCTCGGGCTGACTGGCTCTACAGCCGTGCTGTTGCCCAACAGCTCAGGGCAACGTTAGCTAAGTTTCGGCCTACCCTAATTGTGGTTGAGGAGATTTGGCTGTTTCGATACTTGCCCATCCTTAAATCTTGGGGGTGTCCTGTCATCTTGGATGACCATAACGTTGAAGGAGACAGCAGCCGATACTCTAGCGGTTCAACCATGACCCCGCTGAAGCTGCAGAAAGTCCGCTATATTGAGCAACAGTTTGCCCAACAGGTCGATCAGGTCTGGCTGTGCAGTTCGCAAGACATGCAGCGATTGTGTCAGCTTTATCCCCGTTTGGCAGCTAGCGATCGCTTCTGGTCTGTTCCCAACGGCGTAAACCCAGAAGACTATGCGGCCTTGCGGGCGGGTACCCTGTCTCCCCCGTCAGCGTTGGCTCCGGCACCAACGCTAATTTACCTGGGGCGGTTTTCCTACGAGCCCAACGCCGAAGCGGCGAGACTGCTGCTTCGGGACATTTTCCCCGCAGTCAAGGCTCAGGTCGCAAACTGCCGTCTGCTGCTGGTGGGCTGTGACCCCACTGAAGAAATGCAGCGGCTAGCCGCGCAGCAGTCGAATGTGGTGGTAACCGGGCGAGTTGATGATGTTAGGCCCTATCTGGCCGCAGCCAGTATGATGGTGGTACCCCTACAAAAGGGGAGCGGTACCCGTCTGAAGCTGATTGAGGCATTTGCGGCGGGCTGCCCGGTGATTAGCACCCCCAAAGGGGCAGAAGGGCTTGCGGTTGAAGACGGTCAGCACCTGCGACTGACTACGACGTCGGCTGAGATGGTTCAGGCGATTCAACAGCTGTTACAGTCCCCTCAACAGGCTCAACAGCTGGCAGACAACGCCTATCAGCTATTTCTTCACTACTATGCCTGGCCCGCTGTCAATCAACAGATTCAAACGGCGTTAAATGCCCTGTTCGCCGAGCCCCATCAAGCCGTTTAGCGCTATGCCCCATTCCCCCTCTGTTATTCGCCAAGATACGCTCACTGTTCCAAGTCAGCTGTCATCGACAGCGCCAGTCCCTGTTACGGTTGTTATTCCGCTCTATAACAAAGCTGCGTTTATTGAGCGAACGCTCCACTCCGTGCTGTCTCAGACTCGCTTACCTGAAGAGATTATTGTGGTGGATGACGGCTCCACCGATGATGGGCCTGAGCGGGTCCAAGCTCTCAACCATCCTCGGATTCGGCTCATTCGTCAGATGAACCAAGGGCCGGGTGCGGCGCGCAACCGGGGCATCGCGATCGCGCAGTGCCCTTATGTTGCCTTTCTCGATGCGGACGACGAATGGCGACCCACATTCTTGGCCCGGTCGATAGTGCATCTCGACGCCCACCCAGACTGTGCGCTGACGGTGTGCGGGCATGTCCGTGGGCCGGACCAAACCGACTGGAACTCCCAGGCTAGCATTACCCCCGGCGTTTGGCGGTTGCCGCCAGCCTTATCACCCACCCAGTACAAATCAAACCTGGATGTGTTGTTGATCGGCACGATTGTATGTAAGCGGTCGGTACTGCAACGGCTAGGCGGGTTTTACAGCAAGGGACGCTGTAGCTACGGAGAAGACATTTACCTGTGGCTACAGGTGATTTTGAACTACCCCATCTACCGTAGCCTAGAGCCGCTAATGTGGTACCACACCGAGGCGTCTGACCTAGCCGTGTGGGAGCGTTCGGTGTGTCCGCCCTGGCCGATGCTACTCGACCCGGTTCCCATTCGTCGGCAGTGTCCAGCAGGGTATGAGTCAACCCTAGAAAGCATCCTGACGCACTATGCATTGGTTGCGGCCTACCGCTCCAGTACCCGAGGCGAGCGCCGCACGGTTAACCGGTTGCTAGACGCCTTTCCCAAAACCCTAGAGTCACCCGAGCGCATCAAGCGCATTCGTCTGGAGCTGTTGGTCTCCTCTATTCCCCTTTTGCGTCCCGTACTGCGTGGGTTAAAGCGACGGGTTTCGTTCTCTAACTACGTTGTCTAGTCCCGCGTCGTCTGAGCAGGCTGTCGCGGTTCTGCCTGAGCAGATTCTGGGTATGACTCGGGTTCTAATGGCTGCTTTTTTGAATGGTTAGTTGTCTCATCTGGAGCTGAAACTAGCCGCTGTTTCCAGCTGTAGAACGGTCCCCACAGGCTGCTGAGTAACAGCTGTAGCTCACAGGCTGCTACTAGGTCGCGGTGGACGTTCTGACGGTAG
>CAWUKV010000349.1:0-2696 GCA_963923025.1 uncultured bacterium
GCAGGCGTTGTTAGCCGGGGAAATACGGCTGCTGTATCTGGCTCCCGAGCGGTTGGTCAACCCCAGCTTTTGGCCCCTGCTCGAAAAGCTCCAGCAGACCGTAGGGCTAAGCACCTTTGCCGTGGACGAAGCCCACTGCGTGTCGGAGTGGGGCCACGACTTTCGCCCGGAGTATCGGCAGCTGTTTCAACTCAAGCAGCAGTTCCCCCAGGTGCCGATGATGGCACTGACGGCAACGGCCACCGAGCGGGTGCGGCAGGACATTGTGCAGCAGCTGCGCATGGCCGACCCCAAGGTGTTTGTGTCCGGCTTTAACCGAGAGAATCTGTACTACGAGGTGCAGCGCAAGGGCAAACAGTCCTATGGTCAGCTGCTGCAAAAGGTGCAATCCGACCCGGGCTCCGGCATTATTTACTGCCTCAGCCGCAAACGAGTGGACGAGATTGCCTACCGACTTCAGCAGGACGGGGTCTCGGCCCTGCCTTACCATGCCGGACTCTCCGCCGAGGTGCGCCAGGAAAACCAAACCCGCTTCATCCGGGACGATGTGCGGGTGATGGTAGCCACCATCGCCTTTGGCATGGGCATCAACAAGCCCGACGTGCGCTTCGTAGTGCATTACGACCTACCCCGCAACCTAGAAGGCTACTACCAGGAAGCCGGTCGCGCCGGACGGGATGGGGACCCAGCTACCTGTTCGGTGTTCTACAGCTACAAAGACGTGTCCACGGTGGACTACCTGATTAGCCAAAAACCCGACGAAGACGAGCAGCGCATTGCCCGACAGCAGCTCCGCCAGATCATCAACTACGCCGAAAGCGCCGTCTGCCGTCGCAAAATTCAGCTCAGCTACTTTGGCGATGCCTTTGAGCCCCCCTGCAACAACTGCGACAACTGCCTGAACCCGCTACCCACAGAAGACTGGACGATTGAGGCGCAGAAGTTTCTCTCTTGCGTGGCCCGCTGCCGAGAGCGCTTTGGCATGAACCACATTATTGATGTACTGCGCGGCTCTAGTAAGAAGCGAATAGTAGAACTGGGCCATGACCAACTCTCGACCCACGGTATTGGCAAGGATCGATCGGTGGACGAGTGGCGATCGCTGTGTCGGTCGCTGATCCATCAAGAACTACTGGAGGAAACCACCGACGGTTACTCCATCCTGAAGCTGAACGATGGCAGCTGGCAGGTACTGAGAAAGCAGCGCTCGGTAGAGATTCACATTTCACAGAAGGCTGAAACCACCCAGCGACGCACGGGTGAAGACGAGTTGAATGGGGATGAGACGCTGTTGATGAATGAACTGCGATCGCTGCGCAAACGCCTGGCCGACGAGCAGGGCGTGCCCCCCTACATCGTGTTCTCTGACGCTAGCCTGCGGCAGATGGCTCAGGAACGCCCCACCCGTGCCGCCACCTTTACTGAAGTGTCGGGCGTGGGCAAGCGCAAGCTCGATCAGTACGGCAAAACCTTTACCGAGGCAATCGGTAAGTTTTGCCGCATGAACAACCTCACCACCGACCTAGCCAGCGCTACGGTGACAACTGTCAGCTCTCGGCCCTCGCTTCCCATCGACAGCAGCACCCTAGCAACCACCCATTTTGAAACCCACAAGCTGCACGAGCAGGGCCTGTCACTATCAGAAATTGCCGTAGAGCGCGGCCTGCGTCTGGGCACCATCATCAACCACATGGCGCTACTGATTGAGCAGGGCCAGACGGTGGACCTGAATCTGCTGGTCTCGCCCGAGCGTCAGCCCCCGATTTTTGCAGCGGTTGAAAAAGTCGGCCCCCACTCCCTACGCGCCATCCGCGACGAAGTGGGGGATATGTACGACTACAACGAGATCCGTCTCGTCAGAGCAGCGTGGGAAGTCAGTCAAACCAAAGATTAGCTGGAGACTTGAGGGCTGGTTTCAGGTGAGTACTCTAAAGAACTGGGCGAGAAACTACCCTGCACCAGTAAGCCACGTCGTGTCGATGCGCTCTAGTTGAAAATATCCAAATCAAACGCCCGCTCTTGACCGCTTTCGAGTAAGGCCAGGTTGCTGCTGAGCTGACGCCACACCAGGGCGGCACTGAGAAAGGTCAGCGGTGCCGAGGCAATGTAAGCCAGCCAGGAAGGGATGCCAAAAATGCTGAGCCCGGAGGCCAGAAAAATGCAGGTGCCCATGCACACGCCAAAGAAGGGAAACTGCAGGTCAACGCCTTGCAGCTTTGCTAACGTGCGGGTTGAGCGCTTGGCGTACCAGTCATTGACAGACTCTTTAAGTACCGCCCCAAACGCCGCCCCAGAGGTGACTGCAACAAACAGACCCGCAATCATAAAAAAGTAGGGCGGACTATACCAAAAGTACACAGGCGCTCCTCGTATGCGTTTTGTTAATGAATATGAAGCCATTATACGAGGGGATGGGACCAGGCGCTTTGAGTGCGACTTACCCCTAACGAAAAGCGCGGGACGAGCAGATATCTATAGAGCAGCTGTAGGGTGTGAAGCGGTGCCTGATCGAAGGCATTAAATCTATGCAGCTGCGGCTTAGTCGCTGTGACAGTTACCTGATTTTGTGTAAGCCGCATACTGTGTTGCATCAACGGGAATTAATACAGCAAGTCGAGCTACAAGTGTCGCTTAAGTGATCTTTTATGTCGCATAAGCCGCACGCTATGTTGCATCAACGGGAATTGATACAGCAA
>CAWUKV010000350.1:0-2632 GCA_963923025.1 uncultured bacterium
CGAACAACAGCAGATTCAAAATCAGCTTAAGGCTGCTAAAACCCAGGCCGTACAGACTCAGCTGGCTATTCAGCGGCGGTCCCTACAGCGGCTAGCGACCCTTAGCGGTGTTTTGGCAGCGGCGCTGGTCGTGGTCCTCACGTTTGGGTTCGAAATCTTCCGCCAGCGGCGACAGGTTAATGCCCAGGCCGTCCGGGCATTGACCGCATCGGCCAACGCCCTGTTCACCTCAGATCAGCGGCTAGATAGCCTGGTGCAGGGCCTTAGCGCCGCTCAGCTATTGGACGACTACAGACTCAGAAACACGGTTATTACTGACGATGTCACCCAAGCGCTTCAACAAGCCGTGTTTGGCCTGCGGGAGGTAAATCGGATCTCGGGGTTCGATAGCGGGCTCCTGACCCTGGCCGTTAGCCCAGATGGCCATGATCTCGTCACTGCCGGTGACAGCGGTATCGTACGCCTATGGGATCGACGGGGACGACTCCAGCACGTGCTAGAGGGGCACAGTTCACGGGTGTACCAGGTTGCCTTTAGCTCAGACGGTCAGCTGATTGCCTCTGGCGGCGATGATACCCACGTCCGTCTGTGGGACCACAACGGAGAACTATTGCACACCATTCGAGGACATGCCGGCGCCGTCAAGTCCGTTGCGTTTAGCCCAGGGACAGACCGTCAAAATATCCGCATCGCCTCTGCCAGTGCAGACCGCCTGATTCATTTGTGGAGCCTTGAGGGAAACCGACTGGCCACGCTCAAAGGCCATACTGCTGAGATTAACCGAGTGACCTTTAGCCCCGATGGACAGCAGATTGCCTCCGTCGATGCAGCTGGACAAGTGGCGTTGTGGACAGCGGCGGGGGACCTGATCAAAATTTTCGATGCCCACGACAACTTTGCCGCTGATGTGACCTACAGCCCCGACGGCCGTACCCTCGCCACCGCCAGCCATGACCGCACTATCCGTCTGTGGGATACTCAGGGCACATTGCTCAAGACCCTGAGAGGCCACCTGTCTGCCGTCACCCAAGTCGCGTTTAGTCACGACGGCATGCAGATAGCCTCCAGCAGTTGGGACCGGAACATCCGGCTTTGGGATGCTCGCGGCAACGCACTTCGGACCCTGTCAGGTCACCAAAGTCGAGTACAAACGGTGGCCTTTGCCCCCGGCGACTACCAGCTCCTATCTGGGTCCTCAGACAAAACCGTGCGGGTATGGCAGCTCAGCCAGTTTGCAACCCAGTCACTGTATGGCCATCAGGCTGACATTGTCGACCTGGCCATTGCCCCGGATACGCAAACGCTGGCAACAGGCGGCGACGATAACACCCTGAGACTGTGGAATCGTCGAGGGCAGCAGCTCAAGGTAGTCACCCACCCTGATGCGGTATTGGGAATAGACTTTTCGCCCGACGGACAAACCATAGCAACGGGCAGTTGGGATACCGATATCCGGATCTGGTCCCTATCAGGGGAGCTAGTGCAACAGTTTGACCACCACACTGGCCCTGTCTGGGATGTGGTGTTTAGCCCCGACGGCAACACCCTCGTCAGCGCTGGGGAAGACAACGTCGTGGGACTCTGGGATGTGCCGACGGGGCATTTTCGTTCGCTGCTGGCTCACCGGCACGGTGTTCGCTCTGTGGCGTTTAGCCCCGACGGCACATGGTTTGCATCAGCGGGATTAGATGGGGAAGTTCGCCTGTGGGAGGCGGACGGCACACCGATTCGACGACTGAGGCATCCCAGTGGCAGTGGCAAAGGCTTTATTGATGTTGCGATTAGTCCTGATGGGGAACAGGTTGCAGCCGGTGGCTTTGACCAGACGGTTGAAGTGTGGCAGCGCACAGGGGAGCATCTGCTCAGCCTTAGCGACCATCAGCAGGAGGTCCGTAGCGTAGACTTTAGCCCCGACGGCAGGCAAATCGTCTCGGCTAGCGGAGATAACACGATTAGACTCTGGTCGAGACCAGGTGAACTACTGAACACATTGTCAGGCCATAGCGCCGCAGTTTGGGAGGTGGAGTATATTCCTGGTGGTGACACCTTGATCAGCACCAGCGCAGACCGCAGCGTTATCCTTTGGCGATTTTCTGTTTTCCAAACCCTAGATCAGCTGCAAACCTATGGCTGTACGGTGGCACGTCACTATCTGGAAAACAACGGCGAAGTCGTGACCGATCCAGAAGTGATTTGCGATTAATCGAGGATCCTAGCTAACGCCGCGATCGCTCACAGCCGAACGGGCTCCAATACCGTTTTTACATCATCGGTCACGTTGCCCGTATTCAAGGTACCGGCGGGCTCCAGCAGCATGATATGAACTTCCGACGGGGCAACGGGCTGATGTTCTACGCCACGGGGCACAATAATGAACTCGCCAGGATTCACCCTCTCAACCCGATCTCGAAATCGCATCTCCAGCTGACCTTTGATCACCCAAAACAGCTCATCTTCTTGCTCGTGATGGTGCCAGACAAACTCTCCCTGAAGCTTCACCAGCTTGACCTGCTGACCGTTCAGCTCACCCACGACCTTAGGGCTCCAATGGTCAGTAAACAGCGAGAGTTTCTGCGCCACATTAACAACTTTGCCTGCCGTCATATTTTTCCTCCTATCTTTGTTGTCTTTT
>CAWUKV010000351.1:0-2631 GCA_963923025.1 uncultured bacterium
GGCCGGTACTGCCGTAGAGCGGACCAGCACGCCCTTGTCGCTTTTTCGAGTCCGAGGGGTAGCGAAGTATAGTCGGCCACTGTCGTCCTTGATACCGTGCCCCGAGAAGAAAAACAGTACCAAGTCGTCTTTCTTGCGTCCGGCAAACACCGTTTCGACCGCCTCTTGAAAGACCATGGGATTGGGGTTTTCTAAGCACTGGACCCGGTCAAAGCCGCCCATCGTCTGGTCTTGCAGGACCTGCTGCATAGCGTCGATGTCGTGGGTGGCTCCAGGTAAAGGCGCTAATCCAGGCTGATATTCACTGACACCGACCAATAGTGCAACTTTTGCCATGGAGCTATGTAACGGTACTGAGTAGATGTTCCGTTCTCAGTATAGCTACGGTTGCTCTTAATCCATCTGTGGAAGGATGCTGCCGACTATTTATCTATTCCAGCCGAAATGAACCTACTCGGCAATAAAGGCTTGGGCCTGCTGAATGGCAGCTTCTAGCTCAGCGCGGCTATTGGCCGATACCTTAAGCTTCTTGCCGTTGCCTTCAACCTCTAGCTCAATGGTTTTGCCGCCGAGGCGGTCTTTGAGGAAGTCGAAGGCGTGCTTAGCGTTGGCCGCGCTTACCTCTGCGGTCAGCAGCCCCACCAGCATGCCGCCAATGGCCTTGTTGCCCTCCGGTGGGTTGGGGTCCATGACGCGGTTGACCTCTACGTCGTCCAAGTCGCGCATTTGCGACATCAGCCGTTGAGCTTCTTCTTCCCGTTCTTCATCGTCTAGGTCCGGGTCGTTAAAGCAGATGCTGAGTTTGACGTCGTCTGTCATGGTTTTGGAAGGGGGTTTAGGGGTGTAGATGAGCCTAGGTCGATAGTATCAGGGTGGCTAAGACGATGGTGGGACGAACGGAATGCTATCTCGGTATAACTACGGCAGATCTACGTTTATAAGCAACGTTTTTTTATGTAACTGCGACATACCGGAACTTGAGAGCAACAGTTATTGATGTAACTACGACAGATCTAAGCTCGGTAGCAACAGATTTTGATGCAAATGCTGCTTTTTTAGTGGGAAATACTCAGGTTTTTCGTCGTGTCGCGCTGACTGAACATTTCCTAGATAGATCTACGGTCGTGAATCTACTGGGTCGTCCTTGACTTGCCTGTAGATTAGCCTTATCTTTTTGAGCTAAGGCTACGCCGCCTCTAGCCAGGGCTTTCCTTCGGGGAAATTCGGGCAATGCGGCAAAGATTCACACTCTCTCGTAGCCGACTGACAGAACTCATCTGCTTTAGCGCCATCGGTGGGTGTTAGCAGCACCCAGCCGACGGCTAACCCGCGAGATTAGCTAGCAATCGCGCAGGCTAGGGACGATTGTGCCCCAGCCCCAAACGGTTTGCAAACTTGCTGGGCTGCTGGGGCAGCTGAGTTCTGGTTTCCTGTCCTCTAACGAAACCAGACTCATGACCACTCAAACTCCCTCGGGCGCTGCTGCGTCCACTGTTTCGCTTGCCCGTCAGTCTGATACCGGCACCTCCATTGACCTGCCAGATTCGCCCCCGCAGGAGATGGTGCGCCATCTGGTGTTTGGCAGCCTGAGTGCGGTGCAGGCCTGCATTAAAGATTTGCACCGGCTGAAGTATGCTGAGCCGAATGACTGGAGCCGCCCGCTATCGACGGGGCGACCGAATGAGGTGATGGCGATACTGACGCGGCGGGTGACGGTATCGTAAGGGTTTTAGCGATGTTGGGGTGCGCTCGTAGCGCACCTTACTTATTTATAGAAAGATAGAAAGGTGGAAGGCGATATACTCGAAGATACGTCGGGGAGGAAACAGCTATGTTAGCGGTCATCACTTCTGTTAACGGCGTCAACATTCATTTAACAGAGGAACGGTGGCACCACATCACATCTCAGCATCCAGAACTCATAGACATGCAGGCTGATGTTTTGAAGGCTGTTGCCGAGCCCGAAGCAGTGCTGGAAGGAAGCAACGGGCAACTGATTGGCGTCAAAACGATTAAGTAGCTAGGCCCAGTCATTCAGAAGACCATGTCATGCTGAGCTTGTCGAAGCATCTTGGCAAAATCGCCATATGTCGAGAGATTCCTCGACTTCGCTCGGAATGACATGCAGCATTCTATCGCCCAAATAATTTGGTTGACCTACTTATTCCAGATGCCAAATGGTTGCTGACCGTCTATCGAGAACTACAAGAGGGAGGCGCAATTGTTTACGGGTTTATCGTGACCGCGTTCTTCAATAGTCGTCAAAGCTACATAAAGGGAAAGAACAAGCTATGGCCTTAGCACAGGTGAGTATCGACAGCTTCTTACAACTGGCGAAAGCTATCCAGGGTTTAGACAAAAAGTCTTTTTGGATGTCCTACGACGCCGAGGCTGATGTAATGTACATCAACTTTTCTTCGCCGCCGCAAGCTGCGACCGACACTGAAGTTACGGATGACGATATTGCGATTCGCTACCGGGCCGATGAGATAATTGGAGTTACGGTGACAGCGGTTGGTAGCCGTTGAGTGCTGTAGTTTAAGAGGATTTTTATGAGTGCGCTGGGGGTATATTTTACGGGGTGTCTTGCTGGGCCAGATGTTCCCGCAGTTTGGGGATCAGGTCTTGCGT
>CAWUKV010000352.1:0-2624 GCA_963923025.1 uncultured bacterium
TCAGCCAACTTAGAAGGATATCTGGTGCTTTATGACTGACTCACAACGCCCCCCTTCGACACCTCGCGTACCGCCACCACCGCCGCCGGGGCGTCCAGCCATGAAGAGTCCTGCGCCCGGACACCGGGCCGCTGCGCCACCGCCCATGCCAAAAACGGCCGCTGGCGTCCGCGTTGGCGGTGCCCTAACCCTCGAAAAGCTGGTCCGTGAAGCGTTTGACAAAGGCTATTCTGACGTCCACCTGGGCGTTGGTGAAGTGCCCCGCTTCCGTAACCGCGGTGAGATCGACACCACCGACTATCCCGTCACTGACGAAGCCACATTCTATGGCTGGCTGTCTGAGGTACTAAAGCCTGACCAGATTCAAGAATTCAAGCAAACGCTGGACTTTGACGGTGCGGCCCACTTTGACTTCACCCGTGTGCGGATCAATATTTTTGACACCATGCGCGGCCCGGCTCTGGTCATGCGTCTGATCCCCGTGAAGATCCTGACGATTGACCAGCTCAACCTGCCGCCCGTCCTCAAAGACATTTGCCATTACCACAAGGGTATGGTGCTGGTCACCGGGCCAACGGGCTCCGGTAAGTCAACGTCGCTGGCAGCGATGATTGACTACATCAATACCGAGATGCCCAAAAACATCATCACCATTGAGGATCCGGTGGAGTTTGTCCATGGGAGTCGGCGGTCGCTGATCAAACAGCGGGAAGTGGGCATCCACACCCAAGAATTTAAAAACGCGCTGAAGGCGTCCCTGCGGGAAGACCCCGACGTGATTCTGGTGGGTGAGATTCGGGACCGGGAAACGGTTGACATTGCCCTCAAAGCAGCTCAAACGGGTCACTTGGTTTTCGGAACGCTGCACACCAACAGCGCCGTTAAAACGGTTGAGCGTATCCTCGGCATGTACGAGCCCGACCAGCAGTCCGCTGTGCGGATCTCCATGGCCGAATCGCTGGTGGGCGTTGTTGCCCAAGGCCTGTGCCGTACTACCGACGGCAAGCGGGCCGCCTTCCACGAGATCCTGATTAATACTGACGCGATTAAGGATTACATCCAGCGCGGTCAGCTCGACGAAGTGGAAGCGCTGCTGCCGAAATGTACCTTCGACGGCATGTGTACCATGAACCAGTCGCTGTACTCGCTATACGAATCTGGGCGCATTACAGAAGAGACGGCCCTGGAGATGTCGCCACGTCAGAACGAGATGGCGCAGATGCTGCGCGGTCGAGTTTAGAGAGGGAATAGGAAGTGGGGAATGGAGACTGGGGCCGCAGCTTGTTAGCGGCCTAAGGCTAATCCTCATTTCCTACTCCCCCCTCCAGCAGGAAACTGTGGCTCTCAGCCGATCATCCACCCAATCATCATATTTCTCATACACCGGCAACCGCGCTGTTAGCGTCCATCCGTGGGCTTCTAGCAGCGCGGTTAGCTGTGAATGGCTGCTATGGGGGTAGTCAGGATTGACCTCGTCGATGGGGCCAATACCGCCCAGGTCTCGGGCACCGGCTTCAATGCAGGCCAGCAGCATTTGGGAGTCGCGAACGAGGTTAGGCGGAATCTGGATGATGATATCAGCAGGCAGAATCTGGCGGGCTAGTTTGACAGCAGAGAGGAGGGTGCGATCGTCGCAGATTTTGCCAGTATCAACCTGTGTTGTGCCGGGTTGGTGGGGTTGCAGGATGACTTCTTGAATGTGGTGGTACTGGTGATGGAGAGTTGCGATCGCATTCAGCCCCTCCTGCCAATCTGCCGCCGTCTCCCCTAACCCCAGCAGCAGCCCAGTAGTAAACGGAATCTGCAACTCCCCAGCCCACACCAGCTGCTGTAGTCGCACATCAGGCTGTTTACTCGGCGCATGTTTGTGAACCGTTTGTAACAATTTCGGCGTCAGCTGCTCTAGCATCAGCCCCATCGACACGTTCACGGTTTTGAGCTGGGCCATTTCGTCGTAGCTTAGCGGTCCGGCGTTGGTGTGGGGCAAGAAGCCCTTCTCTAGGGCCAGCTCACACAGCTCATATATATGTCGAAACCAGTCGGCTCGCCTGGGGCTCTGTGGATGAACCTCACCGCTCAAAATGAGAATTTCTGAAACGCCCACTAGGCTATCCAAGGCGGACGCTGCCCTCTCCAGCGTCATCCACTCGTCCTGGCCTGGCTCGCGGCGAAAGTTGCAGTACGTACACCGGTTAAAGCACTCGTAAGTCGGCACCAGCGTGTAGGCAGGACTGTAGGTCAGCGGACGAGCGGGACTGTCTGAGGAACCAAGCATCATGGAGCAGCAAATCAAACGTAAACGTTAAGAATTCTCATTTTGCCGCTTTACATTAGAGCCCGCTATCTGCTTTGTCCTATCTAACCAGGCTGCATACACCGGTCCAAAGCAAGATGCCACAGTGTATACAGCCGCCGAAACACTAGGCTTATCTGCCTACTGACAGACCCAAATTTTTCTCAGATTTCGCGTAGCCTGCTTTACAAAACTAAGCAACCAGACTAATATGTTTATAGATAGATGAGCGATTGCTCCTATCTGATATGTACCTAGAAAATGGATTCATAACCAATGACAACTACTCTACAGCAGCGCGAAAGCGCTAACCTGTGGGGTCAGTTCTGCG
>CAWUKV010000353.1:0-2509 GCA_963923025.1 uncultured bacterium
TTGACCAAGTCCAACAGCTACAGGCGATCTATCAATCTACACTAGGCACTACGTTTGCTTGGCTCGCCGACGAGTGGTTTTTGATTGGGCAGCAGCCCTTACCGCCAGAGTCCCACTACGAAAACTATCCACAAATCGGTAACGGGGTGGGTTCGATTCGGCTGTTTTTGAAAGAATTTGAGGCACTGGCGACGACACTGCCCACAGTCGTGACGCCCCGTTGTCTGACATGGGTGGTGGGTAACGCCGTTGAGTTTGCCTTTGCCCCTATTGTTGAACGCCTTAACCAAGTTGATGGGCTGACGATCAAGCTTGCGGCCATTAACAGTCAGTACTGGGGGCAGGACATCTCGGTGACGGGGCTGCTCACCGGCCAGGATCTGTTGCAAAAGCTGTCGGGCCAAGTCTTAGGGGACCAGCTATTGTTGCCCACGGTGATGCTCAAGCAGGACGACGCCCGCACTCAGGCTCAGACCTACTTCCTTGATGATATGAGCGTGGCTACGCTCAGTGAAAAGCTTGACTGTCCTATTCAGCTGGTAGACGGTGTCAAAGGACTGATTAATGCCTGTACGCAGGAGAGCAAAGCGCTGGTTTGTTCATAGCGTTTTGCCTGGAGCGTTTTGCCTGGAGCGTTTTGCCTAGCGTGAGGATGGACGGTCGGCAGTCATGTCGGTTAGGGTGTTCGGTAGTGCTACTGAGGTACTGCTGTGGAACGAGTTCCGATCCTTGGTTTCCGCCCCGTAAAGTGATGGCTTAATCCACTAAGTTAGGACCCCTGCGTTGGGGAAACGCCGGTCAATTGGACCGCTGTCAGGATATTCTAGGGAATGGTCGTGAGGTACTTTGACGACTTGATTGTCTTTGCCACTCACGTTGAGGGACCGAGTAAAGTTGTCTGGCTCAGCACATAATGGAGCATCCTCGAGAAAGGGGAATACAGCCTTGTTCTAGCGAAGCTGGTAACTGTTATAGGTCCTAAATGCAGCCAAGGGCTGTATTTTTTGTGCCTAATGTCGATATTGTAAAGCTATGTTTAAAACGGTCGTTTGAAATTACAGCTAGCGCCATTTACGTTGAGACACCGAGTACGGCAATTCTGCTTGACTCAAAACGAAATGGCCTAGAAAGCGATAGGGGCAGCCTTGTCCTTACGGATCTGGCGGCTGCTACATGACCTGTGTCCGTCATGCACCATGCCACTGTCGGGAAGTGACGCTTTGTTAGGTACCAACACATATGCGAACCCTTAACTCCACTCTTTTAATGGCCCTGTTCTTGGGGGGAACCTCACTGTTTAGCGAGAGCGCCTTGGCTATTTCTCTTCCAGCGGAGCGTCGTGACGAGCAGCCCAGCTTGGCGCAGCTCATGGCGGGAATTGATGAGCGCCCACGCGCGCAGGCTCTGCTGGCTCAGGCCGACGATAGCGACCCCAGTTTGCCGGATTTGCCCACCGATGCTGAAGCGCCCGAAGCGGAGGACGCAGAACCCGACCTACCCACTACTGAATCGCCCGCCCCTGAAACTCCGGCTGAGCCTGCTGCACCTGGGCCAGCGCCGGAGGGGCTGAGAACCGACCCCCTCTTTAGCCCGGAAGAGCTGCCCCCGGAAGACCTACTTGCCGATCCTAACCCGCTGTCCTATCCTGCCTTTACTGAAGAGGTGGTGATTGACCGAACCAGCGTCGTCACCCTGGAAGAGGCGATTGAGTTGGCCTATTTCAACAATCCTGACCTGCAAGCGGCACTGCTACAGCTCGAACAGTCTGAGGCAGCTTTGGCAGAGGCCCGGGCTGCCTATTCCCCCACCGTGGATGTTGGCGTTGACGCCACGTTTGCGGAGACCAATACGTCCGGTCTTCTGGGCGGTGGCAGTTCTGAGTTGGATTTGTCCGTCAACGGCTCCGTAGACCTGAGTTACAACCTCTTCACCGGAGGGCAACGTGCTGCCAATGTTCGCGCGGCAGAGGCGCAGGTGCGCAACAGTGAGCTAGAGGTTGAGCGCCGTCAGGAGGCACTGCGACTGACGACGGCCACGCTGTATTACGACCTGCAAGATGCGGTTGAGCAGATTCGGATTAACCAGGCATTTGTGGAGCAGACCACCCAAAACCTGCGAGACAATCGCATCCGCTTTGAAGAAGGTGTTGGCACCCGATTTGATGTGCTGCGAGCCGAGGTCCAATTTGCCAATGCGCGTCAGGACTTGATTCAGTCTCAGAGTCAGGTTCAGATCGCTCAGCGCGACCTAGCTCGCTTGCTCAACCTACCCCCCACACAGGACATTCAAGCGACAGACGTGGCGCGAGCCGAAAACTGGCCCCTGACGCTTGAAGAAAGCATCATTTTGGCCTTCCAAAACCGGGCTGAGTTGGAGCAGGCGCTGGCCCAGCGCGAGGTTAGCGAACAGCTGGCGATCGCCGCTCGTGCGGTCAACGGTCCCCAGGTCTCTCTATTTGCTCAATACCAACTGGCAGATATCTTAGAAGATGTCGACGACAGCTATGCTT
>CAWUKV010000354.1:0-2459 GCA_963923025.1 uncultured bacterium
CCCCCCCCCCCCCCCCCCCCCCCCCCCCCCCCCCCCCCCCCCCCCCCCCCGGGGCTGACGTTCTGCCTGTCTGAGCAGTTTTTGATAGCAGATATGGCGATAGCGCTTGAGCATCTGGTCTAGCAATAGGACGTGTCCCAGGATGGTGGGGGTGGTAATGCGGGCCGCGATCGCATCTGCGTCGTACTCTTCCCGGCGCATCATCACCTGCATGTGGCGGCTCAGCAGCGGTCGATACCAGTGCAGCATCCCGTCAAACAAGAAGCTTAGGGGCTCTAGCTGCTGCCAGACCTGACCTTGCCAATTCACCCAAGTGCTGCCCACCTGCCGCCGCTGACAGGCCAAACTGGCCAGTTCCCGTAGCAGCAGCACCCGCAGCTGAGAGACCGAGAGTGCCTGCATCACGGGCAGGCCAATGACCAGCGTGTCGGAGGGGGGGAGCAGTCCCCCCAGTCGGGGCCGCCGATGGATATAAATTTCGAAGGCTCCGGTGACGGTTACCCGCCGCAGTTTGCCAATGCCCACGGCCTCACCGCTGTTGTGCAGCAGGGCAAAGAGCTGAGGGACCTGTGCCGGACACAGTCGTAGCCCGCCTGGGGCCGGTAGCGTCATCCAAAATGTACGGGTCAGCAGCAAGACAGCTACCACCCAGAAGGTCACAATCACGATACTAAATACCGACACCGTGGCAATGAAGGCTTGGCTATCGGTCGGTATTGTGGCGTGTCGGACCCACACGCCATAGAGCAGCGTCAGGAAGATGCCGCTGCCTGCCAGGGCAAAGGCCAGGCCCATCAATAGAACGTAGCCGTACCCCACCGCCGCTAGAGCTGCCACTTGCCAGCGGTACAGCCGCGGCTTTGACCGGGCAAAGCGCTCTAGGGTCGTCAGCGAAGGTAGGCGAGGCGGGGTTAGCAGCATTAAGTCGCGGGCAGGCGTCAATCCAGATCCGGCGTTCCAGATCTGGCGTTTGCTATACCCTTTAGCTTTCCTCCAATTGAGGGCAGACCAACTCCGTAAGAGCCCGGCTTTTGGGCTCAGATGCCGATTCCCTTCCTGCTAGCGGTCTAAATTTTTTCCTGGGGGCGGTATCGGCGAAAAACCACGTTAGAGTAAGACATAGAGAACGTTCCTACAGCGCAAACCTATGCAGCTAGAAACCAGAACCGAACCCATGGTGATTAACATGGGGCCGCACCATCCCTCGATGCACGGGGTCCTGCGGCTGATTGTCACCCTGGACGGTGAAGACGTGGTGGACTGTGAGCCAGTGATTGGCTACCTGCACCGGGGCATGGAGAAAATTGCCGAAGCCCGCACCAACGTCATGTTTGTGCCCTACGTAAGCCGCTGGGACTATGCGGCAGGCATGTTCAACGAGGCGATTACGGTCAACGCGCCCGAGCAACTGGCGGATATTGAAGTGCCCAAGCGAGCCAGCTACATTCGCGTGATCATGCTGGAGCTGAACCGCATTGCCAACCACCTGCTGTGGCTGGGTCCCTTTCTGGCAGACGTGGGCGCACAGACCCCGTTCTTCTACATTTTCCGTGAGCGCGAGATGATCTACGACCTGTGGGAAGCCGCCACAGGGGCACGGCTCATCAACAACAACTATTTCCGCATCGGTGGGGTTGCCGCCGACCTGCCCTACGGCTGGGTCGACAAGTGCGAAGACTTCTGCGACTACTTCCTACCCAAGGTTGACGAGTACGAAAAGCTGATTACCGACAACCCCATCTTCCGCCGCCGGGTCGAGGGGCTGGGCGTCATCACCCGCGACCAGGCCATTAACTGGGGGTTGTCTGGCCCCATGCTTCGGGCTTCGGGCGTACAGTGGGACCTGCGCAAGGTTGACCATTACGAGTGCTACGACGAGCTCGATTGGGACGTGCAGTGGACCAGTGAAGGCGACTGCTTTGCCCGATACGTGGTGCGTCTGGGTGAGATGCGTGAGTCGGTTAAAATCATTCGTCAGGCACTGAAGGCCCTGCCCGGTGGCCCCTACGAAAACTTGGAAGCCAAGCGCATGGCTGAAGGGCCTAAGTCGAGCTGGAACGATTTTGAGTATCAGTTCATTGGCAAGAAGATTGCGCCCACCTTCAAGATTCCTGAGGGTGAACACTACGTCCGGGTGGAAACGGGCAAGGGCGAGCTGGGCGTGTTTATCGTCGGTAACGACAACGTCTTCCCCTGGCGTTGGAAAATCCGCGCCCCAGACTTCAACAACCTACAGATTTTGCCTGAACTGCTGCGGGGTGTGAAGGTGGCGGACATTATGGCTATCCTCGGCAGCATCGACATCATCATGGGCTCCGTAGATCGGTAGGCACGAGGTTGTCAAACAGTCAAATAGCCCAGACAAAAGGCGGCTGAGTCTGGGCACCCAGGCGTTACTCGGATAGGTTTAGACGATCAGCCAGTGCCGGATCTGCTTCACAAATGGAGAGCGGCAGCGC
>CAWUKV010000355.1:0-2423 GCA_963923025.1 uncultured bacterium
GCTCTTGCCTGCTGGTTGTTGTGGGTTGTCGGGCGGCCGCCCGGGCCCCCCGGGACAAGCTCGCGGGGGCGGAAGGCGGGCTCCGACAGGTGCTGGTTGACCCAGTGCAGCACAAAGTTACTGGCCTGCATAATCACGGCGCTGCTGCGCCCGGCCTGGTCAATGGTGGCGAGACGACCGAAGGGGCGGTTGCGATCGCAAAACTGGTTAAAAAAGACGGGGTCCGCCGGCGTGAAGGTGGAGTTAATGGCCTGATTGGGGTCGCCGACGCGCACCAGATTGGGCAGCTCGTCCAACTGGTCTGGATCGCCGGCGAGCAGCTCCAGCAGCTGGGTTTGGAGCGGTGAAGAATCTTGAGCCTCATCTTCGAACACGGCAAAAACGCGCGACTGCCAGAGGGCACGAATATCGGGGTCGGCCAGCGTCCGCAGCGCGGCCAAAATCATGTCGTCGTAGTCGATCAGCCCCTTGGCTTCTAGCAGTGCCTGGTAGTGGCCGTAGAGCCCAGCGGCAATGGACAGCACATCGTAGTCTTCTGCATCGTCCGACACCTGCCGCACCAGCGTCTGCGCAACTTGCTCAATGTCCGTAGGCAGCAGCCCCGAGCTTTTGGCCTCGTGAACCACGGTGTAGGTCAGGTTAGGCAAGACTTCGGTTCTCAACACCGACTGTCGCCGCAGCCGCTCCGCCTCTTCTCCATCAAAGCCACGCCCTTCGATCAGCCGCTGGTACAGCCCCGGCGCTTGGCTAATCCACTGTTCTACAGCGGTGCGAATCAGGCGATTACCCTGGTTGGGGGAGACCAGCGTAGTGGTTTCCAGGTTGATCCCAGAGACTTCGGGGTTACGCGTGGCGATGTTTAGCGCCAGTCCGTGCAGCGTCTGCACCGTAAAGCTGTTGAGGGGCAGCTTCAGGTGGCGCAGATGCTGGCGGACCTTGGCCTTGAGATTGGCGGCAGCCGACCGGGTGAACGTGACCAAGACCAGTTGCTTGCGGGCGTGAAGCTGATAGTGGGCCACCGCGATCGCGGCTCCTGCAGCCATTCCCGTAGACTTGCCAGAACCGGGCACCGCCGACACAGCCAGGGTGCCACCGCGCCAGTCAGCCAGCCGCTGCTGTCCCTCGCGCAGGCTGTCGCGCAGGGCTTGAAGCTGGGTCTCCCGGCTGGTCACAGTTGCGGTCATGATTGGCGTTTTAGGGGCGGGGGTTGGCAAGGTGGGACTGGACCGGGTGCAAAAACATACAAGACGGGAAGCGACAGGGTCGTTACGCTAGGCTTATGGCCTTGGGCACGCTTCCTGAGCCCTTGCTCGGATTGTTATGGATTGATTGTTATGCTCGGATTCTATGCGAGGGTGCCCGTTACGGGGCGCTCTCCCGTCTGAAACTTTATGACACAATCACAGGTCAAGCTCTGGCAAATTCCCACTCTCGACCAGCTAGAGGTCCTGCGAGGGGACAATATTCGCCACGCCTTTGGCCGACATCGGCACAGTGAGTTTGGTCTGGGCGTGGTAGAGCGGGGGCTGCTAGCCTATGAGACCCAACAGGCCGAGCATGTGCTGACTGCTGGGGAAGTGGTTGTGATTAACCCAGGTCAGGTCCACTGGGGCGGAGCGGTGGACGAGCAGCGCTATAGCTATCGCATCATTTATCCCAGTGCGGCTCTGATGGCGCGAGCTTTCGAAGCGTCAGCAGGTCTGCCGTATTTCAAAGACGGGCGGCTGCGCGATCGCAACTTGGCCCAGCGGCTCCTCCACTTGACTCACCTGCTCGAAAACGACCCAATCACGCTAGTCCAAGAAAGCTACCTGGTGTCGGTTGTGGCCGACTTGGTCACCCGACATGCCGATGTCACACCGCCGGTTAAACCGCTCAGTCAGCGGGTTCAGCAGGTGCGGGATTACATCGAAGCCTACTACGCCCAGAACGTGTCCCTGTCTGAGTTGGCTGCCTTGGTCGACATGAAGCCCCTGCGCCTACTGCGCAGCTTTCGTAAAGAAATTGGTCTGCCGCCCCATGCTTATCTGTTGCAGGTGCGGCTAGAGCAGGCCAAGCAGCGGCTGTTGGACGGGCAGGCTATTTCTGAGGTCGCGCTGGATACCGGTTTTGCTGACCAGAGCCATTTTACGCGCCACTTCAAACGCTCAGTCGGCATTACGCCCGGTCAATACAATCGCCGCAGTCATCGTTCTAGTCGCTGAATGGTCTGTATTGTGGGTTTCTTAACCACAGAAACTGACGCAGTTGAGGGCTAGCCGAATCGATTTGGATCTGTCCGGATGACGCGGCAATCTGCAAGCATTCGAGTCAAAGCTGATATCCTGACTCGGTATCCTCGTTCTGTCGCCGCTGCCAGTAACCTTAGGACAAGGCTGCGACAACCTGTGGTTCTATGCCAAGCAGGATCGCCGTACTCGGTG
>CAWUKV010000356.1:0-2407 GCA_963923025.1 uncultured bacterium
ATTTTCAGGCTATACGCGGTTTGGAACTATAGGTTTCAGGCTGGACGTGGTTTATCCCCATCAAAGAGACACTGGCCTGGCGATAAAAGCTGTTGAGGCAAGAACTATCCAACTGGGTAAAGTTGAGTCGGTTTTAGACCATCCTCATAACCCAATTGAAAACCCATACACCAACTGACAGGGAGCAAACACCTGATGGCACTAGCGCTACTTGCAGGCCGGTCAGTATGATGAGTAGGTCAAAAAAGATGAAGGAGAACGGGTAGACCGCTAACCCATGCTGCCAAAGGAAGATTTGCTGAAGGGGGCTGAAAACAAAGCCGCCCTTACTCGAGTCATCGACCAGGCCAACCAGGCTATCCGTACCTGGGAGCAGGTCGTGACAGATTTTTTATCGCCGCCGGAATTGTTCGAAACGCAGGCCGTATTTAAGCGGCTGACGGATATTCATTTACAAGCCGTGGGTGGGTATCCCCAGGCTGAACGCCAACGCCTAGTCATCGCCAGAGCAGAGCTACCCTTAGAGACTGCCCCTGCGCCTTTGGCACTGCTTCAAGTCGCCGGAAATTTTTTATTTGATACGGCTACTCACAGAGATTTTCTAGGGGCTATTTTAGGCACGGGCATTGTTCGCGAAAAAGTAGGAGACATTATCGTCTTGGGGGAACGCGGCGCTCAAATTATTGTGGTGCCTGAGCTGGTCGAGTTCCTGTCAATGCATCTTAGCCAGGTCCGGTCTGTACCCGTCAAAACTCAGGCGATTGACTTCTCCGAACTGCGAGTGCGAGAGCCCAAGAAAAAAGAGATGACGACAGTGGAAGCCTCCATGCGCTTGGATGCGATCGCATCCGCAGGCTTCGGTATGTCCCGTAGCAAAATGGCCAACATGATTGGCACCGGCGACGTTCGAGTTAACTGGAAGCCCATCACCCAATCCAGCCACACGGTTAAATCAGGTGACCTAATTGCCATTCGAGGCAAAGGTCGATTGGCGATTGGGGACGTTTCAGTAACAAAAAAGCAGCGCTATCGTGTTGCTCTGACCCGCTACGTTTAAAGCTGGGTGGATCAGGCTACACAGTCGCTCCTACACACCATTTAGGCAAATCATTGGCAAATAATAATTTGGGCCGTTTACCTAACGCGATCTAGTCACTCACACGATTGAGTAATGACGCCTAGTAATGACGCTCTTCTGACTTGTACTCACAGACCCAGCAGCGCTCTAGATGCTGCTGCATGGACCGCTGCCAAAACTTCTGGGGTCTGAGGATAAGCGGTTGCTGGGCATTGAAAACAGGTTGCTTGAGATACTGCCAGAAGGGAAACTTCATCTTAAATACAAGTTAGGTAATAACAGGTTTCGTCGTCCGCTGAGGGTGCAGGCACAGACATTAGACGCCGCTCTTGGGATACATCAAGATATCCAGTTATTCCAAAAACTTCTGAGAGATACTGGAAAAATCCCGATCGAGCAGCGCCCTCCCTTATCGATCAATCATCTTCGACGGGGCAACGATTTTCCCTCAGTATATTTTCAGAAACTACCGCAGTTCCGAGCTTTCAGGCAGATAAAAGATTACTTAACCCAGCTTCAAGAAACTCATAAATAACAAGTTGAATTGATGAATAATCGTCAACTTGTCCGGCCAGTGGCATGCTTGATACATCCCTGCGCTATCGCCACTCAGGGATGTATCAAGCCCACTTGACGCGGCTCATAGGACCGTGAAGGACGTGACTTTTTACCCTGTCCTCGCCAGTCGGACGGTCGGTGCGGCGCTGGGACAACGCCGTCACCAAAACGCGCACCCATGAAATTGTGTTATCGACTCCTGACAAAATCTTCGATGGCGTTGAAGCGTGTGTTTGATGTCGGGTTACGGACGTAGCAGATGTCATTGAAGTCAAAGCACTCAAAGCGCTAATCTCCACCAGCCATGGTCTTAGCGATCGCAGCAGCTGAGACCACAGCAGCCTTCAAAATTCAGACCATTCCACAGTCAGACCATCCCACAGTCAGACCATCCCATATATAAAAGCCACCCAAGGAGCGCTGGCGTAAGTGGCCTCGTCCTTGAATGGCTTTTGCTCTAAATGGAGCTGACGGGAGTCGAACCCGTGTCCGCCCTGAGTAATCGCATGTCGTTCATTCACAGGTTTAGCCCATCTGATCCTCTGGGCGGGATTCGTTCATTATCCCGAACGAAAGGATGCTTTGATGAAAAGCTTAGCCGGCTAGCCCATCAAAGAAGCTAGTCAGCGCATCCGTTGGGGTTTTAGACCGCCGACCTTAACGGAGTCAGCCGGTGGTCGCTCGAACCTGTAAGAGGTGTTTAGGCAGCAGCGACAGCTACTTGCTTACGAGCAAAAGGTACGATGTTGTTTGCATCTGTATTTAGTTGAG
>CAWUKV010000357.1:0-2402 GCA_963923025.1 uncultured bacterium
TAAAAATGGTTGGGATGCAGTAGGCAAATATTACGGTTTTTTAAGAATGATATTTCTACGTGTCAATTGGTTCGGATTTACCATTTCTGATTATAGTCGCTGGGCCAACGGCTGTGGGTAAGTCTGGGCTAGCGATGCAGGTTGCTGAGCGGCTGGGTGGAGCCGTTATCAGCGCCGACTCTCGGCAGGTCTATCGGCGGTTCGATATCGGCACCGCAAAACCGAGTCCAGAGGAGCAGGCCCGAGTTCCCCACTATTTAATAGATATCTGCGAGCCGACCGAGACACTGACGGTGGCAGATTATCAGCAGCGGGCCCAGGCGGTGATTGGGCAACTGCACCAGTCTGGGGAACGGGTGCCGCTACTGGTAGGTGGGACTGGGCTCTATATTCGCGCGATCGCAAATGGCCTGATCATTCCCCGCGTACCGCCGCAGCTACAACTCCGGAGCCAGCTTACCCAACTGGGGCAGCCACAGTGTCACGCCTTTCTACAGCAGGTTGACCCCACAGCGGCACAGCGAATTCACGTAAACGATGCCGTTCGCACGCTACGCGCACTGGAGGTGTATTACGCAACCGGACGTCCCCTGAGTAACCAACAGGGAGAGTCGCCGCCTGGCTATCCCATCCTTCAGCTCGGTTTGACCTGCGATCCGTCCACATTGGCTAACCGCATCGAACAACGGGTTCATCAAATGATTGAGATGGGATTTGTTGACGAGGTAAAAGCGCTACTGGATTGCTATGGCCCAGACCTGCCCCTTCTCCAAACCCTGGGCTATGCCGAAATGCTGCAACATCTCGCGGGCGAGATTTCGCTGACGGGGGCGATCGCGCTCATCGCTCAACATACCCGGCAATTTGCCAAACGCCAGCGTACCTGGTTTCGCCAGGTCTCCCAAATGGAGTGGTTTAGGGCAGATGACCCAACCCTCTGTGATCAGGTAATCGTCCGTATTGACGCGTTTCTAGACGCATCAATACGGACCTAGGCGCGCTTTCCGCCAAGACATACACCGGCACTTCACTCTAGAAACGCGTGGATAATGGGCATTCTATAAACAATTCAGAAGCTTGAGCGCAAGTCCAGCCATAGCTCCATTTCTTAAGCGGCAGCACACCGCTCTGTGGGTACTTTGACCGGAGCCGTCACGCGCGGATAGGCGCTGGTGCAGAGGCATCACAGGCTATGGCAACAAATCAGCTGTCCCAAGCACGACAGCTCGAGACGCGGCTAGCCGTCATCAGCCTCTTGGTCTCCTTTGGCATCTCGACGAGTCTGGCGCTTTATACCAGTCGTCATATTACTCGTCCGCTGCTACAGGCCAGCCAAGTGGCTCAACAGGTGTCAGAAACGAATAATTTTAATCTGCGAGTTAGCACAGTAAACCGGGATGAGGTTGGTATTCTAGCCCATTCATTTAACCAGCTCCTGAACCGCGTACAGGGATTACTGAATGAACAGCAGCAAGACAAACAACAGCTAAAACAGTATAGTCGTCAGCTAGAAACAACAGTTGAACAACGCACTGCAGAACTCATCCCAAAAAAACAGGATTTAAAGGCCGCTCTTCAATATCTCAAAACAACGCAATCCCAGCTTATTCAAGCTGAGAAAATGTCTGGACTAGGATAGATGGTGGCGGGTGTCGCTCACGAAATCAACAACCCCGTCAATTTTATTCACGGCAACTTACACCATGCAGAAAATTATGTTGAGGAGATACTACACCTGCTTGACCAGTACCAGTATCACTGTCCAAAGACGTCAGATAGTCTCGCAGCAGCCCTCGAAGAAGCCGATTTACCCTTCCTGAAGCAAGACATCACAGCGCTTTTTCACAGCATGAAAGCGGGGGCGCAGCGGATTCGCGAAATCGTACTGTCGTTGCGTAACTTTTCTCGCCTTGATGAGGCCGAACTTAAGCCAGTTGACCTACATGAGGGTCTCGAAAGCACGCTGATGATTTTTAACCATCGACTCAAGCCTCAATCAGGGGCTGACGAAATTGAAATTATTCGAGACTACAGCGACCTTCCGTCCGTCACCTGCTATGCTCGCCAAATCAATCAGGTGTTTATGAACGTTTTGGCTAACGCCATTGATGCACTAGAGGCCCCGCGAGCAGATGGAACACCGGCCCAAATTACGATTTCAACGACTGTTGAATCTGTTTCAGACGACGCCTCTGTAGCGTGTGTCGAAGCCCCGGTCCCCCCGGCAACTCAGGCAAACTGGGCTGTGGTCACCATCGCCGATAACGGTAGTGGGATCTCTCCCAATGTGCAGGCCCGACTATTTGAGCCCTTTTTTACCACTAAGCCCGTTGGGCAAGGAACCGGGCTGATTGACTGACAAAAGGTGGTGTACAACGAGCCGAAGCGCTTGTCAGTGCTGT
>CAWUKV010000358.1:0-2335 GCA_963923025.1 uncultured bacterium
TGATCGAAGAGATTGAGCAGGACGCTCTCTTCGGTTAGCTATTTCAGCCACTACAATCTTATTGAGTAAGGTCGAAAGAGGCGAGTATGACAAGTCTGGTGATTAAGCAGGTACAGACTCCGTTGCCTATCAATCTCTCTTCACTGCTTGAAACCGCAGAGATGAGCGATGCCCAGTTCTATGACTTCTGTCAAACTAACCCCAATTTGAGAATTGAACGCAACGCTGATGGGAGAGTTATTGTTATGCCACCCGCGTTTGCTGATACTGGAAACCGTAATGGGAGGGTCTTCGGCCAACTCTACATATGGGCCGAAACAGACGGGACTGGCGAAGTATTCGATTCCAGCTCCGGTTTTACGTTGCCTAATGGTGCGACTCGCTCTCCTGATGCAGCATGGATTTTATCTGGCCGCTGGAACGCGCTTACTCTGGAACAGCAAGCGTCTTTTGCACCTATTGCACCAGATTTTGTCGTAGAGCTCCGTTCCAGCAGTGACACCCTGGCTAGCCTGCAAGACAAGATGGTCGAGTACATCGCTAACGGTGTGCCGCTGGGGCTATTGATAGACCGCAAGCAGCGACAGGTCCACAGGTATAGACCCAACCAAAAAACAGACGTTTTAGATAATCCTGCATCAGTCAGCTGTGAGCCAGAACTGCCAGGATTCGAACTGAAGATGGCTAAGATTTGGTAGTTGCTTAAATTGCCAGAGCAACCCCTACATAGCAACGACTAATCCAACTCTAAGCCGAAGCCCAACGCTAGATAAAGTGGAATACTGGAATAGACCACCGCTTTGATCAGCACAGGAGACTGTGCAACATGCCCTAATGCGTATTCTGCTCTGGCTCCGTAACGACCTCCGCCTCCACGATCACGAACCGCTTCATAGAGCTCTAGAGCGGCAGGCCGACGTTATCCCTGTCTACTGCTTTGACCCGCGCCAGTTTGGCGAAACTAGCTTTGGCTTTCCCAAAACTGGAGCCTACCGTGCTCAGTTTCTACTAGAAAGCATTGCCGACTTGCGACAGTCCCTACAGTCCAGGGGCAGCGACCTGATCATCCGCAAGGGCAAGCCTGAAGATGAAATTCCCCAGATTGCAGAAGCGCTGAAGGTGGATGCCGTTTACTGGCATGAAGAAGTCACCTCAGAAGAGCTAGCCGTGGACCGTGCCGTAGAGCAGGCACTGGCCCAGCGCAAAATTAGCTACGAGGTTTACTGGGGGGCAACGCTGTACCACCCAGACGATCTCCCTTTTGAGGTTTCGCGCCTGCCCGAGGTCTTCACCCAGTTTCGCAAAAAGGTTGAAAAGGGCAGCACCGTCGCACCAACCTTTCCCACACCGGAAAAGCTGCCCCCTTTGCCCGAGATAGACCGAGGTGAACTGCCAACGATTCAGCAACTCGGTCTAGAACCGAAGGAAATTGACGACCGGGGCGTACTCCAGTTTAAGGGTGGTGAAACTGCGGGACTTGAGCGCCTGCAGCACTACTTTTGGGATGCCGATAAACTCAAGGTCTACAAAAAGACTCGCAACGGCATGCTGGGCGCGGACTATTCTTCTAAGTTCTCTGCGTGGCTATCACTCGGGTGCCTCTCACCACGTCAGGTCTACGAAGAGGTGCAGCGCTACGAAGCCCAGCGCACCCGCAACGACTCGACCTACTGGCTCGTGTTTGAGCTGCTGTGGCGCGATTACTTCCGCTTTGTGTGCGACAAGCACGGCGATACAGTCTTTTACCCCTCTGGCCTGCGAGGCTTGCGGGTGGAGTGGAAACAAGACTGGGACCGCTTTGAGAAATGGACCGCAGGTGAAACCGGCTATCCGCTGGTAGATGCCAATATGCGAGAGATTGCCGCTACTGGGTTTATGTCAAACCGGGGACGACAGAACGTGGCTAGCTTTCTGACCAAGAATCTGGGTATTGACTGGCGCATGGGGGCTGAGTGGTTCGAGTCCCTGTTGATCGACTACGACGTATGTAGCAACTGGGGCAATTGGAACTACACTGCTGGCGTGGGCAACGATGCCCGAGGGTTTCGGTACTTCAACATTCCTAAACAGTCTAAGGACTACGACCCTGAGGGTAAGTACGTGAAGTACTGGCTACCGGAGCTGAAGAAGGTGCCGGTGAAAAAGGTTCATAGCCCCTGGAAGTTGGATAAAGAAGAACAGAAGCGTGGCGATGTGCGGCTGGGTGTTGACTATCCCAACCCGGTTGTGGATTTGCAGAAGTCTGTTGAGGCCAATGAGAAAATCTACAACGCCGCAAAAGAGGTTCGACGATAGCCGTTTTAATCAGCCGATTGTTCTGCTACTTGCCTATATT
>CAWUKV010000359.1:0-2210 GCA_963923025.1 uncultured bacterium
CGATCTGGTATTTCATACACCACTACAACGCATCCTTACATGGCTAGCACTACCCATTTTGTATAGTGATATTTTGGCTCGAACAGAACCTGAGCGAGTTTTTTATCTTGCAATGCCGGTGGCCGCTTACTCAGAGCTATTTGAGGATAGTCAATTTGCTAATATTCTGTTGGATAACGACCGCCTGAGACTGATTGTTTTTGATTCGCAGCGCCAGGAAATTGTGCAATGGATCCAGTAAAGAATTATCTTCAGCAAGTTGAAAAGCTAGTGCGAGACTATGCCAGTGTTCCTTTAGCTAATGAGCCTGACGTACACAACCACGTGTTAGTAGATAGTCAATGTCATCGATATTTGCTGCTGTCAATGGGGTGGTCTAAGGGAAGATACATTCATAATGTCGTTCTACACATAGATATCATAGGACAACAAATTTGGATTCAAGCCAACAATACCGACCGGCTGATTGCAGAAGAGTTAGTCGAAGCGGGGATTCCTAAGCAAGCTATCGTATTAGGCATGCAGCCGCCTGAGGTTAGAGCTTATACAGGCTACGGCATACCGCATAGAATCGAACAGGTTGAATCATTGACTGATAACCAACAAGAAGCACTCTTCTAGGTAGAGGAAAAAAGAATTTCTAGATTTGTCCGGTTGAACGGGCTCAATCGCACGCGCTCTAGTGCTGCTGGAACATCAAAATCATCATCCATAAATGGCAGCAAGATGTGTGGCGGCTAGAAAGGTCCTGTCTGTGAGTCAGCTACACCAGCAGACATATAAGCTGCCAAAAAGTAAGTCACGTGGGCGGCTAATTGGCGTTTGGTAGATTCGATCTGAAGGATGAGTGGTTGCTCCGAGACAGGAAAGATGTCAATAATCTCAGAGCCATCCTGACGGTTGCGAATGTACAACTGTGTCCACTGGCGACTAGCAGGATCCTCGGCATTTCCATCTGTATCTACGTTGTACAAGTCGTGCCAAAGAAACGATATTACAAGACGATAATCTGGTCGCGCTTGATCGGTAAGAACCAAGTATCTATGCATGAACTCTGTTTTAATTAAGTCCCTATTTCTGTTTTTGAGCCCGTTTCAGCACCTCATTTTCATCCAGCGGACTCGGCGGATGATGGGATAGACACATTGGCGTCAGCAGCTTAACGGGTGGAGCGATGGACTCCGACACAGCATAAAACTGACCTCGCCCTAACTTGGCGATGTCGTACCCGTCGCCGCCGCGCTGCCGTAGCTGGTCTCGCACCACCTCGATGGCAGACGGGGAGTTGGCCCGTCCGTAGAGCTGGGTGGAGCAGTTGGCAACCACGTTGTGGTCAATACTCTTGGGGGCCTGAGTGGCAAAGATGAGCCCCAGACCATACTTTCTGGCCTGGGCAGCGAGGCGGTTGAGGCTGGATTTGCAGGCGGTGGTTTGTTGAGAGGGGAGAAAGTCTTTGGCCTCGTCGATGACCAGCAGCCCGCGTAGGGGGACGCCTGCTGGGGCGGGGTTCTTCTTAATCCAGGTGAACAGGGTCATTGCCAGCTGGTTGAGAAACTGCTGCTGTTGGGGCAAGCCTGGTAGGCCAATGAAGTTGAGAATGGAGATGCGGGTTTTGCTGCTGCCTTGACCAAAGAGAATGGCGGGGTCGAGGGCCGCGCCGCGCTGACGGAGCAGGGGATTGTTGGAGATGGCGGCGCTGAGTAGATCGGCCATGTCCTGGGCGCGTTTTTGGGCCTTGCTAATATTGACGGAGGCGTCTTCTGGCAGCTCTCGCAGGTATTCAGCAAAGTATTCTAGGTCGCCACCGCCTGCACGGGCGAAGTGGTCTAGGGCACTGCGGAGCAGGCCACGATTGATCTGGTCGGTCTTGCCTTTGCCTGCGGCAACAATGTCTTGCAGGCTGTCGCGGGCCATGTCTACGGCTTGGCTTAGCTCGTCGTCGTTGGTAATTAGGGCCGCGAAGTCCGGCAGGGGTTTTAGATTCACCGGGTTGCCCGCCTCGCGTCCCGGCGTCCAGATAGTGACGTCAACGCTGCTGTGGTACTGCTGCGCTTTCTCTTGGTCTATCTCGGTCCAAGCCTCGGGCATTGTGGGCCAGGGGTCGCCCATTCTTGCCAGGTCGTTGGCTCCGTCGATGACGATGGAGGGAATGCCCTGTAGGGCGGCTTCTTCGACCAGACGACGGACCAGAACGGTTTTGCCCGCGCCGC
>CAWUKV010000360.1:0-2188 GCA_963923025.1 uncultured bacterium
TTAAAGTTTCTACAGACTTCAATTCAATGGGTTTGACTCAGGCACGAATCGCCGTGGATGCGATGGGGGGTGACTTTGCCCCAGCTGAAATCGTAGCAGGTGCGCTCAGGGCAAAAGAAGAGTTAGACGTCAAAATTCTCCTGGTGGGCGACCCCGAAAAGATTCGAGCCTGCGTTTCGGACGCACGGCAGCTCAACGACATCGAAATTGTGCCAGCAGAAGGCACGGTTGAGATGCATGAGGAGCCGCTCAGTGCGCTGCGCCGTAAGCCCAAAGCCTCCATTAACGTTTCGATGAGCCTGGTCAAGGAAGGTCGTGCCGATGCGGTTGTGTCGGCAGGGCATTCGGGTGCGGCCATGGCGGCAGCGCTGCTTCGGCTGGGGAGAATTAAGGGTATTGACCGACCGGCCATTGGCGCTATTTTTCCGACGGTCGTGACGGGCAAGTCCGTTCTGATTTTGGATGTGGGCGCTAACGTCGACTGTAAGCCCAAGTTCCTAGACCAGTTTGCGCTGATGGGCAGTATCTACGCGCAGCACGCGCTGGGTACGCCGTCGCCTAAGGTTGGCCTGCTGAACATTGGTGAGGAGCCCAGCAAGGGTAACGACCTTGCCGTCACGGTTCACCAACGCTTGGCCGACAGCGACAAAATCAACTTTGTCGGCAATGCTGAGGGGCGAGACGTGCTGTCGGGTCAGTTTGACGTGATCGTCTGCGACGGCTTTATCGGTAATGTTTTGCTGAAGTTTGCCGAAGCGGTGGGTGAAGCTGCGCTGCAGATATTGAGAGAAGAGCTGCCCCAGGGCATTTTAGGTAAGCTGGGCGTACTACTGCTACGGGGCAACCTGAAGCGGATTAAGCAGCGAGTCGACCATGCCGAGCACGGCGGAGCCCTGCTGTTGGGCGTGGCGGGCATTGCGGTGATCAGTCACGGCAGCTCTCAGGCCCCGTCTATTTTCAATGCTATTCGCCTCTCCAAAGAGGCGGTCGACAATCGAGTTCTTGAGCAGATTCAGGCGCAATATCAGAAGGTAGCTGCGCGTGTCGCAGAAGGGGACTAAAACCGTGCAAACCTACGGCGTCGTGTTTACGGGCAGCGGTAGCGCTCGGGTGAGCGCCCAACTGAGCAATGATGACTTGGCTCAGTTGGTCGATACATCAGACGAATGGATTTCGACTCGCACAGGCATCTGCAACCGCCATGTGGCAGGCCCAGGAGAATCGCTCAAGTCACTGGCCGCCGATGCAGCAGGTCGAGCCATCGCTGCTGCCAACCTTACCCCTGACGACATCGACCTCATTCTGCTAGCAACCTCTACCCCTGACGACCTATTTGGTACGGCCTGCCAGGTCCAGGCCGAGCTAGGGGCCAGCCGCGCCGTTGCCTTCGACCTAACGGCAGCCTGCTCTGGCTTTGTCTTTGGCCTGGTGACCGCTGCCCAGTACATCCGCACGGGCGTCTTCAAAAACGTTGTCGTCATTGGCGCAGACTTGCTAACCCGCTGGGTTGACTGGCAGGACCGGACCACCTGTGTGCTGTTTGGTGATGGGGCTGGGGCGATGGTAATGCAGGCCAGAGAGCCCGACCAGCCCGACCAGCTACTGGGGTTTAAGCTCCACAGCGATGGCAGCATGAATGACTGCCTTAACCTGGCTTACCAGCCGGAAAGCGCAGACCTGACCAACGGCATAACGACCCAGCGTGGCACTTTTCACCCCATTACCATGAACGGGCGTGAGGTGTATCGCTTTGCCGTTAGCCGCGTGCCAGAAGTGTTAGAAAAAACGCTGTTTCACGCCGAGCTAGGCACGAGTGACATCGACTGGCTGATTTTGCACCAGGCAAACCAGCGAATTTTAGATGCCGTAGCGAAACGACTCAAGCTCCCCAATGAACGTGTCGTCAGCAACATGGCCAAGCATGGCAATACTTCCGCCGCCTCCATCCCCATCGCCCTAGATGAATGGGTGCGCGCTGGTAAAATTCAACCTGGTCACACGATTGCAATGTCAGGGTTTGGGGCCGGTTTGACTTGGGGCGCAGCGCTTTTAGAGTGGGGGCTTTAGAGCGATACGGCCCAACGTCGATTCAAGCATGCGGCCATCGGCTCTGCCAATCGGGCGTTTGCTGAGACAGTGAAGTACGAATTATTACGTAGTAACAATGACAAAAAGTGTGTGGGTATTT
>CAWUKV010000361.1:0-2134 GCA_963923025.1 uncultured bacterium
TGGCTGATGGACATGCGCCCGATATCTGCCACGGTTATGCTGTCTCGACGGGCAAAATAATCCTCAAACGTCCCCAGTCGCTGATACATATTGCCCCCAACGTTAATGCCCTGATGGCAGGCGACACAGCCGTAGGACTTGAAGCGATCGTAGCCTTGTTTCTCAGTTGCAGTAATGGCGTTTTTATCGCCTTTCAGGTAGCGGTCAAAGGGGGCGTTGGGGGTTATTAACGTCCGTTCGTAGGTTGCTATGGCGTTGCGGACAGCCTCTGCTGTGGGGGTATTTTTGTAAATTTGTTGAAACTGTCTGCGATAGCTGCGATCTCGACTCAGGTAAGCAATGATATCGTCCCAGCTGTTGTTCATTTCGACCGGGCGGGAGTGTAAGGAATTTTGTGTAAGCGGTCTACCCTCCCCGTAATTCAGGAGACCGCATGATGGCCCGTAAAAAGAAAGAACCGAACCGCGTCGATGAGTTGCTAGACGAACTGCTCGAAGACTGTAAGAGCCCCGAGGACATCCTGGGCGAATCAGGACTCATGAAGCAGATCAAGAAGCGGTTAGTTGAGCGCGTTCTAGCTGGCGAACTCAACCATCATCTCAAAAGCGAAGGCTCAGCCGCCGAAGCCGCAACCAATAGCCGCAACGGCAGCTCGAAGAAGACGATTCAATCCGAAGACGGCGGGCTGGAGCTGTCGATTCCCAGGGACCGCAACGGCAGTTTTGAGCCAGTGCTGGTGCCCAAACATCAGCGGCGCATTGCCGGGCTCGATGAGAAAATCCTGGCGCTCTATGCTCGGGGCAATAGCACCCGCGACATCAGTGCTCAATTAGAAGAGCTCTACGGCGGCGCAAAGGTCTCGGCAGCAGTGATTAGCGAGGTAATCGAGAGCGTTAGCGAGGACGTCAAAGCATGGCAGTCCAGGCCGCTTGATGAAGTCTACCCGATTGTGTATCTTGATGCGCTGTACGTGAACATCAAGGTCTCAGGGCGAGTGAGCAAGCGTGCCGTTTACGTTGTGCTGGGCATCGACCGCGAGGGCGACAAGCAACTGCTCGGGCTGTGGATTGGCGAGGCCGAGAGTGAGGGGGCCAAGTTCTGGCTCAAGGTACTTACAGACTTGAAGAACCGAGGGCTCAAGGATATTCTGATTGCCTGTTGTGATGGACTCAAGGGTTTTCCCCAGGCGATTGAGGCCGTTTATCCTCAGACGCAGGTCCAGCTGTGCATCGTGCATCTGATGCGCAACTGCATGAAGTACGTCCCCTGGAAGGACCGTAAGGCGGTAGCGGCTGACCTCAAGCCGATTTACCAGGCTGCTACTTTGGCCGAGTCAGAAGCCGCCCTAGATGCCTTTGCCGAAAAGTGGGATGCGACTTACCCTGCTGTCAGTCAAATCTGGATTCGGCATTGGGAGAACGTGATTCCCATATTCGACTACCCCATGGAAATTCGTCGCGTCATCTACACCACCAACGCGATTGAATCGGTCAATCGGTCGTTGCGCAAAGTCATTAAGACCAAAGCAGTTTTTCCAAGCGAGGATGCTGTTTTCAGACTGATGTATCTGGCAATGAACAATATCGCAAAGAAATGGAACCGGCCTATTAAGAATTGGAGGGCAGCCCTTTCACATTTTGCTATCCTGTTCCCAGAACGCTTTTCCCCGTAAGAAATAAGCGCTTACACAAAATTCAGATCACTCTCCTCGCAGGTCGCAACAGCGCTATTAGGCGACTACCTTTCTACCATGAACAGCCTTAGCCAGGTGATTCAAACCTATCTAGGGACAACCCTGGTCACAGACTATTGGCAGGTCTCCCGCCCTCCAAGTCCCTGGTTAGAACCCGATAAGGACATCTGGATTCATCGTGGATGCTTACATGCCGCGACCGATTACAACCTCTCTCCGTTACAGATTGATGATCTCCAACAGTGGACGCGTCAGTTTATCAACAAATGTCAGTCTATTGTTAGGGGCATCCCGCAATTGCTAAGGTCTTCTGCCTTTACCCCGGCCCATGCGCAGCTGCTAGGCCTTCGAGGGATTTGACGCAATCCGGCTCAACCTCTTTGCAAATTGCTACATGAGCAAATGACCGCCTACTATTAAGCTGTCAAGTAATTACAGAAT
>CAWUKV010000362.1:0-2100 GCA_963923025.1 uncultured bacterium
ATGGACCTGACCCTGCACCACCAGCAGAGCCACCAGAAGAACCACCGAACGTTCCGCCCCCCCTTGAAAGAGGAAAGGTGGTACCTTTTGCTGACGACTTTCCCCATTTTGCCGACGCACAGATGGGCTGCTACGGACTCGATAGCTGTGGTCAGTTATCGAATATCGGTAACTACCGTCGGGCTGTACAGTTGCTGATCCCCGAACTAGAGCTAAATGGATACGAGGTGGACGAACACGTCACCGATGAACCGGGCTATTCGGTATACAAGATCAGCCGCCCTGACTGGCGCGATGGCGAGCCCCACTACCTGAGTATCTTTTCGGATGGACTGGGGCAGGCTGTTTATGTCATCACCTTAGAGGTGATCACCCTAGACGAGTTGCGACAGTTGGTTTAAGAAAGGCAAAGACACTTACGTGACAGAAAATTGATAAGAAAGGCGCGCACCGTCAGGAGGGCACGCGCCGTTAGAGTGGAGTGTGTGGCGATCTAAGGGAACAACATTATCTACACCCAGCCTGCTCGGTCCATGATGCGAACAGCCTCAGCCTGGTTCTCACCATAGACATTGACATTCATCTCGGCTCCTTCGTAGTAACCGAAGCCCGCAACAATAGGGTCTAGGGGAGTACCGGGTACGGTTGGGTATTCGTTGTTGCCCTGGGCAAAGAACACCTGAGCAACAGGACTAGAGAGATATTCAAGGAACTGGATGGCGTTGTCGCGGTTGGGAGCGTTGGCAGTTAAGCCTGCACCACTGATATTTTCGTGTGCGCCGCGGCCCTGCTGGTTTGGGAAGAAAACACCCATCTTTTCAAAGATAGCCTGCTGGGCAGGGTCTCCATCTTTGGCGTAACGAGGCAGGTAATAGGTGTTTGCGATCGCAATCGACCCAACACCCGCTGCTGCCGCTTCGATCTGAGCCCGGTCGTTACCCTCAGGCGGACGGGCAAAGTTAGCGACGAGTGCCTCTACCCAGTCCTCTGCACCCGACATGCCCAGAGCCTCAATCATAGAGGCCGTCAGCGATTGGCTGTAAATATTAGTCGAAGAGCGGGTCAAAATCTTGCCACGCCACATGGGATCGGCCAACGCCTCATAGGTGGAAAGATCGCTGGGATCGATCATATCTTTGTTGTACATCAGTACCCGCACCCGCTTGGAAAAGCCAAACCAGTGGCCATCAGGATGGCGAAGAGATGCCGGGATCCGAGACTCTATCGTCTCGGAAGAGACCGGGGCAAATACACCAGCCTGGTCTGCCCGCCAAAGGCGACCGGCATCTACCGTCATAAACACATCAGCTGGACTGTTGCTGCCTTCAGCAAGAATACGCTCTAATAGCTCATCAGCACTGCCTTCCAGCAGATTGACCTGGATGCCTGTTTGACGAGTGAAATTATCGTACAACTCGTCATCGGTGTTGTAATGACGAGACGAGTAGAGATTAACAACGCCACCCTGAGCCTGACTGAGCTGAGGGCGAAAAACTTGAGTAGCGGTAAAGGCAGCGGTGGAGGCAGCACCACTGACGAGAAGAGACCGACGTGAGAATTTCATGGTTTCGAAGTAGCTTTGCTGATCAAGAGAAGTAATTGAGATTTATCGCGGAGCACCCCAAACGCGCACCTGAGACAAACAATGTGCCAACAGCACGTGAGTAACGCAACACAGCGGAGCGGCTATATTGCGTTCGTCGAGTTGCTAGGGACAGTTCCTGACACTGAAGTCCTTGACGCTGGAGCCCCTCGACGCAGCCGAATGGGTCTACCAACCCTTCGACTGCTATAGGTTATCTAGAGTATTACACACTAATGACATTCGTTTTCATTTATTTCCCCAATAGACAACCAAAAATCTTTTTGCATAGACCTATATAACGATTTATCAGAGGTAGTAAATTTTAATTTATTGAGAATGAGAGGCTTTAGTTCCATCTCCACCATTCACTAGCAACACGATCTATCGTTCGGTTCTACTTCTGTTGGTAGCGGTAGGACTCACGTTGTCTCATTATTTTGCGAATTGAATGGATGCTCAGAGCAAGTTTCAACTACATTGCGACTTGAGCTTCGCTTGACCTGCTGTGCGATGAA